>CADCPA010000234.1 GCA_902803135.1 uncultured bacterium
TCGTTTCCGCTGAGTTCGGGCTGCAGTTCGACTCGCGGTACATGACATACGGCGTGGTCGACGGGAAGGACCCGATCATAACGCCGAGCGCCAAGCTCACGTTCTTCGACTGGGTGTACGGAAGCGTGGAGGCGATATTCGACGTCACGAAGGGGAACGGCAAGCGCGGCGGATACGGCAATCGCGCCGGCAAGTACACAACGCTGGACGGGATCGTCGGGCTTGCGCATGAGTTCGATGCCGGCGATGCGATCGGGACGCTCGGCGTCGACTTCAACTACATCTACGAGTACATCCCGCGCCACCACGGCAGCATGGACGACACGCAGTACCTGAACCTCGAGCTGTCGCTCGGCGACCTCTGGTTCGAGCCTGTGCTCGGCATCGAGCGCGACCTGATGGCCGACGAGGGCACATACGTGAACCTCGAGGTCGGCCACACGTTCACGCTCGTCGGCGACGAAAACGACCCGAAGCTGACGTTCAAGCCGTCGTTCGGGCAGGGATTCGGCGACACGCACCGCACCCGCGGCTACGAGCTTGCCGACGACCACGGCGGCGTCATGGACTCGACGCTGAAGGGCGAGTTCGAGTGGGGGATCGGTGAGAACGTCTCCTTGACGGCGTACGTCGCCTACAGCGACTACTGGTTCGACCGCACGCTCCGCCACGGCGCGCGCGCGTACAACGGAGCCTGGGGCTCGAGTTGCGACCATTCGTGGAACTTCTACGGCGGGATTGGGCTGACCGTGTCGTTCTAATTGTTGCCGACGGCTGTCAAAGGGGCTTCGCACCATGTAACCGCCGCCGACGCGCCCAAGAACGTTTTTGCCATTTGCGAGTGGCTTAACCGTGCGAAGCGCGAGGCGGAACGTGAGTGAAGCCCTTTTGCCAGCCGTCGGAGTTTTCTCCGTAATGGGTGAAAAACGCAGACGAGCCCACCCCGACACCGACTTGATCGCTCATTTCCCATTTCACCCTCCTTTCTTTTGTGATATAATACCGGCTTGCAAAGCAAAAGAAAGGACCTCCCGCCTCGTTGGGGCCTGGCGGAGGGCGTCTTCAGTCAGAAAGAAGAACTACCATGATCGACATCAAGAAGATCCGCGAAGATTTCGACAACACGGTCGCGCAGCTGGCGCGCCGCGGCGTCGAGCGGGAGAAGGTTGCGAAGGCTCGCGATCTGGACGCGAAGCGTCGCGCCCTCCTGGCTGAAACCGAGACGCTCAAGGCCAAGCGCAACTCGGCTTCGAAGGAGATCGGAAAGATTGCGAAGGAAGGTGGCGACATCGCCGCCGCGAAGGAAGAGATGCGCAAGGTCGGCGACCGCATTGCCGAGATCGACAGGGAGCTGGCGACGGTCGACGTCAATCTCCGCGAGACGTTGCTCATGATTCCGAACCTGCCCGCCCCCGAGATTCCCACGGGTCCCGATTCCAGCACGAACACGGTTGTGCGCATGGTGGGCGAGTGGAAGGACCCGGACTACGAGATTCCCGACCACATGCAGATCGGCGAGAAGCTCGGCATTTTCGACTTCCCGCGCGGCGTGAAGCTCACGGGCACCGGTTTTGCGATCCTGCTCGGCCAGGGCGCGAAGCTCCAGCGTGCGCTCATCCAGTACATGCTCGACCTGCACTGTCAGAAGCACGGCTACACCGAAATGCTGCCGCCCTTCATGGTGAACACCGCGTCGATGACGGGCACGGGCCAGCTGCCGAAGTTCGCAGAAGACCTCTACCACTCCAATGCGGACGATTTCTGGATGATTCCGACGGCCGAAGTGCCGGTGACGAACTACTTCCGCGACGACATCTTCGACGGCGTCAACCTGCCGAAGATCACGCCCGAGACGCCCGTCAAGATGACGGCCTACACGCCGTGCTTCCGCCGCGAGGCGGGCTCGGCCGGCAAGATGACGCGCGGGATGCTCCGCGTGCATCAGTTCGACAAGGTCGAGATGGTGAACTTCGTCCATCCTTCGACGAGCTTCCAGCAGCTGGAAGTCCTCGTGAAGGAAGCCGAAGACGTGCTCACGGGTCTCGGTCTCGCGTTCCGCGTGATCATGCTGAGCTCGGGCGACATGGGCTTCAGCGCCGCCAAGTGCTACGACCTCGAGCTCTGGGCGCCGGGCGAAAAGCAGTGGCTTGAGGTTTCGAGCTGCTCCTGCTTCACCGACTACCAGGCCCGCCGTCTGAACTGCCGCTTCAAGGATGCGGACGGCAAGACGAAGCTGATCCACACGCTCAACGGCTCGGGCGTCGCCCTGCCGCGTCTGATGGTTGCGATCCTCGAGCAGCACCTCCAGGCCGACGGTTCGGTGCTGCTGCCGGAGGCGATTCGTCCGTACTTCGGTTCGGATCGTCTGGTGCCGGTCAAGTGAGCCGGACCAACTGAACGCGACTTCATCCAGGAAAGAGAAGAACAATGGGAA
Organism: uncultured bacterium; assembly: GCA_902803135.1. GTDB lineage: Bacteria > Verrucomicrobiota > Kiritimatiellia > RFP12 > UBA1067 > RUG572. The sequence goes on from CADCPA010000234.1 coordinate 2,435, forward strand.
AGAACTTCTGGCCGATCTACATCATCGTGGCGGCGGTCCTGCTGGCCGCCACCTGGCAATTCTCACCTATGGTCGGCGAGAAGCTGCCCCCGTCCGCTCGCGAGTCGATTCGCGGTCTCGTGAGGACGTGCCTGGGGCATGACACGGCTGCGTCCAGCGCGGCGGCGGTTCCCGCGGCGCCGGCCGCGGAGCGCCCGAACGCGATTCGTCCGCTTGCGCCGGCGGCCCAGCCGGCCGCGCAAAAGCCCGTGGCGGCGCAGCCGGCGGCCGCTCGGCCGGCGGCGACGGTCGTCCCGAAGCCGGCCGCCGTGCCCGCAGCGGAGGAAGACGAGCTGCCGTCGCTCAAGGGCGTCATGCAGGCCGACGCCGCGACGGCGACGTGGGGCGTGCTGAACCAGGTGACGACGGTCGAAGGGCTTGACGGCGAGGAGAAGGGTTCCGTAGCCGGCGGCCGCATCTTCCTGATCGACAGCCGCGAATCGACGAAGAAGGGCATGTGGCTGATCGGCAACTTCTCGCCGACGCCGATGCCCGAACCCGTGCGCGTGCCCGCGATGAACCTCTACTGCTTCACGGGCAAGCCCGAGTCGCTTTCGCAGAACCAGCGCAACTGTCTCCGCATGTACTACCAGCTGCGCGGCGAGGCGCTGGTCCGTAAGAACGAGGTCCTCCGCCAGAACGCGGCGCGCAGCCCGTACGGCAAGGACGCCGCGGCGGCCCAGAAGGCCTTTGCGGCGAAGGCGAAGCAGGTCGAAGAGTCGAGCACCGGCGACAATCCCGCCGCCAAGAACGAACTTTCGCAGCTGCGCGAAAAGTATACGGCGCTGCTCGAGAAGCATCGCGCCTGGAAGAAGCAGCATGAGGCCGAACTGCCGGATCCCGACAAGGATCCCGCCTATCTGGAAAAGCTGCAGAAGGCCCGCGCCTACGCGACGCCGATCGCCGGCATGGCCTTTTGATCTACTGCTCGCTGACGGTAATGCGGGAGCCGGGGGCGAGGAACATCTCGAGTTCCGCGCGGTCGGCGGCGGCGAGGCGTACGCCGAGCTCGCGGAACCGTGCATGGAGCGTGGTCTTGGCTTCGCTGCCGACGGGATAGACGTCGCAGCGGGCGCTTTTCGCCGTGGATAGGTAGTAGCGGCGGAAGAACTTCTCGCGGAGCGAGAGATCGGCCGCGCCGGTCTGCTTGTGGATGACGAGGACCGCGTTGGGGTAGTCGAGCACGGTGATGGAATCGCCGGGCCTGATTTTCTCCCATTTGAGCGTCGGGTTGAGCTTCATGAGCGCCGCCGTCGTATTGCGGTGCTCCTTGGCGAGGCGTTCGCGTCCATCGCCGCGGTGCACCGTGACGCGCTTGGTCCACGGGGTGGGCTCGCCCTTGGCGCGCATGGCCACGTTTGTCAGCATGTCCATGTGCAGATCGCCGAGTCGCCGCATCAGCGGATCGCTGAGGTCCGCCATCGTCGGCTGGTCGTAGAGCTTGGCCAGGGCGTCCACGGCGTTGCGGATGTTGCCCTGGCGTTCCGCTTCGGTGTACTTGCGGATGAGCACCTGTTCCTTGAGCGGACGCACCGCCTCCGTCGCCTGGAGCTGGCGCACGAGCGGGCGCACCTCCGGCGGCACCGTGGGCGAGGGCTGCGGGGGCGGCAGGGTGATTTTCGTCGCCGGATGGGCACGCGCGAGAATTTCATTGCGCGTCAGGTTGGTCGTCGCGCCCATCGGCCGCGTCGTCGCGGCCGAGGTCTCGTTCGTTTTCAGGGCGGATTCGTCCAACTCCGGCAGCGTGCCGACGAGATGGGGCGGCGTTTCGCGCGCGGTTTCCTTGCGGGAGGCCCACCAGCGCGAGAGCCGATAGGCGGCGAAGGCCACGGACACGACGACGGCAACGACAATGACGAAGCGGCGGAGATGGTGGGTCTCCGTCTCGCGCGGTGAAATCACCACGCCGTATTTGCCCTGCCTGAAGGCCATGGTCCCTTCGCCGGTTGGGAACCGTTACTTGGCGGCCGCGTCGCCGTCGGTGACGACGCTCTGGACGGCGGCGCGTGCGACTTCGACGACGACGTCGCCGGCGATTTCGATCTTGAAGGTCTTCTCCTTCGCCTCGACGATCTTGCCGATGAAGCCGCCCGCGAAGATCACCTTGGCGCCGGCACGGAGCTCGTCGATCATTTTCCGACGCTCCTTCTCCTTGCGCTGCTGCGGCTTGATCATCA
>CADCPA010000235.1 GCA_902803135.1 uncultured bacterium
CAGCCGCAGGCGAAGATCATCCTCCATCCGATCTTCCCGCGCGAACCGCAGCCGACCGCCGAGAAGCGCCGCCGCAACGATGTCGTCAACGGCGCGATCCGCCAGCTCTGCGACGACAGTTCGATCATCTGGTGCGACTTCAACGACCGCCTGCTCGATTCGAACGGCGTGCTGCACAAGGACATCTGCGGGGACTACCTCCATCCGAACGACAAGGGCCGCGCCATCTGGGCGGAGGCGCTTGTGCCGGTGCTGAAGCGCGTGCTGGCGGAGGATTCCGAGGCCAAGTATCCGCGTGCCGCACAGGCGATTTCCCGACCGATGAAGGAATACATCGGCCGCATGAGCGATCGCCGCCGCGAAGCCGCCAAGCGCGACCGGTACGATGTCGTCTTCCTCGGCGACTCGATCACGCACGGCTGGGAAGGGGCGGGCCGCGAGGTCTACAAGAAGCTCCGCGCCGACTACGACATCCTCAACCTCGGCCACAGCGGCGACCGCACGGAACATCTCGTGTGGCGCTTCCTCAACGGCGAGCTCGAGGGCTACCAGGCGAAGCTCTTCATGCTGATGATCGGCACGAACAACGGCAACGACAGCGCCGAAGACGTCGCGGCCGGCATCAAGCGCATCCTCGACGTCGTGAAGGCGAAGCATCCGGAGTCGAAGGTGCTCCTGCTGCCGATCTTCCCGCGCAACGACACGGCCAAGAACGGCCACCGCATCAAGAACGAGAAGACGAATGCGATCGTCAAGGGCTATGCGGACGGCAAGACGGTGATTTGGTGCGACTTCAACGACAAGTTCGTGCAGGGACCCGACAAGGTGCTGCCGCGCGAAATCATGCCCGATCTCCTGCACCCGAACCATGACGGGTATCTCATCTGGGAAGCCGCCGTGCGTCCGTACTTCAAGCAGGTCTGCGGCAAGTAAGTTGGGAGTTGTGAGTTGAGAGTTGGGAGTTGGTAGTTGAGAGGTGGAAGTTGAGAACGATGAAACGGATCATGGTTGACGCTGCCGTGCTGGCGTGCGGTTGGGCGTTCGGCGCGGCCGAATCGCTGGAGCTGAGGGATTGGACGCTGCAGGACGCAACGGTCGTGCGCGCCCAGTCGGTGAAGGAAGGTTGGTTCCGGGAAGACTCGGCGAAGCGGTCCGAAGAGGGCAAGCAGCTCTCGCGGAAGGACTTCAAGCCGGCGTCTGACTGGTACAAGGCGACGGTGCCGGGCACCGTGCTCACCACCCTCGTCAATTGCGGCGTCTATCCCGAGCCGACCTACGGCGAAAACAACCGACCCGAGACGATCCCAGACGACCTCTGCCGCAAGGACTGGTGGTACCGCACGACCGTGAAGGTGCCCGAGAGCTACAAGGACCGGCTCGTGTGGCTCGAGTTCGACGGCATCAACTACCAGGCTGAAATCTGGGTCAACGGACGCAAGGCCGGTGCGATGAAAGGCGCCTTCAAGCGCGGGAAGTTCGACATCACGAAGTACGACGTGAAGCCGGGGCAGGAGACGACGATCGCGGTGCGGATTTCCCCGCAGCCGACGCCCGGAGTCCCCTCCGAGCACACGCTCGGCACGACCGGCGGCCCGTGCGGCGGCGAGGCGCGTCTGGACGGCCCGACGTTCGGGTGCAGCGTGGGCTGGGACTGGATGAGCGGCGTGCGCGACCGCAACAGCGGCCTCTGGCGGAAGGTGAAGCTCTCGGCGACGGGCCCCGCGGTGTTGCTCGACTCGTACGTCGAGACGGACCTCCCCGACCTGCCGAAGCTCGACAAGGCGACGGTGAAGGCCGAGATTCCGGTGCGCAACGCGACGGACAAGGCGGTGTCGGGCACGCTGACGATGAAGTTCGACGGCATCACGCTGGAGAGGAAGGTGTCGCTACCGCCATGGGGCACGGCGAAGGTCGCCTTCGATCCCGCGACGGAGCCGAAGCTCGTCCTCAAGCATCCGAAGCTCTGGTGGCCCGTCGACCTCGGCGAACCGAATCTGCACGACCTCTCGTTCTCCTTTGCCGTGGACGGCAAGGTCTCCGACCGTCGCGAAGAGAAGATCGGCCTGCGCAAGTTCGAGTACTTCAAGCCCGGCAAGGACACGCTCCAGCTGCATGTGAACGGCGTGCACGTGTTCATGCGCGGCGGCAACTGGGGGACGGACGAGATGCTCAAGCGCATCGACGGCAACCGCCTCGAGGCGCAGGTACGCATGCACCGCGACGCGCACTTCAACATGATCCGCAACTGGGGCGGACAGAGCCCGAGCGACGAGCTCATCTCCCTCTGCGACAAGTACGGCGTGCTCTTCTGGGACGAATTCTGGCAGTTCAACAGCATCGACCCGATCGACCAGGACTTCTACTTCACGAACGTGCGCGACCATGTGCTGCACTACCGCAACCACGCCTCGCTCGCGATCTGGTGCTCGCGCAACGAGGCGACGCCGCCGAAGTACCTCGACGACGAAATGCGCTACCTGCTGCTCGAGCTCGATCCGAAGCGCCACTACCAGTCCAACTCCGGCGGCGGCTACGGCTTCAACTCGGGCGGTCCGTACGACTGGGTGCCCCCGACGCGCCATTCCCGTTATTGGGAGGACAAGTACGTGCCGCGCCACGAGACGTTCAAGACGGAAATCGGCTCGTTCGTCGTGCCGACCATCGAGTCCGTGCAGAGCATGATGCCCGAGAAGGACTGGCAGGGCTTCACCCACGCGTGGGGCGAGCACAACTTCGGCGCCGGCGGCGGACGCAAGATCCCGCGTTTCATGAAGGCGCGCTACGGCGCGCCTGCGAACTTCGCGGACTTCTGCCGCAAGGGCCAGCTGATGACCTACGAAGTGCACAAGGCGATCTACGAAGGCCGCTTCGGCCGCCTCTTCAATCCCGCCGAAGGCGCGCTGCTGTGGATGACGATTCCCGCGCAGCCGAGCTTCGTGTGGAACGTGATCGCGTACGACCTCGAGCCGCATGCCGGCTTCTTCGGCTGCCAGGACGCCTGCGCGCCGCTGCACGTGTTCTTCACGGAGACGGATGAGGGCACGGTCTACGTGGTGAACCACAATCCGTCTTCCTTCACGGGTACGGCCGAGCTGACGATTCGCAACTTCGACGGCTCCGTCGCCGGCACGCAGACGTTCGACGTGAAGGTGGACGGTCCGGCGTCCGTCGCGGTCGGCAAGATCGCGTGGCCCGCGACGCTCTCGAAGGTCCACTTCCTCGAATTCGCGCTCAAGGACCGGTCGCACAAGCTCGTCGACGACAACTTCTACTGGCATAACAACGCCGTGCTGAAGCTCACGAGCAAGGACGTGAACGACGACAACAAGATCCTCTATGCGGACGACCTCACGGACATGGAGAAGCTGCCGACGGTGACGCTCGAGGCGAAGGCGACGGTCCGCCGTGACGGTGCGCGCCTGTTCGTCGACGTCACGCTCGCGAACCCGTCCGCCACGACGCCCGCGATCCTCGCCCACGTGCAGCTGCACGCGGCGAAGACGGGCGCGCGCGTGCTGCCGGCCTACTACAGCGACAACTACGTGTCGCTGCCGCCGAAGGCGCGGAAGACGGTCACGGGGGAAGTGGCGTCCGCCGCGCTCGCGGGCGACGAGCCGCGCGTGCTCGTCGACGGCTGGAACGTGAAGGTGCACGAGACCGCGCAGGTGAAGGTCAACCGGAACGCCGATCCGAAGGACGCGCGGTGGGCGCACCAGAAGGGTTTTGGTTTCGTGGCGCCGCCGCTGGTGGCGAAGGACGTCGTGCGCGTGAACTGCGGCGGCTACAACCGCGGCAACTTCACGGCCGACCCGGGCTTCATCGAAGGCGCGTGCGGCTTCCAGACGGAAGACATGGACCTCACGCACTGTTCGAATCCGGGTCCGGGCGACATCTACCGCACGGTCCGCTGGAGCGACTCGGTCTACACGAACCTGCTCACGAAGAAGAACGCGCCCTACACGGTGCGCCTCCACTTCTGCGAGCATTCGCGCGACAAGGGCCCGGGCAAGAACAAGATGGACGTGAAGGCGAACGGACAGATCATCGCCGGCGACATCGACCCCGCCTCGTTCGGCGGCGGCGTGTGGCGCGCCGGCACGCTCGACGTGCCGCACGTCAAGACGGACGACAAGGGCCTCATGGTTCTCGAGTTCCGCGCGGGCAAGCGCCTCGGCACGGAGTCGCGCGACGCGCGCATCAATGCGTTCGAGATCCTGCCCGAGTGACGCGGCGGTCTGACGATCTTCTTGAGCTAAACTGTCCCCGGAAATTATGGTATAATACGCGCCACCATGTCAGACATCAGAGTGAGATTCGCCCCGTCTCCGACGGGCAAGGTGCATATCGGCAACATCCGCGCGGCCATCTACAACTGGCTCTATGCGCGCCATACGGGCGGCAAGTTCCTGCTCCGCGTGGAGGATACGGACCTCGAACGTTCGACGCCCGAAGCCATCCAAGTCCGTTGCGACTGCATGAAGTGGCTCGGCCTCGACTACGACGAGGACGTCTTCTACCAGAGCCGGAACGTGAAGCGCCACCTCGAAGTCGTGGACCAGCTTCTCGCGAGCGGCCATGCCTACAAGGTCGAGCGCACGTCGCGCGACGGCAAGACGGGCATCGTCACGATGTTCAAGATGCCGAAGGACGGCACAATCGCGTTCGACGACATCGTGAAGGGCCACATGGCGAAGAAGGCGGAGGACATCCAGGACTTTGCGATCGTCCGCTCCGACGGTTCGCCGATCTTCCACATCGCGAACGTCGTGGACGACATCGACCAGAAGGTCACGCACATCATCCGCGGCGACGACCACGTCGAGAACACCTTCAAGCACATCTGCATCTTCCAGGCGCTCGGCGCGCCGGTACCGAAGTACGGTCACCTCTCGATGATCGTCAACCAGCAGGGCAAGCCCTATTCGAAGCGCGACGGCGCCGCGTTCGTCGGCGAATACCGCGACCAGGGCTACCTCCCCGAGGCGCTCTTCAACTACCTCCTTCTTCTGGGCTGGAACCCGGGCGGCGACCGCGAGGTGCTGACGCGCGAGGAGATGATCCGGCTCTTCGAGCTCGAGAAGGTCCACGTGACGGCGGCGATGTTCGATCCCAAGAAGCTCCAGTGGATGAACGGCGAATACATCCGCCGCGCGACGAAGGAGACGTATCGGGCGAACTTCGAGGCGCAGGTCAAGGCCGCCGGCTTCGACCTCGGCATCTTCGCGGCGCTCAAGTCCGGGCTGCAGGAGCTCCTCCTCGACCAGCTGCAGATCCGCACGAAGTTCTGGAACGACATCCCCGCGATGGTCGCCCCGTTCTTCACGGACGACTATCCGATGGACGAAAAGGCCGTCGCGAAGCGTCTCCGGAAGCCGGGCGTCAAGGAGATCCTTCTCGACCTGGCGGACCGCTTCGAGAAGCTCGAGCCGTTCACGACCGCCGCCGGCGAGGCGATGGTCAAGGAGCTTTCGCAGGGTCAGGGCATGGGTCCGTGGGTGCATCCGATCCGCGTGGCCGTTTCGGGCCGCGGCGAAGGCATCGGCCTTTTCGAAATGTGCGAAATTCTCGGCAAGGAGAAGACGGTCGCCCGTCTCCGCCGTGCCGCGGCGACGCTCTGACCGCCGACGCGGCCATGCGTGCGGACGTTGACGAGCTGACCGATAATGTGGCTAAAGGAGTGCGTGCAGATGAAGCGTCTACTATTGACCGCGCCGACGGCGGCGGTTCTGATGATGTTCTCCGGTTGCGGTGTTTCGACCGGCCCGTTCAAGAGCGATGACGGTCTGGCCCTGACCACGCCTTTGGGCGCGCCGATCGTCGTGGTCGAACAGATCACTCCCGCGCCGGCCGATTCGACGGCGTCGAGCCCCCGGTCGGTGCAGGACTATCTGGCTGACAAGGCCAAGGCGAAGGCGAAGCCGGTTGAGATTCTGCGTACCGACGTGGAACTGGCGCAGCTGGTCTACGAGGGCGTGCGGGCGACGGTGATCGCCGACATCCGCAAGAGCATTGCCTCCGCCAGCATCAAGGAAATGTCCCGCGTCGTCGAATTTGTCGACGGCCGCGTGCAGATTTCCGAGCGCATCCTCACGACCGCCGCGCGCGCCGCGCAGACGCAGAGGAAGGTCGAGAAGGTGCAGCCGATGACCCCCGGCGCGATCGTCGCCCTCCGCGCTCTCCTCGAAAAGGAAGTGACGGAGCTCCTCGAGAAGGAATTCTTCCCGAAAGTCATCGCGAAGACCCTTGCCGACCTTGAGCCGCGGGTGAACGCCTGCGTGAAGGAGGGCAAGTTCGCGGCGGCCCGCAATCTGATCTGGGAGGCGTCGACGACCGGCATTCCGCCGATCGACAATCCGGTGCGCGAGAAGGCCATGTATTGGATGCACGGACTCGTGAACCCGACGAACTGGAAGTCCGTCGAGCCCAAGATCGAGGCCGTCTTCCAGAAGGCGATGAAGGACAAGACCTACGATGCAGGCGTCAAGGTGCTCCGCGACTTCCTCGCGAAGGGTCTGGCGGAGGAATACGCCGCGCTGATCAACCGTCGCCTGGTGGCGGTCAAGGGCGAACTGGTGAAGGTCGGCGTGGCCGAGAAGGACATGGCGGCCATCTTCCAGAAGCAGGCTGCGATCATTGCCGCGGCGGCGAAGATTACCGACGTGTGTGACGAGTATCTGACGCTCGAGGACGCCCGCAAGGAGCGGAAGGAGAAGAGCGCGCGCTCCGATCCCGCCCTGAAGGAATACTACAGGCGCCTGGACGAATTCCAGACGACGCTCGTGCGCTTCAACTGCACGAAGGAAAACGCCGAACAAATCGTCGTCAACCTCGATCGCGACCTGTTGGCGTTGATCAACATGCTGCGCAAACCCGCGACCTTCGACGTGACGGAGAAGGGCGAGGTCCGCTCCCTCCAGCTGGGTACGCGGAGCCTCAACGACCGCATCCGCGCGATGGTGAACGACCGCATTGCGCGCCTGCTCAAGCAGAAGGCGGATGACGCGCGCGCGGCGTTCGTTGCCAAGCTGAAGAGCGCCAAGGACGATCTGACCGAGAAGGTCAAGGCACTGGTGGCGGAATCCAAATTCGAGGAAGCGCGCGAGCTCATCTGGAACGCGTCGATCACCGGCAATGCCGAATGGGATACGGACATGTTCGCGCATGGCCTCATGCTGCTGCGCGACCTCGTGAACCCCAAGGACTGGGAACGCATCGACGCGGACATCACCGAGAACTACAACAAGCTCAAGGAATCGGCCTCCTTCGAAGAGCTCAAGAAGTTCCTCGAAGAATACCCGCTTATCCGCCAGCATACCGTCAAGCTCGACGACCAGCTGGCGCGCGTGCGCGCCGAGGCCGAGGCGCTGGGCGCGGATCCTGAAAAGGCCGCGGCAGTCGTCCAGGACGTCTGCCAGCGGATGGTGACCGAGGCGGAGGCCCTGGTCGACCACCTCGACCAGCTCGTGGCCAACGGACAGGCGACCGGCGAGGGCGTCGACATGACCAAGTTCCAGAAGGAGCTGGAAGTCTACGCCGCCAAGCTGGCCTCCTACCACGCGACCGAAGCGAACGTCGCCCAGATCGTCGAGAAGCTCAAGGTGGAGCTCGGCAAGCTCATCGCCACGCCCGAGAATCCGGCGACGACGCGTCTCGTGCTCGGCACGAACGCCGTCAACGACCGCATCCGCAAGCGCATCGCGGAACTGCTCGCGACGCTGGCGAAGGACGAGCGGGGCTGGCAGGACGCCGAGTATCTCCGTCTGGCGACCGATCTCGAGAAGCGCGTGCGCAAGGCGGTCGGGGAACAGCGCTTCGGCGACGCCCGCGACTACATCCGCGACGAGAAGCGCGTCGGGCGCGAAGACCTCGACATCCGGCTCTACGAGCTGCGCGTCGGCCTGCTCGACAGCTGCGTGAATCCGGCCCAGCTGGATTTCCTGCTGGCGGAAATCGATGCGAAGATGAAGGCGTTCCTCGAGGCCGAGGACTATGCCGGCGCGCAGGAGTACGCAGAGAACTATCCGTACGTCCACGACCAGTACGAGCAGATCGAAGTCGCCCTCACGGCCGTGAAGAACGCCATGGTGGCGCTCGAGATTCCGCCGAAGGAGAGCGAATACGACGAGAAGGTGCGCTTCTTCAACGCCATCCAGGAACTGCTGGAGAAGCGTCGCGAGTCCTGGAAGCCGGAGCGCGATCTGAGCGCGATCGAGAAGGCCCTCGCCGAAGTGGCGAAGGCGCTCTTCGACCACCTCAACAAGCATCCGGATGCCATCAAGGACCAGTGCCAGGCCGAATACGCGCACATTCTCGAGGATCTGGCGAAGCTCGACCGCACGATGACGACGTGGGAGCTCAACGAGCGTCTGCGCGCGCATCTGGACTCCTACTTCAAGAGCACGCCCGAGAAGCCTGGCATCAACGACCTCAAGATCGCCCAGGACAACCGCAAGCTGCTCGTCCAGGTCGACGAAGAGGTGTCTTTCGACTCCCAGATCGCCATGGCCGAGGAGGCCATCTCGCGCCAGCTGGGCGTGAAGGCGGCGAGCGTGACGTTCAAGGTCAATGCGCTGCTCGGCGAATATGCGCGCGTGTTCCGCCTGCTCAAGAAGGGCGAGGACGTGAAGCCCGACTGGGCGACGACGATGCTGCTCGGCGGCGCGTACCTCGACCAGGCCCAGGTTGTCGCCTATGCGCTCAAGCTCGGTGCCAAGATCAACGGCGTTTCGCCGCGCGATCCGCGCGGCCGCACGGCGCTGGCGCTGGCGATCGACGCCGGCCATTCGGCGCTCGTCAAGCCGCTGGTCGAAGCCGGGACCTCCCTCGTGGCGGTCGACAAGGACGGCAATGCGATCGTGCACTATGCGGCGAAGAGCGGCAACCTGACGGTTCTCAAGGTCGTGACGGCTACCGCTCCGGTCAACGTGAAGAACAATGACGGCGACACGCCGCTGGCAATTGCGGTGAAGCGCAACCAGGCGGCCGTCGTCGAGTTCATCACCGCCGCCGAGCCGGAAAAGACGCGCGAAGCGTTCGTGAACAGCAAGAACGCGAAGGGCGAGACGGCCTTCGACGTGGCGGCCATCTGCGGGTCACGCGACGTGCTCGACGCGCTGGCGAAGGCCGGTGCGACCTATGGCGCGCATGATCTGGCCTATGCCGGCAAGTTCGACCATGTGGCGATTGCGCAGTGGCTCGTGAACCAAGGCGTCGACGTGAATGCGCCGGGCGTCATGGACGACGTCTGCCCCCTGACGCAGACGGGTCGCTACCTCTTCGGCGAGGGCGCGATTGCGACGGGCCATACCTGCGAGGTCTGCAATCCCCCGCCGAAGCTGCCAGAAGCGCCCGTCCCGCAGGTCGTGCTGCCGTCCGAGATGGCTGAAACGCCCGTGAAGGCCGCCCAGCCGGTCAAGGCCGCGGTTCCCGCGACGAAGTAGGTCGAACGGCCGGTTTCACCTCCCGACCCGGGTCGTACGGCTGTACGGTCCGGGTCGACTGTTTTCCGAGCTGGCGCGGCCGTGACTTTCGCCGAAACATTTGGTATAATAACAACTTCTTATGATTAGGAGCTGAAATGGATATCGTTTGCCTGGACCTTGAAGGTGTTCTCGTCCCTGAAATCTGGATCGCTTTTGCCGAAGCCACGGGTGTTCCCGACTTCCGTCGCACGACGCGCGACGAGCCCGACTACGACAAGCTGATGCACTACCGCATCGACCTGCTGCACAAGCATGGTCTCGGTCTCAAGCAGATTCAGGACGTCATCCGCGGCATCCATCCGCTCATCGGCGCGGAAGAGTTCCTCGAACGCCTGCGCGAGCGCGCCCAGGTGCTGATCCTCTCGGACACGTTTGACCAGTTCGGCCGTCCGCTCATGAAGAAGCTCAACTGGCCGACGCTCTTCTGCAACTCGCTCGAAGTCGACGACGCCGGCATGATCACCGGCTACAAGATGCGCTGCCCGCAGTCGAAGCTCACGACGGTCAAGGCGCTGCAAAGCTGCGGCTTCAACACGATCGCCGCAGGCGACAGCTTCAACGACCTCGGCATGATCAGGGCCTCCAAGGCCGGTTTCCTCTTCCGCTCCACCCCCCAGATCAAGGCAGACAATCCGGACATCCCGGCGATCGAGACGTACGACGATTTCCTCGCCGCGATTCTCAAGAACCTCGACTAAGTCCGTGCCGGCCGTTCGGACGCGGCACTCCCATCACGCAACGGAAAGACCATCATGGCAGGTGAATACCAGTTTTCGCTGATCGACGTCACGAAACAGCAGGGCACGAAGACGATCCTCAAGGACGTGTGCCTGAGCTTCTTCTACGGCGCGCACATCGGCGTCATCGGCGGCAACGGCGCGGGCAAGAGCTCGCTCCTCAAGATCCTCGCGGGCATCGATACGGACATCCTCGGCACCTGCCAGGTGGCGAAGGGCACGAAGGTCGGCTATCTCCCGCAGGAGCCGACGCTCGACGAGACGAAGACGGTCGGCGAGATCGTCGAAGAGGGCGTCGCCGAGGCGAAGGCGATGGTCGAGCGCTACGAGGATCTCTGCTGCGAATGCGGCGATCCCAAGGCCGAAGCCGAGATGGCGCGTCTGCAGGACATCATCGACGCGCGCGACCTCTGGAACGTCGAGCACAAGGTCGAGATGTCGATGGCGGACATGGGCTGCCCGCCGGCGGACCGTCCGGTGAAGGTGCTCTCCGGCGGCGAGCGCCGCCGCGTCGCAATCGCCCGCCTCCTCCTCCAGGAGCCGGACGTGCTGCTCCTCGACGAACCGACGAACCACCTCGACGCCGAGACGACGTTCCGTCTGGAAGCCTATCTCAAGGATTTCAAGGGCACGCTGATCGTGGTCACGCACGACCGCTACTTCCTCAGCGACGTCACCGAGTGGATTCTCGAGCTCGACCACGGCATCTGCTATCCCTACAAGGGCAACTACGAAGAGTGGCTCAAGCAGAAGGAGGCGATGCTCGCCCGCGAGGCGAAGGC
>CADCPA010000236.1 GCA_902803135.1 uncultured bacterium
CGGCGAAATCTTCACGATACCCGACGCGTACATCCCCGACACGGTTGCGACGGTTCCGGGCACGGACGGACAGAAGATGTCCAAGAGCTATCACAACACGATCGAGCTCTTCGATCCCGCCGCCAAGAAGAAGATCATGGGCATCGTCACCGATTCGAAGTCGATGGAAGAGCCCAAGGAGCCCGAGGGCAACTCGGTCTACGAGCTCTACAAGCTCTTCGCCACGCCGGAGGAAGTCCAGACGATGGCGGCGAACTTCCGCGCCGGCAACTACGGTTACGGCCACGCGAAGAAGGAACTGCTCGCGGCCTACAGGCGACTCTTCGATCCGTTCAGGGCCCGTCGCGACGAACTCGCGAAGGATCCCGACGCGCTCGAAGACATTCTCAGGGCCGGCGCCGCGAAGGCGCGCGCCGAGGCGAAGAAGACCATGGACAGGGTCCGCGCCGCGGTCGGACTCTAAGCCGGCCCGCAAATTTCCACATCTCATTCATTCTTCTCTCCCATGGCGCAATCGGAACTTCTCGCAGAAGACTACAAGGTGAACCTCGACGTGTTTGAGGGTCCCCTTGATCTGCTGTTGTATCTGATCCGCCGCGAAGAGCTCGACATCTACGACATTCCGATCGAGCACGTCACGAAGCAGTACATGGCGTATCTCGATCTGATGCGCCAGCTCAACCTGGACGTCGCCGGCGAATTCATCGTGATGGCCGCGACGCTGATGGTCATCAAGAGCCGCATGCTGCTGCCCGTCGACCGCCGCGCGTCGGAAGAAGGCGTCGAGGAAGAGTGGGTCGATCCGCGTCTCGACCTCGTGCGCCAGCTCGTCGAATACAAGAAGTTCAAGGATGCGGCCGGCAAGCTCGGCGAATACGAGGCCCTCGTGCAGGAGCGGTTCGACTATGGCGGCGGACGTCCCAAGTTCGAGAAGACGGCCGCGGATGCGGCGGACGCCCTGGCGCGCATCGACCTCTACGATCTGCTGACGGCGTTCCAGGACGTGCTTGCGCGTCTGAACGAGATGCCGCAGGAGGAGTTGAAGGGGGCGCGCTGGAGCGTGCCGGACAAGATGGACTTCATCCTCGAGCGCACGCGTGCGGACGGACAGGTTTCGTTCTCGCATCTGTTCACGGCGCAGTCGCCGCGCGGCGAAGTCATCGTGACGTTCCTCGCGCTGTTGGAGCTGTTGCGCCAGCATCGCATCATCGTCTACCAGAACGCGGCCTTCCACGAGATCACGCTCCTGCCGTCGCGGGAGATGCCCGACGATCAGCCGCTGGAGGCGCCGGACGAATGGTAGGAGGGAAGAGCCCGCGGCCGAAGGGGCGAGGGCAGGAGAGTCAAGGATTCAACGAGTCAACTGAAGAGATCAGCGATGGCAGAGGAAGACATACAGATTGAGCGGCCCGTCGAGGCCGTTTCGGCGGAGACATCCGTCCCCGCCGTTGCCGAAGAGGAGCCGGTTCCTCCCGTGGCCGGGCTTCCGAAGCTCGAACCGATCAAGCCGCGCGTGCCGCGCGTGCCGTTGCCGTCTTCGCTGCAGGAAATCGTCGGCGCGCTGCTGTTTGCAAGCGAGTCGCCGCTCTCGGCGGGCGAGCTGCGCGCCTGCGTGCGCGGCGTGGCGCCGGAGGAAGGGGACGACGCCGAAGTCATGGCCGTCTACCAGAGCTGCACCTCCCGTGAAATCGAACAGGCCCTGCGGGGCCTCGAGAAGGAGCTCGAGCGCAGCGGCTGCGGCTTCCGCCTTGTCTGCACGGGCGGTACCTATCGCCTCCAGACCGTTTCCACATGCGGGCGCTATGTGCGTGCGCTGCTGAAGCTGGACCGTCCGAGTCGCCTCTCGCGCGCCGCGCTCGAGACGCTGGCGATCATTGCCTACCGCCAGCCGATTACGAAGGCGGAGATCGAGCAGATCCGTGGCGTGGCGGTCGATACGATTGTGAAGTCGCTCGTCGATTTGCAGCTGGTCCGTCTCGTCGGACGCAGCGAGCTGCCCGGCCATCCGTTCCTCTACGGCACGTCGCCGCTCTTCCTCGAGCATTTTGGTCTGGCGTCGCTGAGCGAACTTAATGCGATCGATCCGACGCTGCAGCGTTCCAATCCGCGCGAGCGCGCCAAGCTGTTCGTCAGGGAGAAGAAGCCCGACGAGCAGCAGCCGACGCTCGCGGATGCGGCCAAGGAAAAGGCTGAGGCGGAAGCCGCGCAGCAGACCGCCGCGGTGGAAGAGTCCGTGTCGGAGGAAGAGGTCGGCGGGACGGTCGTCGAAGGCGTGGACGGGTCGGAAGACCGTCCGCGCCGCGTCGCGTTCCGTCCCGATGAGGCGGAGGACGAATTTCTCGACGACACGCCGGACGAATCCGACGAGGATGACGACGATCTGCTGGTCGACGACGAGGACGACGACGAATCGCTGGTCGACGACGAAGACGAAGAAGGTGAAGAAGGAGACGATGATGACGAAGAGTAGGAGATTTTCCGCCTGGGGTTGGGCGGCGGGCCTGATGGCCGCGTTTGTCGTGCTGGCTGGCTGCGACCGTGCGCCGTCGCTGGCGGAGCTCGAAGAACGCGAGCGGGCATCCCGTCTCTACACGAACGCGATGGACGACCTGCAGGCGGGCCGTCTCGAACCGGCCATCAAGGGCTTCGAGCGCGTCGTGCTGCAGGAACCGAAGTCCTATTCGGCGCACTTCCAGCTGGCGACGCTGCTGCAAGACGTGCGGAAGGACTACATTTCGGCCATTGCGCACTACCGCAGCTATCTGGCGTTGCGTCCTGCGTCGGACAAGGCGACGGTCGCCCAGGACCGCGTGAAGCTCTGCGAGACGCTGCTCTCCGCCGAGATGATCCGCAAGGCCGGCGGCAGCGCGGGGAACAAGCTCGCGGCGGACAACGAGAAGCTCACGGCGGCCCGCGACGAGTTGGCGGCCCAGGTGAAGAAGCTCGAATCCGAATTGGAGAAGGCCCAGCGCGAAGTCGCGCGTCTCGAAGCCGAGAACAAGGCGCGCAGCCGTACGATCGCCAAACTGCAGGAAGCGGTCGAGGGCCCGGCGGCGAACCGCGGCGCAGCGCTGAAGACCGCGCTGGCGGAAATCGGCGACGAGCGCGCAGAAGCGGCGCGCCGGAACCTGAAGCCGACGGATGCCGAACTTCTGGACGACGACGACGACGTCACGACGCCGAATCTCCGCGATGCGAAGGACGTCAGGCAGCTGAAGGACGACCTGGCCCGGCTCGACGCGGAAACGCCGCCGTCCGATCCGAAGACCCCGGGGGGCGCGAAGAAGGGCAAGGCGGCTGACGCAACGGCGGGCAAGACCGCCGGCGGCAAGGTTTCCGCGCACGGAAAGACCTCGTCGGTCGACCAGCTGCTCGGCAACAACAAGGACAAGACGTCGTCGACGTTGCGTCCCGAGACCTATACCGTGCAGGACGGCGATACGCTCTACAAGATCTCCCAGCGCTTCTACGGTTCGTCGCGCATGTGGCGCCAGATCCAGGAGGCGAACCGTGCCATTGTGCCGGCCGACGGCCGTCTCAGCGCCGGCCAGGTGCTGAAGCTCCCCTAAGGAACGCCGCCGATGATCGACTCTTCGCCCACTTTCCTGACGCGCCGCCGTACGGCGAGCGAACTGGACGTCCCCTGGTATCCGGAGGTCGAAGAGTCGGATCCCAATGCGCCCGCGAACGTCATTGCCGACTGGCAGCTCTACCACTACCTGTCGCGCGGCGGCATCCACGCCTTTGCAAATACGTCCCTGCGCCGGTTCGTGCTGCGCCGACAGAAGCGGTTCCTGCGGCTGTGCGGCGTGCTGTTCGTGCTGTGGGTCGTGTTTCGGTTCGTGTGAGTCCTCCATTTGAAAATCAAGCAAGTCAAAGGAACATGCCATGAAGAAATCCATCGTGACCCTCTCGCTTCTCCTTGCCGCCGGCTTCGCCCCGGCCCAGGATGCGGCCTACGCGCGCGCCGAGTACCAGCGTGAACAGGCGCTGGCGGAAGTGCCCCGTCTCGTGCAGCAGTTCGAAGTGCTCGTGCAGAACCAGGACGAAATCGCCCAGCGCCTCGTCAAGCTCGAGTCGACGGACAGCACGGCCGGCCTGCGCGCCGAAATCGACGCCCTGCGTGCCGAGATCGCCGGGCTTCGCGCGTCCATCCGTGCCGAGCAGGACGCCATGCGCCAGGAAATCGTCAAGGATCTGATGGCCCGCGTGCTGCCGCTCATCCAGCAGCAGCGCCAGCAGCCGGCTCCGCCGCCCCAACAGGTGGTGGTCGTGCAGCCGCCCCGCGGCGGCGGTACCGCGGCTCAGCCGCCGCCGTCGCATACGACGCCGGCCGCTGCGATCGGTCCACACTACGAGTATGAAGTGAAGCCGGGCCAGACGCTCTCCTACATTGCCAAGGGCTTCGATACGACGGTGGCGAAGATCCTCGCCGCGAATCCGAAACTCAAGCCGAACGCGCTGCGTCCGGGCCAGAAGCTGATCATCCCTGCGGAAGACAAGCCGCAGCCGCCGCCTTCGAAGAAGCCGGCGCCGCGCCGCTAAGGCCGGGTTCGGGAGAGGGACGGGCGCGCGGAGGCGCGCGTCAGTCGAAATAGACCGCGTGCGCGAGGTCGGGAACGACCCGCCCGCGGTCGCCGTGTTTCACGGCGGCATCGCCGGGCAGACGCGCGATCGTCGGCGTCTTGAGTTGGTCGAGGACGACGTGGACGATGGTTTCCGCGCCGAGCGGTTCGACGAGGTCGACGGAGCCGACGAGGCCTTGCTCCGTGCCCGTGAACGGTTCGACGCGCAGGTGTTCGGGGCGCACGCCGACGGTTCGGCCGAGGTCGAGGAGGCCGGGCGGCAGCAGGTTCATCGGCGGTGTGCCGATGAAGGAGGCGACGAAGCGGTTCGCCGGATGGTTGTAGACCTCGAGCGGTGCGGCCGCCTGCTGGATCCTGCCGCCGTTCATGACGACGATGCGCTCGCCCATCGTCATCGCTTCGACCTGGTCGTGCGTGACGTAGATCATCGTCGCGCCGAGGCGGTGGTGGAGACGCACGATCTCCGCGCGCATCTCGACACGCATCTTCGCATCGAGATTGGAAAGGGGTTCGTCGAAAAGGAAGACGGCCGGTTCGCGCACGATGGCGCGTCCGAGGGCGACGCGCTGGCGCTGTCCGCCGGAAAGGGCTTTCGGCAGACGGTCGAGGTAGGGCGTGAGCCCCAGCGTTTCCGCGGCTTCGGCAACGCGACGGGCGATTTCCTCCTTCGGCGCATGGCGCAGTTTCAGGGCGAAGCTCATGTTCGCGCGCACCGTCATGTGCGGATAGAGCGCGTAGTTCTGGAACACCATGGCGATGTTGCGGTCTTTCGGCGGAAGGTTGGTCACGTCGCGTCCGCCGATTGCGATCGTGCCGCCCGTGGGCAGCTCGAGCCCTGCGACCATGCGCAGCGTCGTGGACTTGCCGCAGCCGGAAGGACCGACCAGCACGAGAAACTCGCCCGGCTGAACGTCCAGGGTAAAATCGTCAACCGCGGGCGCCTGGCCCGCGGCATAGACCTTTTCGACATGGCGCAGCGCGACGCCCGCCTTCTCTTGGGAACTCGACATGCGGATAGTTTACCACAAATCCGCGCGTGAGACAAACCGCCGCTTGCCACGCCATTTCGTTTCTGCTATAATAAAAATTCAATTTGCGCCGGCATAGCGTAGTGGTAGCGCAGCGGTTTTGTAAACCGCTGGTCGGGGGTTCGAATCCCTCTGCCGGCTCCATTATATTTAGACGGTCGTGGCGGTCGGGCGGATCGCTGTTTTCAGCCGCCGTTCGGGGCGCATCTGCGCAATTCACCGTACGCTCGTCCCTGCCTTTCCCGGGCTCTGCCTCTTCCGTCCGCCGCTTCTTCCAACCATCTTCGGCGTTTCCGCTACCCGACATCCCGCCTCCGCGTCATCCGCCGCCACCACCGCTATTTCATACGTTCCGTAATCTCATTCTCGTACTTCGCCCTCCATCCCGCGAGC
>CADCPA010000237.1 GCA_902803135.1 uncultured bacterium
ACCGAACAGCAGGGCGTGTTCATGGCGTTCACCGAGAGCGATCTCCGCGACTATCCGGGCGTCAACCTCGTGCGCACGACGGACGCCGGGAACCGCCTCCACCTCTGGCACGCGCAGGTGCCCGCCGAGCAGCAGGTCGAACCGCCGCACGTGCGCGTCACGAAGCGCGGCGGTGGCTTTGCGAAGACGACGGTGAACCGCCGCTATCCGTGGCGCGCGTTCCTCCTTGGGGACAACATCGCGGACCTCGCGGCCTCCGACCTCGTGTGGGCGCTCGCCGCGCCGCAGAAGAAGGACATGGACTTCTCCTGGGTCAAGCCGGGCGTCACCTCGTGGGAATGGTGGAATTCCTGCGCGCTCACGGACGTGCCGTTCAAGCCGGGTGTGAACACCGACACCTATCTCGCGTTCATCGACTTCTCGGCCGACTTCGGTCTGCCCTACACGCTCATCGATGCGGGCTGGGCGGTGAACAACGACGTGCACAAGCTCAATCCGAACGTCGACCTGAAGAAGATCATGGCGCATGCGGCGAAGAAGAAGGTGGACGTCATCCTCTGGGTGGGCTGGTCCGTGGTGAAGGACAACACCGACGCGCAGCTCGACTATCTCGCCGGTCTCGGCGCGAAAGGCCTCAAGATCGATTTCATGGACCGCGACGACCAGGATGCGGTGAAGTCCATCGAGCGCATCGCCGAAGCCGCCGCCAAGCGCCATCTCGTGCTCGACTGGCACGGCATGTTCAAGCCCACGGGCCTCGAGCGCAAGTACCCCAACATCCTCAACTACGAAGGCATCTATGGACTCGAGCAGGTGCGCTGGGATCCGTTCGACGGGATGCCGGGCCACGACTGCCAGGCGGCGTTCACGCGCATGCTGGCGGGCCCGATGGACTACACGCCGGGCGGCATGCGCAACCTGACGCGCGCGGCGTACAAGCCCTCGAGCAAGCCGGGCCTCGTGTCGACGCAGGGGACGCGCGTCCATCAGATGGCGCTGATGACGCTCTACTTCGCCCCGCTCCAGATGATGAGCGATTCGCCGTCCCTCTACCGCGCGAACGCCGAATGCGCCCGTTTCATGGCGAAGACGCCGGCGGTGTGGGACGATACGGTGGCGCTCCCGAGCGAGATGGGCCAGACGGCCGTGCTCGCGCGCCGCAAGGGCGACGCCTGGTATCTGGCCGCCATCTGCGACTGGACGCCGCGCACGCTCGAACTGGCGACCGGATTCCTCGGCAAGGGCACGTGGAACGCCGAGGCGTTCGAGGATGCGGCTGACGCCGACAAGCACCCGACGCACTGGACGCGTCGCACCTTCAAGGTGAAGGCCGGCGATCCGATTCAGGCGAAGCTCGCCCCGGGCGGCGGCTATGTCGTGCGCCTCACGCCTGCAAAGTAAGCTCAAGCCTTCTCTTTCCTGATGAAGTCGTCGACCGAATTCCTGAAGCGTCCCGCGACGCGCGCATTTCTCCTCTTCACGGGCGTCTATGCCGTCGCGCTCGCGGCGATCTTCTGGGGGACATGGTCCCTCCACCTGGCGCCGGTGGCGCCGGACTGTCCCGTGACCTACGCGGTCAACGACGGCGCCGCCTGGTTCAAGAGCGTGCTGGGCGGCAAGGACTTCATCCCGTCCGACCTCATGCACGTCGTCGGCGGCATGTATTTCTGGCAGGAGCTCCAGTTCGCGCTGGCCGCCTGGCTCGCGGCGCTCGGCGTCGTGTTCTACCTGCGCGGACGCCGCCTCTCGCTGCTCGCCGCCTATGGCGGCGGCGCGGCGTTCGGCCTCATGGGCTACTGCTTCACGCTCTTTTCGGCGGGGCACCTCGGTTGGTTTGTCTGGCTGATGTACGGTCCGTTCGCCTTTGGCCTTGCGGACCGCTGCGTGCGGAAGGGCAAGTGGACGAACTGGGCGCTTCTGGGCGCCGTGCTCGCGTGGGCGAGTGCGCGCCAGCCCGACCTCTGGCTGCTCTTTACGCTGCTGACGTTCGCGTACGGCGTGTGGTGCCTCGTGCGCGAGCGCGCGACGCTCAAGTGGGGGCGGCTCTTCGCGGGCGTCGGCGTGTGCGCCGTCGTCACGCTGCTCGTCGGTCTGCCGCAGTTCGGGCACGCGATTTTCACGGACCTCGCCGGACGCGAGTCGCAAATCCGCTCCACGTCGAAAACGGGGGCTTCGGCCGGTGCGGAGGATGCCGCGACGAAGGCGAAGAAGGACGAGGAACGCTGGCTCTTCTGCACGAGTTGGTCGCTGCCGCCCGAAGACACGCTCGAATTCGCCTTTGCCGAAATCCACGGCGGGTCGAACGATCCGCGCATTTTCCAGAAGCCGGGCAACCAGCCGTACGAAGGCCGCCTCGGCCAGCACGGCATCGTGCCCGCGGGTGCGGGCGGCGTGCATCCGATTACGGGGCAGACGCTGAAGCCCGGGGACGAGTACTGGATGCCGTACCGCCAGCACTCGCTCTATTTCGGCTTGATTACGCTCGGCCTGGCGCTCGTCGGCATCGTCGGCTGGGTGCTGTGCCGCAAGCGGGAGGTGACGGCCCAGGCGGCTGAAGCTGCGGCGGACTGGCGCGACCTGCCGTTCTGGCTGGCCGCGGGCGTGCTCGTGTATCTCTGCGCGCTCGGCGGTTTCACGCCGTTCTATCGTCTCGTCTATCTGCTGCCGTTCGGCGACATGATGCGGTGCCCCGTGAAGTTCGTGCATCTGCTCGAATTCTGCGTGGCGGTGATGGCGGGTTTCGGCCTCGAGTTCCTGCGGGTGCGCTTTGCGGGGAAGGGCGCGTGGGTTGTGCCGGCGCTCGCGGCGCTCGCGGCGCTCAACGTCTTCGACCTGGCGCGCGTGGACGCGAAGTATCTCGCCGTGCAGGACGTCTCCTTCGTGCGGGCGGACAATGCGGCGGCGGAAGACGTCGTGAAGGCCGGCGGCGGCAAGGTGTACGTCGTCGTGCCGCCGCAGGAGGGCGGACAGATGATTCGCGATTCGCTGGTGGCGCACCTGGCCGAGACGGCGACGCGCGAGGGCGAGGAAGGCGTGCGGTTCCTGATGGCGAGCGGATCGTCGTTCCAGTCCGACCCCACGATCACGCAGCGTCTCCGCTCGGGCGCGCTCAAGGTAGCCGGCTTCTACACCCTGTCGCAGCGTCAGGGCGTGCAGCGGTCCGAACAGAAGGGCGCGACGCTCCTCCTTCTGGAGAAGGCGGGCATTCCGGCACCGGGTCCGAAAAAAGACGAACCGCCCGCGCGCGGGGCGCAGGCGGTCGGGCTTCTGTCCGTTTTGGCGACGTTCGCCGTGCTGATCACTGCGGCGTTAGCGTCGATTCGATCGCCGCGCGCTCCGCGGGCGTAATCGGCGCGGCGCGGAGCGCGCGCAGGTTGGTGTCAAGCTGCCTGACCGAGCTCGTGCCGAGGATGACCGTGGTCACGCGCGGGTCCTGAAGCACCCAGGCGAGCGCGGTTTCCGCCAGCGTTTCGCCGCGGGCCGCGGCGAGCTTCGCGAAGGCGTGAAGCTGTTCCAGCAGGGCGGGCGTGAGCTTGTCGGGCGTCAGATGTTCGCGGCGGGCCATGCGTGAATCGGCGGGGATGCCGTTCAGGTAACGGTCCGTCAGCAGACCTTCGGCGAGGGGCGAGAAGGCCGCGTAGCCGACGCCGGCGTCGGCGGAAAGATCCAGGATGTCGCCCGGCCGCGTGTGCTGGCGCACGAGCAGGTTCAGCTTGCCCTGATAGCAGAGGCAGGGCGTGTCGTGGGCCTTCAGGAACTTGTAGGCGTAGTCCGCGGCCTCGACCGGATAGTTCGAGATGCCCGCGTAGAGGGCGCGGCCCGAATGGACGGCGGTGACGAGCGCGCCAAGCGTCTCGTCGAGGGGCGTGTTCGGGTCGAAGCGGTGCGAGTAGAAAAGGTCGACGTAGTCGAGGTGCAGGCGCTTCAGGGACTGGTCCAGCGAGGAAAGCAGATACTTGCGGGAACCCCAGTTGCCGTAGGGGCCGTCCCACATGTCGTAGCCGGCCTTCGTCGTCACGAACATCTCGTCGCGGTAGGGACGGAAGGAGAGGTCCATGAGCTTGCCGAAGGTCTCCTCGGCGGTACCGTAGGCGGGGCCGTAGTTGTTCGCGAGGTCGAAACAGGTGATGCCGCGGTCGAACGCGGCTTCCATCATCGCCTTGGCATTGTCAAAATTTGAAATACTGCCGAAATTATGCCAGAAACCAAGCGAAAAGCGCGACATGAGGATGCCGCTCCGTCCACAGCGGCGGTAGTCCATGCCCGCATTGTACCGCGTCGCCGCGGCGGTATAGGTCGTCGTGTCCATATTCGGTCTCCTTTTCGGGAGCGAGTCTACCATTTCAGCAGCCGGATTGTCAATCCACGCGACAAAAGAAAAGTTTGGACTTGCCGACTGAGAGATCGAATGCTAAACTGACATTGCGAGTGATTTGAACTTCTGCGTAGAGGGTGCATGAAGGAGGGTGGAGTTGTGAAAATGAAACGGATGTCTGTGCTGTTGCTGTGGATGTTTTTGTTTTTCTTTGGCGTGGCGTTCGCCGAAACGGCACCCGGGCTTCTTGCGGAATATTTTTCGTTCGAGGGCGTGTCTCTTTCATCGATGCCTGCACTTGAAGGAGAAAATGCGGGGACTATGAAGAGGTAGAGATAAAGAGGTTAGGTAAATGAAAGTTTCCAAGAGTGTGTTTAAAAGTCTAAAAA
>CADCPA010000238.1 GCA_902803135.1 uncultured bacterium
AAAACGGTTTCTTAGAGTGCGGTCAACAGCCCTGGTCGGCATGGAGCTTCTGCTTCCATTCCATGAACGTGCCGTCGAGAATCGTCTGGCGCATTTCGCGCGAGAATTCGCAGAGGCGGTGTACGTTGTGGATCGTGAGCAGACGGAAGCCGAGGATTTCGCCGGCATGGATGAGATGGCGCACGTAGCTGCGCGAGAAGTTGCGGCAGCAGGAACAGTCGCAGCCTTCTTCGACGGGGGAGAGGTCCTTCTCCCACTTGGCCGCCTTGATGGCCACGTTGCCATGGCGGGTCAGGGCCGTGCCGTGGCGGGCGACGCGCGTGGGAATCACGCAGTCGAACATGTCCACGCCGCGGGCCACGCACTCGGCCATCTGGGTCATCACGCCGAGGCCCATCACGTAGCGGGGCTTGTCCGCGGGCAGAGAGGGCACCGAGGCTTCCACCGCCTGGTACATTGCGTCCTCGGGTTCGCCCACCGAAATGCCGCCGATGGCGTAGCCGGGGAAATCCATTTTGACGAGTTCCTCCGCACAATGGCGGCGGATGTCGTCGTAGATGCCGCCTTGCACGATGCCGAAGACGAGCTGTCCGGGCGCATGGGGCGCCTCGAGGGACATCTTCGCCCATTGGATCGTCGTCTCGACGCTCTTCGCCGCACGCGGACGGTCGCAGGGCCACGGCAGGCATTCGTCGAAGACCATCGCAATGTCGCTGCCGATGATGCGCTGGATCTCCATCGATTCGCGCGGACCCAGAAAGATGCGCCGTCCGTCGAGATGGGAATTGAACCAGCATCCTTCGGGCGTGAGCTTGCGCATCTTGGCGAGCGAAAACACCTGGAAGCCGCCCGAATCCGTCAGGATCGGCTTGTCCCAGCGCATGAACGCATGAAGGCCGCCGGCATTCGCCATCACATCCATGCCCGGACGCAGATTGAGGTGGTAGGTGTTGCCGAGGATGACCTGGACGCCGTTCTCCTCAAGGTCGCGCGGCTCAAGCGCCTTGACCGTGCCCTGCGTGCCCACCGGCATGAAGACCGGGGTCTCGATCGGACCGTGCGCCGTCCACAGCACGCCCGCACGCGCGCGTGAGCGCGTGTCTCTCTTTTGGACGTCGAACGTCCCAGGACTGGGCGGTGTTGTCATGGAACGGAAATTATAGCATAAAACGGTGGGGAAATTAAGTCCGCAGTTGTCGATTCAGAGATTGCGAGATTGTCGTCAAGAGGGCGGGAAATTGTGGTATAATGCGGATTGATGAAACATCTTCGGCTCTTCTGGGAATTTTTCAAAATCTCGCTCTTCGTCGTGGGGGGCGGGTACGCCATCATTGTCGTGGCGGATGAAATCTTCGGGAAGAAGCGCAAATGGCTGGCGGAAGGTGAATTGGTGGACCATCTTCCGGTTTTTCAGATGATTCCCGGGCTCATCGCCGGCAATACGGCCATCTATACGGGGCTCAAGACGCTGGGCCGCACCGGGGCCGCGGCGGCCCTCCTGGGCGTTGCGCTGCCCTCGTTCGTCATCTTCCTCGCCGTCTCGCTGGGCTACAGCCGCCTCCCGGTCGACAACCCCTTCGTGGCGGGCGCGCTGGGCGGTCTGCGCGCGGCCCTCACGGGCATCGTCTTCGGCACGTTGCTGCGCGGGTGGCGCAAGAGCGTCGTCGGCGTCTACGGCTGGCTCGCCGTGGCCGTGGCGAGCGTCCTGCTGGTCGTCTGCCATTGGAACGTCGTCGCCGCGCTGCTCTGCGCCATGGCCGCGGGACTAGTCTGGACCTTCGCGGGCGGCAAGCTGCCGTCGGTCGAGGAACGTTCGGCCGGCATCGCCCTGGCGCCGCTTTCGCGCGGGGCGCGCCTCGCGTCGGTTCTCGCCCTTGTGGGCGTCGGAACGGCCGTGACGCTTCTCTGCGGTGCGGCCTACTGGACGTTCGTGAAGTTCGGACTGCTCGGCTTCGGCGGCGGCTATGTGCTGATTCCGCTCTATCTTCAGTCCTTCGTCGGCGAGGCGGCGCCCTATCTGCAGCTGCCGCTTGAGGAGTTTTCGAACCTGATGGCGCTCACCCAGAGCACCCCGGGACCCGTCAGCGTGAACGCGGCGACGTTCTTCGGCTACCGGCTGCTGGCGCCGTACGGCCTTCTCGCCGGCATCGCCGGGGCGGCGGTGGCGACGGCGGCGCTTCTCCTGCCTTCGTTCTTCCTGCTGACGACGGCCCTCCAGGGTCTGGAGAAGTGGAAGCGCAGCCGCCTCGTGCAGGGCATCCTGTTCGGGGTGCGTCCCGCGACGAGCGCGCTCATCCTCCAGGCGGGACTCGTCTTCGCCGGTCTGAGCGTGTGGAAGGACGGTTTCAATCCCTTTGCCGCGTGCCTGGCCGTGCTGGCGGGCACGCTCCTGCTGACCCGAAAGCTCTCCGTCATGGCGACCATCTGCCTCTGCGCCGCCCTCGGTGCGTCGGGCGCGTGCGTGGCGCATTCGCTGCTTTGACATTGAAAAGGACAGTTCTATGAAAAAGCTTTTCATCATCGACCTCATGCCGTTTCTCTACAAGGGACACTTCGTGTTCCTGCGCAATCCGCGTCTGACGACGACGGGCCTGAACGTCTCCGCCCTCATCGGCTTCGCGAACGCCATCACCTCGATTCTCGGCGAATACCGTCCCACCCATGCGGTCCTGGCGATGGATCCGGACGGACCCACCTTCCGCCATGTGAAGTTCCCGGCCTACAAGGCCCAGCGCGAGAAGATGCCCGAGGATCTCGCCGCGAACATCCCCTACGCCTTCGAACTCGCCGAGGCGCTCGGCATTCCCGTGCTGCGGCAGGACGGCTACGAGGCGGATGACATCATGGGCACGCTGGCGGTCAGGGCCGCGGCCGAGGGCTTCGAGGTCTATTGCGCGACGCCCGACAAGGACGCCGCCCAGCTCGTCGCCCCCCACATCCACCTGTTCCGTCCCGGCCACGGCAAGGACGGTCCCGAAATCTACGACGTCGAGAAGGTGAAGGAGCGCTGGTCGCTCAGCTCTCCCGGGCAGATGATCGACTACCTCGCGCTGGCGGGCGACACGGCGGACAACATCCCCGGCATCAAGGGCGTGGGCGAGAAGACCGCCACCGCGCTCCTCGCGCAGTACGGCACCGTCGAGGAGATCCTCGCCCACGCAGGCGAGATCAAGGGCAAACTCGGCGAGAAGATCGCGGCCGGGGCGGCGGACGCGCAGATCTCCAAGTTCCTCACGCGCATTCGCACCGACGTTCCGCTTGCCGTGGACTGGAGCACATTCGCCCGCGGGGAACTCGACAAGGAGAAGGTCTCGGCCGTCTGCGCGAAATTCGAACTCAACCAGCTTGCGAAGCGCCTGCTCGGCACCTCGCTGGCCGTTGCGGCGCCGAAGGTCGCCGCACCCGCTCCGGGCGACGCCGCGCCCAAGACGTATCAGACCCTCGCGACCTGGCCCCACGTCTACACGCTCGTGAAGACCGAAGCCGAGGCGCGCGACCTCGCGTGGGAGCTCGCGGCCGCGCCGCGCTTCGCGTTCGACACGGAGACGTCGGGCACGGACGCGCGCACGGCCGACCTTGTGGGCATGAGCTTCGCGACGGAGCCGGGCAAGGCCTGGTACGTCGCCGTGCCGCCGCACCGCAGCGCGCCGCCGGCGCAGCCTGCGGACGACCTGTTCGCCCTCGCGGCGGCGCAGGATGCGGCGAAACCCGCGGCGCGTGAAAACGCCGAACGCTTCGTGCAGCTCTTCGCGAACTGCTTCGCCGACCCGTCGAAGACGCTCATCGCGCAGAACGCGAAGTTCGACATGACGGTGCTCGGCCGCTATGGCATCACCTTCGGCTCGACCGTGCGCGACACGATGCTCGAGCATTACGTGACCGATGCGGCGTCGCGCCACGGCATGGACTTTCTCGCGCGCGAGTTCCTCGGCTACGAGCCGATTCCGATCGAGCGTCTCATCGGCGAGAAGGCGCGCGGCAAGGAACAGAAGAGCATGGCCGACCTGCCGCCGGAGGAAATCCGCGACTATGCGGCCGAAGACGCCGACGTGACGCTGCGCCTCGACGCGGTGCTGCGTCCGAAGGCCCGCGCAGCCGGCGCGCTCGCCGCGCTTGAGCAGAGCGAGGAGCCGCTGGTGCCGATTCTCGTCGAGATGGAAAAGACAGGCGTCAAGATCGACACGGCCGCGCTCGAGGCGTTCGGCCTCGAACTGGCGAAGGAGATCGCCACGCTGGCGACGTCCATCCGCGCACACGGCGATCCCACTCTCAACATCGATTCGCCGAAGCAGCTGGCGGACTTCCTCTACGGCAAGCTCGGCCTCACGCCGGCGGGCGCGAAGAAGACGCAGAGCGGACAGTTCTCGACGGACGAAAAGGCGCTCCAGTCGCTGATCGACGACCACCCCGTCATTCCCCTGATCCTCGAGTATCGCGCCTGCACGAAGCTGAAGTCGACGTATGTCGACAAGCTGCCCAAATGCATCGACCGGGCCGACGGACGGGTCCACACGACGTTCGCCCAGGCCTTCACCGAGACGGGCCGCCTTTCCTCTTCCGACCCCAACCTGCAGAACATCCCCGTGCGCACCGACCGCGGCAAGATGATCCGCGCGGCCATCGTGCCGGCGGACGCGGACCACGTGCTCGTCGCGGCCGACTATTCGCAGATCGAGTTGCGCATCATGGCCGCGATGAGCGGCGACCAGTCGATGCTGGACGCGTTCAGGCACGGGGCGGACATCCATCGCGAGACCGCGGCCCGCGTCTACAACGTGATGCCGCCGCTGGTGACCGACGACATGCGCCGCAAGTGCAAGATGGTCAACTTCGGCATCATCTACGGCATCTCGGCCTTCGGTCTCGCCCAGCGCCTGCAGATCGCGCGCAAGGAAGCCGCCGGCCTGATCGAGACCTACTTCAAGCTCTATCCGCGCATCCGCGCGTTCATGGACACCTCGATTGCGAAAGCGCGCGCGGCCGGCTACGCGGTGACCGCCCTCGGCCGCCGCCGCACGCTGCGCGACATCGCCTCGCGCAACGCGACGGCGCGCCAGGGCGCCGAGCGCGACGCGATCAACACGCCCGTGCAGGGCACGGCCGCGGATCTGATCAAGCTCGCGATGGTGAAGGTCGACCGCGCGCTCAAGGCGGCCGGTCTCAAGACGAAGATGATCCTCCAGATCCACGACGAACTCCTCTTCGACGTGCCGAAGGGGGAAGTCGGGCAGGTGAAGGAAATCGTGAAGCGTGAAATGGAAGGGGCGATGTCCCTCGGCGTGCCGCTCGAGGTTTCGGTCGGCGTCGGCAGGAACTGGCTCGAAGCCCATTGACCGCCCCCACCCCCGCCGGAAATGAAATTTGAAATTCCAAGGAAAGGCCATACGATGAAAACGAAGATGACAATGCTGGCGCTGGCGGCCGTTGCCGCGTGCGCGCTCGAGGCGAAGGTCCAGTTCGGCGTGCCGTTTGCGGATCACGTCGTCCTGCAGCGCGACCGCGCGCTCCCCGTGTGGGGCACGGCCGACGCCGGCGAGAAGGTGAAGGTCTGCTTCGCCGGGCAGACGGTCGAGACGACGGCCGCGGCGGACGGTTCGTGGTCCGTCCAGCTCGCCCCGCTCGCGACCTCGTGCGAGGGCCGCACGCTCACGGCAAACGACGCCGCGGTGAACGACGTGCTCGTCGGTGAAGTGTGGTACTGCTGCGGACAGTCCAACGCCGAGCTGCCGCTCTGCGGCGACAATCCCCACTTCCGCGACGGCAAGGGTCTGCTGCGCGCGCGCATGACGAACAAGCCGCTCGTGCGCTTCTGCTACCAGAGCAACTACCGCACGTCGGTCGAGCCCAAGAAGGCGCCGGCGAAGCCGGTCGAATGGAAGACGTTCACGGCGGACAATCTGCTGAAGGGCAGCAGCTTCTCCGCGATGGGCTTCTACTTCGCGCTCGAGATCCACAACGCGCTCGGCATTCCGGTGGGTATCGTGGGTTCGTACTTCGGCGGCACGCGTGCGGAAGCCTGGACCCCGAAGAGCGGGCTCGAATCTGTCCCGTCCTGCCGTGCGTACGCCGAGCAGAAGCTGCTGAACGAGGAAGAGTTCCGCAAGGGTCGCGAGAACAAGACGGTCAAGTTCGGCGGCCTCCAGGACCAGCCGCGCGTTCTCTGGAACGAGATGGTCGCCCCCTGGGTGCCGTTCGCGATCAAGGGCTTCATCTGGTACCAGGGCTGTTCGAATGCGGACGACGGTCTCGCCTATGCGGACAAAATGCACGCGCTCTACAACGGCTGGGCAAAGGAGTTCCGGAACCCGGACCTCAAGCTCTACTTCGTACAGCTTGCGCCCTGGGGCTACGACAAGATCGCCACGATCCAGGAAGCCCAGGCGATTTTCGCCGCCGCCGAGAAGAACGCCGGCATGGCGGTCATCAACGACCGCGGCAATCTCGACGACATCCACCCGAACGACAAGGAGACGGTCGGCATGCGCCTCGCCGCGCTCGCGCTCAGCCGCGACTACGGCTTCGACGGTCTCTGCGCCGAGTCCCCGACGGTGAAAGACTGGAAGGTCGAGGGCGACACGTTCGTGCTCGCATTCAACCACGCCAACCGCCTCTACGTCTACAACCCGAATTGGTCGTCGATCGACGTCGGTTTCGAGATCGCCGGCCCCGACGGCGTCTTCAAGCCGGCGCGCATCACGACCCTGGTGCCGTTTTTCGGCAGCAAGGAGCGTTCGCACGGGGCCATCGACGGCGACGGCCTCCGCGTGCGCGCCGAGGGCGTGACGGAGCCGAAGAAGCTGCGCTACCTCCATTCGCGTCCGTGGTTCGGCTGCCTCTACGGCGAGACGGGTCTGCCGGTCGGCGCCTTCCACATCGGCGACTAAGTCGCTGCTGCGGATTGGATTTTTGCAAAAACGGCTGACCCCGCCAGTGCGCAAAAGTGATAAAAATATTGCGCAATCGTATCTTGTTTGGGTTGTCCGTCTGTGCTATAATCTTTGAAGGGAAGAATTGTCGTGAAAAGGAGACTTGTCATGGAGAAGTTGTTTGAGAACAAGCCGGGATGGACGAAGTTCCTGCGTCCGGGCCTCGTTGCGGTGACGGCTCTGGCCGGTCTGTGCGGCGCAGCCGAGACCGAGGCGAGGGACGTGCGTACGCGCGAGATGGTGGTGCAGCAGGATGTCCGCGTCGGCGGCTTCTGGAACAAGGAGTATCGCAAGCTCGTCGTCGAGTGGCTGCCGCACTGCATCCAGCAGATGGAGAAGGGCGGGCGCGGCGAGGAGATGCTCAACCTCGTCGCGACGGCTGAGATCAACGCCGGGAAGAAGCCGTCCGTGAAGTTCAAGGGCTGCCCGTGGTCCGACGCCTATCCCTACAACACGGCCGAGGCGATGTGTCTGGCGCTCGAGATCGATCCGGGCGACGATGCCGAATGGCGCAAGGCCGCGGCGTTCCTGCGCGCCAAGCTCGAGGAATGGATTCCGATCTTCCTCGCGGCGCAGGAGAAGAGCGGCTACATCCATTCGTATCACGCGCTGAAGGGCCAAGCCCATTTCACGAATGGCTGGGACCACGAGTTCTACGTGATGGGCTACTTCATCGAAATGGGCGTCGCGCACATGCGCTGCACGCGCGGAGAGGACCGTCGTCTCTTCGACGCGGCCAAGCGCTGCGCGGATCACCTTGATTCGATCTTCGGACCCGAACCGAAGCGCACCTGGTTCAACGGCCATGCCGGCATCGAACTCGCGTTCCTCCGTCTTGCCGACGCGTGCGAGAAGTGGGACGGCGAAGGCGCGGGCGCGAAGTACGCCCGGCTCGCGCAGTTCTTCGTGCGCCACCAGCACCTCGGCGGCGAGAAGAATCCGTACAACCAGACGGAACGGCCGGCCTGGGAGATGAAGGAGGCGACGGGGCATGCGGTGCGCGCGACCTACTTCTACTCGGCGATGGCGGGCATTGCGGGCCGTCTGAACGACACGGCGCTCGGCGCGGCGTCCGACGCGATCTTCGCCAACGCGATCGACAAGAAGGAGTACATCACGGGCGGCGTGGGCGCGAATCCGGACGGCGAGGCGTTCGGGCCCGACTACTGGCTGCCGCTCCACGGCTACTGCGAAGCCTGTGCGGCGTGCGGCATGTCCTTCTGGTGCACGGAGATGTATACCTCCGGCCGCGACGTGAAGACGGAAGACGTGCGCGAGCGCCTGATGTACAACGTGCTGCTCGGCGCCATCGCGAACGACGGGCGCAACTTCCTCTACTGCAATCCGCCGAACGGCCGCCAGCGCCACTATCCGTGGCACGGCTGCCCGTGCTGCATCGGCAACATCCCGCGCGCGCTCTTCGCGTTGAAGGATTTCATGTATGCCCTTGCCAAGGACGGCAAGACGCTCTACGTGAACCACTTCATGGATTGCGAAAGCGACGTCTCGCTCAACGGCAAGAACTACCATCTGCGCATGGGAACGGCCTATCCGAACGACGGCCTCGTGACGCTGAGCATCGAGCCCGCCCCCGACTTCGCCGTCGTCGTGCGCTTCCCGAACCGCAACGAATCCCCGCTCTACAAGGTGACGCCCGCCGTCGAGCACGGCTATCGCACGCTCGCGCCCGTGAACGCGTCGGAGAACCGTGCGCGCTACAACTGGCAGCTGCCGATGCCGTACCAGACGGTCACGGCGGACGAACGCGTGAAGGCCTGCCTCGGCCGCACCGCGTACCAGCGCGGTCCGACGGTCTATTCGTGGGAAGGCCCCTTCGGCGATCTCTGCGTGCCGTTCCGCGACCGTCTCGAAAACGGCGGCTTCTCGGCCGTGTGGAAGGGCGGCGAATATCGTCTCGCGGGCGGCTTCGCGCTGCACACGTGGAACTCCGATTCCGAGTATAAGGACATCGAAGTCGTCGCCGCGAACGGCAAGACGATCTGGAAGGGATTGCCCGATCCCGCGACATGCAAGCACGGCGGCGCGGCCCGCTGGACGATCAAGAACGGCGTTCTCCGCCAGGACAATGCCAACTCCTCCTCCACGGAACTCCGCTTTGGCGAGGACCTGCCGTGGCAGGACTGCACGGTGCGCTTCAAAGCCCGCCGCCTCGGCGGCCGCGAGGGTTTCATCTTCCACGTGCGCTGCGAAGACATGGACCGCACGGTCATGATCAACATCGGCGGCTGGGGCAACACGCAGCATGCGATCGAGGTGCGCGGCTACGCGACTTACGAGAAGGAAGTCGTGACATGCCCGGGCCATCTCGAGACGGGCCGCTGGTACGACGTCGAAATCACCTGCAAGGGCGCGGATGTCGGCGTCAAGATCGACGGCAAGACGCTCTTCTCGCCGGTGACGATTCCGGTCGGCGACTTCAAGTAGGG
>CADCPA010000239.1 GCA_902803135.1 uncultured bacterium
AAGAACGAGACGCTCGTGGACGATCCCGAGAGTCCGGTGGGGCGGGCGATGCGGACGGCGGCGGACAAGAGCCACTACTTCAAACTGCCGTTCTCCGGCGGCGTGTACGACGAGCGGACGAAGAAGTCGCTCGGCAGCGGCAGCTTCACGGAGGTGGCGGGCGACGGCTACCGGTGGTACTGTCTCGGCAAGGCGAAGTTCACGGATACCTGCTACCTCTGGCTTACGCGCGCGTGGACCACGCAGCTCCGCGCGGGGAACTTCTCCGACCTCTCCGGGAAGGAGCTGGAACTGTGGGTGTCTGTGAAGTTCACGGGCCCGATGTTCCGCCCCGGCACATCCGGCGACAGCTTCATCTGGATCGACCGCGTCCTTCTGGCCGTCCCGTAAAAGGTTGCCGGTGAATAGGTGCAGCCCTCTCCGTTTTTTGATATAATAGAGTCTCAAAGGAGAATGTTATGCGCACGGCTGAAATTACGCGAAAGACGAAAGAGACGCAGATTGCGCTCTCCCTCAACCTGGACGGCGAGGGGAACGGCGTGATCGACACGGGCATTGGCTTTTTCAACCACATGCTGGAGCTGCTGAAGAAGCACGCGCTCATAGATCTTTCGGTCACCAGCAGGGGCGACCTCGACGTCGACTACCACCACACGGTGGAGGATGTCGGTCTCGCGTTCGGCCAGGCGCTCAACCAGGCGCTCGGCGACCGCAAGGGCATTGCGCGCTACGGTTTTGCGAGCATCCCGATGGACGAGGCGCTCTGCGAGACCTCGATCGACCTCGGGGGCCGTCCGTACACCGTCTTCCTGACGGACAAGAAGCACTTCATGGTGCGCGACTTCGAAGTGAAGCTGCTGGAGGAGTTCTTCCGCTCGGTGAGCGTGGAGGGCCGCCTCAACATCCACTGCCGCGAAATCTACGGCGACGAAGCCCACCACGTGTGCGAAGGCGTCTTCAAGAGCTTCGCCCGCGCGCTGCGCCAGGCCGTCGCGGCCGACCCGCGCGAAAAGGGCGTGCCGTCCTCAAAGGGCGTGCTGTGAGTTGAGTGTTGTGAGTTGAGAGTTGTGAGTTGTGAGTTGAGGCGCCGGCCGATCGGAAGAACGGGCGGGGCCCGGCAGAAAGAGAGACAATGGACTACAAAGTTGCCGATATCGGACTGGCCGATCTGGGGCGCAAGCTGATTTCCACGGAAGAGCCGGAGATGCCCGGCCTGATGCAGACGCGGGCGAAGTACGGTCCCGACCGGCCCCTCGCCGGGGCGCGCATCATGGGTTCGCTCCACATGACGGTGGAGACGGCCATCCTCATCGAGACGCTCAAGGTGCTCGGCGCGGACGTGCGCTGGGCGAGCTGCAACATCTTTTCGACGAACGACGCGGCGGCGGCGGCGGTCGCGAAAACGGGCACGCCCGTGTTTGCGTGGAAGGGCGAGACGCTCGAGGAATACTGGTGGTGCACGAAGGAGGCGATGACGTGGCCGGACGGCAAGGGGCCGGATCTCAT
Source organism: uncultured bacterium (assembly GCA_902803135.1). Taxonomy (GTDB): domain Bacteria; phylum Verrucomicrobiota; class Kiritimatiellia; order RFP12; family UBA1067; genus RUG572. The sequence continues at coordinate 1,507 of CADCPA010000239.1, forward strand.
CGTGGACGACGGCGGCGACGCGACGCTCCTCCTCCACCTCGGCAGCCGCGCGGAGAAGGATCCGTCCGTGCTCGCCAACCCCGGCAGCGCGGAAGAGCAGGCGCTCTTCGGCACGATCAAGAACACGCTCGCGAAGGATCCGACGTGGTTCTCGCGCGCGGCGGCGGCCGTGCGCGGCGTCTCGGAAGAGACGACCACCGGCGTGCATCGCCTCTACCAGCTCGAGGCGAAGGGCGAGCTGCTGTTCCCGGCCGTCAACGTGAACGACTCGGTGACGAAGTCCAAGTTCGACAACATCTACGGCTGCCGCGAGTCCCTCGTGGACGGCATCAAGCGCGCGACGGACGTGATGCTCGCCGGCAAGAACGCGTTCGTGTGCGGTTACGGCGACGTGGGCAAGGGCTGCGCGGAGTCGCTGCGCGAGAACCACTGCCGCGTGAAGGTTTCGGAAGTGGACCCGATCTGCGCGCTCCAGGCCTGCATGGCGGGCTTCGACGTGTGCACGGTGCAGCAGGCGCTCGACTGGGCGAACATCTTCGTGACGACGACGGGCAACGTGGACATCATCACGGCCGAGGACATGGCCCGGATGCGCGACCAGACGATCGTGTGCAACATCGGCCACTTCGACGACGAGATCCAGGTCGCGCGCCTCATGGCGTGGCCGGGCGTCGTGCGCACGAACATCAAGCCGCAGGTGGACAAGTTCACGTTCCCCGACGGACACTCCATCTACCTGCTCGCCGAGGGCCGGCTCGTGAACCTCGGCTGCGCCACGGGCCATCCCGGCTTCGTGATGTCGAACAGCTTCACGAACCAGTGCCTCG
>CADCPA010000240.1 GCA_902803135.1 uncultured bacterium
GCAGATCGGAAAGGCGCAGCAGATCCTGGTCACACGTCGTCGCGGCCGTCGAGAAATTGAACAATCCGGGTATCCGCGACGGATCCAACGCATCTTTTGTCTGCGAATCGCCGCAAACGGCGATTGTCGTCCCGGCGGGCATTTTCAACGACTGCGTGTAGCTGCGGTAGTCCATCACGACCACGAACACCGTCCAGGCCACGCCCACGACCGCCGGCAGCAGGAGGAAAAGGCACAGTGCCGTCAGAAACTTCTTCATCTCGAATCCTCAGAACTGGAAGTAGATGAACGACTGCACCCCCGGCGTATAGAAGACGACCAGCCACAGGAGCGCATAATAGACCGCCCAGCGCGCCGGCCGCCAACGGGGCAGACGGGCCAAGCCGTGGGCCGACGTGCGCGTCCACCACTCGGCGGCAAACAGCACGACGATCCCGACGAGCGCGACGGCAAGTTCGCGCGGCAAGCCGCGGCAGGCGCCAAACGACGCGGGATTGAACATGAGCGCATACCAGCGGAAGGCCGAACCTGCCGACGGTGCGCGGAAAAGCGTCCAGCCGAGCATCACCAGCAGAAAGGTCCCGCACATCCCCAGGACGTCGCGCAGCGACGGCAGCGCCTTCCCCTCGGCCAGGTCGCCGACATGGCGACGGTTGCGGCCTCCCAGCAGCAACGGCAGGAACAGAAGCGCATGGAAGACGCCCCAGAGGACGAAGGTCCAATTCGCACCATGCCACAACCCGCTCACGAGGAAAATCGCGAACGTGTTGCGGATTTGCTTCAGCTTCCCGCAACGGCTGCCGCCCAGCGGAATGTAGAGGTAGTCGCGGAACCAGGTCGTCAACGACATGTGCCAGCGCCGCCAGAATTCGGCGATGTCGCGCGCAAAATAGGGCAACGCGAAATTCCGCATGAGCCTCACGCCGAAGAGGCGCGAACAGCCGATGGCGATGTCCGAATACCCCGAGAAGTCGCCGTAGATCTGGACGGAGAACAGAAACACGCCCAGCCAGACCGCAAGGCCGTTGGAGGGAGACGGATCGTTCAGCAGCAGGTTCGCGACAACGGCGCAATTGTCCGCAACCACGCACTTCTTGAAAAAGCCCCAGAGCATCTGCCGGCAACCGTCGACGGCCTCCGCATAGACAAACGTGCGCGGCTGCAGAAACTGCGGGAGCAGGTTGGTCGCACGCTCGATCGGGCCTGCCACCAGCTGCGGGAAGAAGCTGAGAAAGGCGAAGAACGCAAACGGATCCCGAGTCGGACGGATCTGCCGCCGATACACGTCAATCGTATACGAGAGCGCCTGGAACGTATAGAAGGAGATGCCGACCGGCAGAACGATGTCCAAGGCCGAATGGCTTGGAACGGCAACACCAATCCCCTGCAGCAGCGAGACAAAAGACGCGAGAAAGAAGTTGCAGTATTTGAAATAGCCGAGAATGCCGAGATTGACAACGAGGCTCAGAGCCAGCAGCACCTTCGACCCGCGCGGCGACCGATCCCAGGTGCGGAGCTCCACGAGACCGATCCCATAGCTCCAGACGCTCGTGAAGGCGATCAGCGCCAGAAAGCGGAAATCCCACCACCCGTAGAAGACGTAGCTCGCCGCAACCATGAACACGTTCTGCAACCGCACCCGTCGCGCCAACGCCCAGTAGAGGACGAAGACGCACGGGAGGAACAGAAGGAACTCGAAGGAATTGAAGAGCATCTGATGTGCGGGCCGTTAGTCTTCCACGGCTGTCAGGCGCGGAGGCGGTAGCCCTTGCCGTAGACCGTCTCGATGCGGTCGGCGTCGCCCGCAAGCTTCTTGCGCAGCAAATTGATGCGCTGGTCGAGCGTACGCGTCGTGCCCATGTAGGAGAAGCCCCAGAGCGCATTGAGGAGCGCGTCGCGCGAAACGGCCTCGCCCGGATGTGCAGCCAGGAAGCGCAGCAACCCGAGCTCAAGCGGCGTGAGGTCCACGCTCGTACCGTCGGCGGAGAGGAGGCGCTGTGCGTCCACGTCGACCGTATGCGACCCCACGACAATCTTCTCGCCCGCCTCGCCGGCCGGGGGCATGTTCGCGCGGCGCAGAAGAGCGGCCACGCGGGCCTTCAGCTCGCCGAAGCCGAAGGGTTTCGTCATGTAGTCGTCGGCCCCCATGTCAAGACCGAGCACCTTGTCGTTTTCGGTCGTCTTCGCCGTGAGCATGAGAATCGGCAGACGGCGGTCGCGCTTGCGCAGGTCCGCGCACACGTCGTAGCCGCTCTTCTTCGGCATCATGATGTCGAGAATGAGCAAGTCGGGGCGGCGTTCCGCGTACGCGACGAGCGCCGCGGCGCCGTCGGCCACCGTGCGGACCTGGTAGTGCGCCTTCGTCAGCGCCACGCCAATCCACTCGCGGATTTCGGGATCGTCCTCGGCAATCAGAATCTCAGCCATGGTTTTCCTTTCCCGACGCGACCGCCGGCAGTTCAAGCGTAAAGATGCACCCGCCGCCCGCACGACTGCGGACCGTCAAATCCCCGTTCATGCCACGCGCCAGACCGCGCGCAATGCTCAGACCGATCCCTGTGCCACCCTGTTCGCGCGTCGTCGAGTCGTCCGCACGCCAGAAACGGTCGAACACGTGCTTGCGCTGTGCCGGCGTCAGCCCGGGGCCGCGGTCGGCGAAATGGACGGCACGCAGACCGGGACGACGCCCCTGCCCGAAGAAGATCTCCAACACGCCTTTGCCGGCATATTTGACGGCGTTGTCCAGCAGATTGACGAGAATCTGGTCCACCGCGTCGCGGTCCGCATACACTTCGCACGCGTCGTCGGCCACATGCGGTTCGCACGGCAGGCGCCCCTTCATGAAATCGACCGATGCGCGCACAAGTTCGGCCAGGTCAAACGTCTCGCATGAATAGGTCCGCCGTCCCGCCTCAAGCCGGCTGAAATCGAGAATGCCCTGCAGCAGCCGCTGCAGACGCCCCGCCTCGCGCTGGATCGACTGCGCCGCGCGCCGACGTTCATCCTCATCCAACTCGTTCTCCAGCGCAAGTTCCGTACAGAGGCCAATCGTCGTCAGCGGCGTCTTGAACTCATGCGACATCGTCGAAATGAAGTCCGTCTTCTCCAAGGCATCGCGCCGCGCCTTCCGCGCCGTGCGCAGCAACGCCATGCCGCCTGCCACCAGCGAGCTGACGAGCAATAGCAGCAAGATTCCGCCCATCAGCATAAAGCGCGTGCGATCTTCCGCAAACGCCGCTTCGCCGTGCCGCCGGAAGACGCGCACCTTCCAGTTCGGCAGGATGGGGCCGAACGGCGCTTCGCCGTAAACGGTGTTCGCCGGCGGACACGAACTCGCCGGCAGCAGCAAGGCGTCGTCCTTCTGCCGGACTTCGACAATCGTCGCCAATCGCGACATGTCGGCAGGGTCGTCCAATCCGTTTTGACGGAACACGCCCTGCATGCGCGAGAGAATATAGAGCGGTTCCAGCTCCACCACCAGCGGCTGCCCCTGGAACGCCGTCATGGCATGCACCGTGGGACGCTGTTCATCGCGCGTAGCCCGCAAGCCGCGCCGAATCCGTTCCCCGCGTTCGCCGCCCAAATAGGCCCGATGAGCCCACGGCATCGCCTCCAGCCGCGCAATGGCGGCATGGAGTTCGTTCGTCGTCGTCTTCGTCACGGCTTCATCGAGAAGAGGGTCGATTTCGTCGTGACAGAACATACGAACGTCCGCGACCGCTTTCGCGGCCGCGGATTCAAGACCTGCCAGGTCCGCCTCGTCCAAATGCTCCGATTCGCTTCGGATCAGGCGGATGCCGCCCAAGGTCAGCAGAAGCGAAGGAAGCGCAATGCCGAGAAGGAAGATCCAGAGGTCTTTGCTCATTAGGCGGCCTTAGGCGCCTTGTCCTTCTTCATGCCGCGCTTCGGACCCTTGCCCTTGAACTGGGGCCCGAACTTCGGGCCCTGCGGCCCCTTCTTCATTTCCGGACGCGGACCCTGCTTCGGGCCCTTGTCCTTGCCCTTGAACTGGGGACCGAACTTCGGGCCCTTGCCCTTCTTCATTTCCGGGCACGAACCCTGCGGGCACTTACCGCCCTTCTTCATCTGCGGGCACTGCATCTGCTTCTGAGCACCCTTGAACGCCGGGCCCTTCGGTCCGCCGAACTTGTTGCCGCCGAAACCGCGGCGGAACTGCATGCCGCGGCGGAACTGCATGCCGCGGGGACCGCCGAAACCGGGACGGGGGCCACCGAAGCCAGGACGCGCATCAAAACCGCGACGGAACTGCATGCCGCGCGGTCCGCCGAAACCGGGGCGGGGACCGCCAAAGCCGGGACGCGCAGCAAAACCGCCACGGGCGGCGAAGCCCCGACGGGCGAAACCGGCACGATCACCGGCAAAACCGCCGCGGAACTGCGGACCACGGGGACCGCGCTGGAAGTGTTCACGCGCCTCGGGACCACGCGGACCGGGGCCTTTCGCACGCTGCGGCCGATCGGCGAGAAGCGTCGCGGCGAGCGCGCCGACGAGCAACATCATCATCATTTTCTTCATGTTTTTCCTACTTTCTTTTTGGGTTTCAGGATCGTTTCACTCACGCGCACACACACTTTACTGGATTTCCGGGAATCGGGATCTGACATCCTCATTCGCTTTTGGACGGTTCAGGCGCCTTGTTCACCGGCCGAGGTTCACCTTCACCCCGCGGGCCGCCACGCCACATGCGCCATCCGCCTTCGCGCGGACGGGGCCCTCCGCCCTCGCCCGGACGACCGCCCCACGGCCCCTCGGAATTCGAGCCGGAGCGCATGCCCATGCCCCGTCCCGGCAGAAACACGTGGATGTCCTCTTTCGCCAGAGCTTCGGTCAACGTATCGATCTCCGCCACGGAACTCGGCCCCACGGTGCCAAACGCACTGCCCAGCACCACAACGCGGTTGACGAACTTGCGATCCTTATTCCGGCGAATTTCCTCCGCCGCCGCGGAGATGCCCGCGAACAGCGCCGCCTCGCCTTCGGGCTTCAGCGCCTTGATCTTCTTGACCAGCGCCTCCTTGTCCTTCGCCGGCTGCGACGGCGCGACGACGAACGCATTGCTGCCATAGCCGACAATGGAGACGAGGTCCGTATCCTTCAGATGCTTCACGCCTTCGATCGCCGACCGGCGGATGAATTCGAAACGGCGATTGCCGATGCCGGCCGAACAATCGAGCACCAGCGCCACGTTCTGCGGGCCCGGCACCGTCATCAACGAACGGATCCAGGAGGACCTGGACTCCCGTTCGCGCGCTCCCTGCACCGGCGCAGCATCCTGCGCGGCAAGGGCGATTCCGAGAAAACCCGCCAGTGCAATGAGTCTCAGCTTGTTCATTTTGATTTCCCCTCCGGGGCCGTCTTGACTACGTTGTCCTGTCCGCCCCGCGGTTGACGAGGATATTAAATCAAAAATCGCAAAACAGAATGTCACCCCAATGTAAATGAAGCGGGAAAAATCACTGGGCCGGTTTCGTCCGCCGCGCGAGCTCGCGCGCGACGTCGGGAACGGCCGTCAGCAGGCTGCGCGTGTAGTCGCTCTTCGGATGCGCAAACACCTCTTCGGCCGGACCGACGTCCGCAAACAGGCCCTTGTGCATCACGCACACGCGATCGCACACGTTGCGCACCACCGCGAGGTCGTGCGCGATGAGGATCACCGCGAGGTTGAGGTTGCGGCGCAGGTCGCGCAGCAAGTTGAGAATGCGCGCCTGTACGGACACGTCGAGCGCCGAAACAGGTTCGTCCGCGACCAGCACCTTCGGGTACACGGCGAGCGCGCGCGCAAACGAGGCGCGCTGGCACTGACCGCCCGAAAGCTCGCGCGGATACTGGTCGAGCACGGCGGACGACAAGCCCACGATGTCCAACAGTTCTTCCGGCGTACGGGCCTTCTCCGCCACCGACTGGCGCATCGCCTCCACGAGGGCCTGGCGGATCGTCATGCGCGGATTGAGCGACCCGACCGCGTCCTGGAAGACCATCTGCACGTCGCGACGATAGGCGCTACGCTCGGCCGAGGTGAACTTCGCCACGTTCTTGCCGCCAAAGAGGATTTCGCCGCCGGAACTCGGCTGGAGCAGCATGAGCGCCTTCGCAATCGTCGACTTTCCGCTACCCGACTCGCCGACAATGCCGAGCGTTTCGCATTCGTTCAACACGAAGCTGACGCCTTTCACCGCCTCCAGCGGCTTCTCGCCCGGACGCCGATAGGTCACGTGAAGATCATTGACAGTAAAAAGCTCGCTCATGGGACAATTGCAATTTAAGGTGTTGAACAAACAAAGGCGGGCGATAGTATAGCATAAATCAGAAACTTTCCACAAGCCGCGTCCACGCCGCGGCTCCGCCCGTGCCGCAGAGCGCCAACATCCAAGTCGTGCCCTTCGGCGCGTACGTCGCACCGGGCGCCAGCACGAGCGGGCGCTCCGGCGAAAAGGCCGCATCAGGGTGCTGACTGCGCCCGTCGTCCATGATGTGGTAGGAAAACAACGCCGATGTGGGCGCACGCGTGAAACCGCCGAAGAACGCGCCGTCCGCCGCCACCCACGCATCGCCGGCCGGTGCCTGCCAGAGGTTCGGCACGGATTTCGGGAAATCCTTAGCCAGCTTGTCCGCAAAGAACGGCGAATATTCGCGGAAAAAGAACGCATCGACGTCAAGCGGCGCCGTCCCAAGATTCTTCGCGCCGATCAGCTCGCAGAGAAACCACGGCTTGTCGGCGAACACGGTGATGCGGTGCGTAAGCGCAAAGGAGAATTCCCTGCCGGGACGTTCGCCCGTGACCGTGAGAACGACGCGTCCGTCCTTCGCCACGAGCTCGGCCGCCGTCACCTTCGCAATGTCCGTCCAGCGCGGCGAACCGCCGACGCGGTCGTTCAACATCGCCGTATAGCGGCCGAGGTCGCGTCCGTCGAGCCGCACCTGCTCGAAGAAGTCGCGTCCGCCCACGCGGCCGCAGAGTTCCAGACCCGCCGCATTGCGGATGACATAGGCGTCGCCGTCACGCGTGAACGTCGCCCGCCCCACGCCCGGATTGATCCGCGCGAGGAAACGGTCCGCCGTCTCGCCTTCCGTCCGCGTCTCCGGCACGGCCGTCTCGGCCGGCACCGCCGCCTTCCGCCACGCGCCCATGTCGCGGTGGAGCCGCGCAAACATCTGGGTGATCTCGGGATAGGCTTCGCCCTTTTCGTTGATCAGGCCGTAGTTGGAATCTTCGGGGAAGGCGTCGCTTATGCCCTCCGGCGGCTCGTCGACCCACATGAAGTAGTCGTAGCCCACAAGGAACGGCAACGACAGCATCGTCTTCGCGAAAAGTTCGGTCGCCTGCGTGCGCAGCTTCTGCGTGCGGAAGCGCTGGCCGGCGCCGCCGGTGCAGGGCAGGCCCGAATCCAGCGCGGGGAAGCTCCATTCGGTGACGAGCATCGGCCTCTTCACGTAGGCGTACTGCTGCGCAAAGGCGTCCGTGATGCGCGTCGCGGTCGCGCCGCGGTGCGTGAACATGACGTTGCGGTCGAGATCCGCCCACGGATAGCAGTTGAACGTCACAACGTCGCAATACTTCCCCGAAATCTCCCACACCGCGGGATGCGCGCCGCCGAGACCCGCGAAACGCGCGCCCATCACAAGGTGGTTCGGATCGTGGCGGCGGATCGCCTCGCTCGAGAGACGGAAATAGAGGTCGGCCGCGAGTTTGAGGAAGTCGAGCTTCACCGCCTCGCCCGGCGACCCCGTCACGCCGCGTTCTGCGAGGAACTTCTTCTGTGCGATCCTGGCGCTATGCGTCTCGGGCAACGCGGCGACCGCGTCGAACAGGCCCGTGTCGGCACGGCCGCGGCCCCACCACGCCAGTTCGTTGTCGATGAAGTAGCCGAAGAGCCAGGGATCGTCGCGGTTCGGGGCGCAGGACTTGCGGGCGCACGCGTCGGCCCAGACCGCGAAGTCGGGATGGAAGACGTTCGGAAACGCCGAACACGGACGATGCTCGTTCGGGCAAATGAAGTAGTCGGGGTTGCTCGCGTCCCAGCACAGGCTGTCGCCGACCGAAAGGAAGATGGTATGCACGAGACCGCGGTGCTCGAGCGCCACGTCGCAGCCCGCCCCCAGGAGGTTGAAACCCCACGCCTTCAGACGCTTCAGCGTGTCCGCCTCCCAGTCCGCCTTGTTCGGGAACTTCGCCTTCATCGCCTCGTGGTGGTGGGACTTCCCGATCCGCTGGCTGTAGTGGCCCCAGTACGTCACATGGTCCACGCCCAGCAGCACCATGCCGCGGCCGAGCGGGTCGATCACCCACCACCGGCCGTCCTTCTCCTCCACGCGGAAGAAGCCCGTCGCCGTCGCCGTCACCTCAGGCACGAAGCTGTCGCTTTGATAGGCGGGGAAGGTCGGCCGCGGTTGCGGCCGCGCATCCGCCGAGACGGCGCGCGGCCGGGTGAATGCGCCCTTGAACCCGCCGGTCGAATGGAGGCCCAGCCGTCCGCACGTGACGGCCGGCACGGTGCCGTCTGCGGCCGCCGCGGGAAACGCGAAGGCGCAGACAAAGAGCGTCTGGCCCGCCGCATCCTTCACCTCGCCGCGGATGCCACTGGACGTCGTCACGAGCGCGAGCTCGTAGGTCTGGCCGTAGTCCCACCCGCCGGCGAGCGTCCGTTCCGTGCAGACCAGGCGGTCGGCAGATTCCGACAGCCACACGCCGCCCCGCATTTCGCAGAGTTCGAAGATGTGCCGTTCGCCGTTCTCGGGCGGTGTCCGCACGAGGGCGACATGCCAGAAGTTGCGGTCGTCGTCGTAGAGCGACAGGCCGAGCGTGGCCCAGCCGTTCGTGTTCGCCGCCTCGGGCGTCACCCGCACGCGGAACGTCGTTTCGGCGGCGCGCGTCGTCTCGGCGACGGCGAACGCGCCGGCGCCCTTCACGCGAATCGACCCTCGCGCGCGCTCGTCCTTCCAGCCGATGGGATTCAGCTCCCAGGCGGCCGCCGTCCCCGTGAGCGGCAGGTTCGGCGCTTCGAGGACGACGAAACCGTGTACGGACCCGAACCGTTTCGGATCGTGCAGCGTCCAGACGACCTTGCCGTGCGCATCGAACTCGATGAGCTGCCAGCCCTTCTGCGAGTCGGCCGCCCCGTGGCCCGTCCAGTTCGCGACGAGGACGTGTCCGTCGGCCAGTTCCTCGACCTCCGCGAAGAAGACGCCCTTGAGTCCGTCCTTCGCCGGCGCGTTCCAGACCTGCTCGGGGCGTCCGTCGAGGCCGAAGCGCACGACTTCCGCCGCGTAGCCCGCGCCCGCCCAATAGCCCCTGCCGTCGCGCGTCGGCCGCGCGTGGAACATGTTGCGCCCGTGCGGCATCGTGCCCGACCGCACGACAATCCCGGCCGAGTCGCGATTCCCCGCGGGCAGACGTCCGTGCGTAAAGCCCGTCTCGTGCGCGATGACCAGCTCGCCGTTCGGCAGCAGCTGCATCGTGCGCGCGTTGGTAATGCCGGCGAACGTGTAGGTGGCGACGAGTTCGCGCGCCTGCGAGAACTTGCGCACAAGCACGGCGTTGCCCGCGTTGACGCAGGCGAGGAAACCGCCGTCCGGCAGGTCGCTCACGGACGAAATGCCGCCGAGGGAGGGATGGCGGAATTCGTCCACCTCCTTGCGCGCGTCCATGTCCACGACCTTGAAGCCGTTGCGGCACACGTAGCGGTAGCGTCCGATCGTCCCCGGAGCGCGCGAACCGACAAGCTGGAGATCCCAGGTCGTCTTTTCGGCCGGCAGAAAGAAACACTTTGCCGGATCGGACGAATCGTAGTAGTGGATGCGTCCCCGCGACTCGTCGGAAATGACGAACCGGCGCACCGGTTCGGCACCACGAACGAACAGAGCGGCCGCGCACGCAGTCAAGGCAAGCAATTTGCATTTCATGCGGATATTATACCACATTTGACGTGACCTGTGGGGCAATCTCCGCCAGCGTGCGGGGCGTGTAGTCCATCCACGGCATCATACAGCCCACGTTGCGGGCGATGCAGCGGATGCCATGCCGTTTGTTGAGGCGTTCGAGGAACATCTGGTAGAACGACTCCTCGCGCGAGGCGTGCACATGCCCGTAGAGGTGGATGGCCCACGCCTTCTGCATCCCGCCGCCCCAGCGCTCCATGTGCTGGCGGTTCCAGAACATGATCGGATAGTGCGAGAGCACCACATGGCGCGTCTCGGCCGCCACCCGGTCGACGATTTCCTTGTAGGGGACGATTTCCGTGTAGAGCTGCCGCAGGCGCAAGTCGCCGAGGTCGTCATGGTTGCCGACGACCAGGTGCTTGCGTCCGCGCAGCGTGGCAATCCAGGCAATCGCCTCCTCGCTTTCGCCCCAGGCCATGTCGCCGAGGACGTAGACGTCGTCCCCGTTCGTCACGCGGGCGTTCCAGCGATCCTTCAGGACCTGGTGCATTTCGTCAAGGGAGGCAAACGGCCGACGGTCGAGTCCGTCGGACGCCAGCATCCGCCGATGGCCGAAATGCACGTCGGATATGTAGTAGATCATCGAACTGCCATTTCACCGCCTGTCCCGTCTGTCTGATGTAGATTATACACCTACATTGATTCGACGTCAAGAGGCCAAACGGGAAAATCCTTCCACCTTGAAAATCAAGCGGCCGGGCAGACACCCTGTCTGCCCGGCCGCCGTTTCCAACGGATCGACATCCGCTCTTCGTCACTTCTGCTGGTGGCGCGACTCGAGGCACTCGCCGCACGGCGAACGGGTCGGCGCCTGGTAGCCCGGCTTGTCGATCGGACGCTTCGGCGTGTACATGCTGTACACGGCATTGTCGCGGATGTCGTTCAGGCCCTTGCGGAGACCGGCGCCCTCTTCGGGGAAGAGGCGCACGAGGTGCGTCGCATGCACGAAGACTTCGGCGCCGTAGCTGTCGCTGAACGTGCCGAGATCCTTCTGCGCCCAGAGGTCGCGCACGCGCCAGCGACCTTCGAGGCCGAGGGACTTGAAGTCAATCGTGATCTTCGTGTCGAGGCTGTACGTGTTGAACAGCGCGAAGACGAGCGAACCGTCGCTCATCGGCTTTGCCCAGATTTCGGCACGCGCATCCTTCGCCACGCGCGCGGCCTGTGCGCCGAGTTCGTCCTGGTTCGTCTCGAGCACTTCGTCGTTCGTGAGGAGCGACTTGGTGAAGTCGTCCATCTGCGTGAGGTCGCAGCCGATCAGCAGCGGCGAGCAGCAGACCGCCCACAGCGACATGTGCGAGTACTGTTCGTTGTGCGTCAGACGGGTCGGACGCAGGCTGCCCCAGCCGAGACGGCCGACGATGAGCATGTCGGGGTCGTTCCAGGCGCCCGGGCGCGCGTACGGCCACGAGTCGATCTGCTGGTGGATGATGCTGTTCATCGAGCTCCACGTATCCGTGATGTCGCCCGTCGTACGCCAGCAGTTGCCGCCCAGCGATTCGCCCCACGTGGAGACGTAGCCCATGCCGTACTGGCAGAGGGAGAAGACGATGTCGCGCTTCTGCGCCTTCAGCGCCTCGCCCATCAGGCGGTACGGCAGCATGAGGTTGCCGTGGCCGCTGCCGACGGCGACGCCGCCGTAGGAGCACCAGTCGTACTTGAGATAGTCGTAGCCCCAGTCCGCATACGTCTTCGCGTCCTGCCACTCGTGCTGCCAGCTGCCCACGCAGCCGCCGCATGTGTACGGACCCGGCGAGGAGTAGAGGCCGATCTTGAGACCGTAGCCATGCGCGTAGTCCGCGAGGCCCTTCATGCTCGGAAAGCGCTTGTTGACGGCGATCGTGCCGTCCGGATGGCGCTCCGGCCCCTGCAGCGTCGCGTCGTTCTTGGCGCTCGGCTTGTTCTGCCAGTAGTCGTCGATGTTGATGTAGCTCCAGCCGTGGTCCGCGAGGCCGCTCTGCACGAACGCGTCGATCGTGTCCTTGATGTTCTGGCCCGTCACCGCGCCCGCGAAGCAGTTCCAGCTGTTCCAGCCCATCGGCGGCGTGAGCGCGATCTTATCGCCCACGACGAGCTTGAGAACCTTCTTGCACACGCCCTTCGCATTCCGGGCCGTGAAGGTGATCGGATAGGTGCCCGCCTTCGCGACGGAGCCGGCAAGGATGCCCTTCGCGGCGTCGAACGTCGCACCCTCGGGCAGGCCTTCCGCCGTGTACGTCATCGGGCGGTCGCCCGTCACGGGGAGTCGCCACACGATTGGGTTGCCGGGACGCACGCCGAACACGTTCGCCCCGTTGATGCGCGGGCTCGTACCCGGCGGCGGCGTGAGAATGCCCAGCTGTTCGCCGCCGAGTTCGGCGGCCTTCGGCTTCGCACCGTCCTGCATGGTGAAATACGCGTCCGCCCAGTCGGCGTGGTCGTAGGTGTCGCCGTCGCCCGCGTCGGAAACGATCAGCTCGACAATCTTGGCGCCTTTGAGGTCCGCATGCAGATGCACCGGCGCGCGCTTGCCCTTCAGCACCTTCGTCGCGGCGACTTCCTGTCCGTCGGCCCGCACGATGAACTTCACGCTCGAGGCGCCCCGGTCGCCCGGAAAGACTTCGGCGTCCGCACCGACCTCCGCGTCGAACGCGAGGGCCTTGCCGTCCATCTGATAGATCGCAATCGATTCGGCATGCGTGCCGACGCCGCGTTCGAACTTCACGTCTCCGATCTGGAGCGGACGGTTTTCCACCGAACGCTTCGCATGCACCTTGCCCCAGCCGCACTGCATCGTATTGACCGGCAGCTCGTCAAGCCACACCTTCTGATCCGCACTCACGACGCCCGCGGCGCAGACAGCCGCGATCGCCAGCCAAAGTTCTTTTCTCATGGAAACTCCTTTTCGTTAGGTTGCCACTAGTGTAGCATTTTCCCTTTCCCTATACAAGCTCCATGACGGCAAGGGACAATCCACGTGCAAATGGCGGATTGCCCGCGAACACCTCCCACGGAACACTTCTCTTGTGGTATAATAGAAGCATCCAAGATTTTCACAAGTTCGAGAAAAGAGGAAAACACATGAAGATGACGATTCCGATGATGGCCGCCCTGCTGGCGTTCGCCTGCGCCGCGGCCGCCCCCAACACCCTTACGGAAGCTGAAAAGGCCGACGGCTGGCAGCTGCTCTGGGACGGCAAGACCCTCGACGGCTGGGTCGGCGAAAAAGGCGGTTGCAAAGCGCCCCCGTCCAAGGGCTGGGAAATCAAGGACGGCATCCTCACCGTGCTGCCGACGAGCCGCATCGTGAACGGCAAGTGGGAGAAGCTCCCGAAGGAAGTGGCCGCCCTCGGCGGCGGCGGCGACCTCGTGACGAAGGAATCTTTCAAGGACTTCGACCTCAAGCTCGACTTCCGTCTCACGGCCTGCGCCAACAGCGGCATCAAGTACTTCTACGACCGCGACCGCTTCGGCGGCACCTGCGAGGAATATCAGCTGCTCGACGCCGGACATCCGGATTCCCGGCACGGCAAGAACGGCAACCGCCGCGTCGCCTCCCTCTACGACATGATCCCCGCCAACGCCGAAGACGTCGTCAAGCCCCTCGGCGAATGGAACACGGCCCGCATCGTCTCCAAGGGCAGCCACGTCGAACATTGGCTCAACGGCAAGAAGGTGCTCGAATTCGAACGCGGCTCGGAAGAGTTCCGCAAGATTGTCGCCGCATCCAAGTACAAGGCCAGCGAAAAGAACGAGAAGAAGAATCCCGGGCCCTGGGGCGAGAATCCCGAGGGCAAGATCAAGCTGCAGGATCACGGCGATTCGACGGTGAGTTTCCGCAACATCAAGATCAGGAAACTCTAAGCCGCCTCACCGCACGAACACGGCAGTGCCCTTCTTCACGCGAAGCACGAGATTGCCGTTTCTCACGTAAACCGAATCTGCCCATCTCGGCGCGTCGAGAAGGTTCACCTTCGCCCCTGTGAAGTCCAGACCGCTCGTGAGCGTAAAGAAAGCAGGCTCCGGAACTCCGTCTGCGGGCGCAGATATCTTCACGTTCACCGTGCCGGCGTTCACCGCAGTGCCGGCGAGGACGGGCGGCGTGTCGAGATCCGTGAAGTTGAACGCGAGCGCGGCGCCTTCTGCCAACGTCAGTGCGTCGCCAAGCGTCGCCGTGCCGGACTGCGCCACCTCCAATGTCGCACCGGCGTCCACGCTCACCGTCCCGACGCCGGGCTTGCAGCCCGCCCTGACCGATGCCGTCGCCGTGCCGGCAACAGTCAGGCCCGAGAAGGTGTTGTATTCATTCGCGAACACGACCTTGCCGGTGCCCTCGACGCGCATCGGGCCGACCGTCACCATTCCGTCAAGCGTGACGGTGTGGCTCGTCGCCGTGTCATATGCCGGGTCGCCAATCGCGTAGTGGCTCGTGTCGATGACGAGGAAGCCGCCGTTGTTTTTGCCGATCTGGAAAGCGCAAATATTGCGCCCGTTCGGATGCGCCTTGAGCGCCCAGTCCGCAAACGAATGGAGCGTCGCCGCCGGACGTCCGCCGAGCGATTTGCCAATGGACGTTTCGAAATGCGCTCCCGCGTAGATCTCCGAGTCCGGGAAGGAAAGTCCGCCCGGACCGATCGCCCACACGCCCTCGCCGTTGAACGAGTCCGTCGCTATGGAGCCTCCGGAGAGTCCGCCGCAGTTGAGCATGAAGACGGGATACGGGAAATTGCCGCCTGTCTTCTTCGTCGTGGCACATGTCAACTTGTCGGCGATGATCGTTCCGCCCAGCATGTCGTCTCCCGCCCATGAATGGAAGAGGACGGCATCGCTCACCGTGCTAATCTCCCCTACGCGGAGTACACCATTGCCATTGCCGCCGCCGAAAACAAGGCTGAACCAGCCCGTCGTACTGCCTTTGGTCGATTTCCTTGCACATCCGTTATAGACAAGCCTGTTGGCCACGACGGTGGCGCCGGAATAGATGTTCATGCGGTCGATGCAGCCCTTGTCGAAGGTGAACGTCGTATCGGGAACAATCTCCACCCAATTCTTGCTGCCCGCCGACGTGTAGTACTGCCACTCATCCGTCGTAATGGTGACGTTTCCACTCCAGTAGTCAGAGACAGAGTCGCCCGTCTTGGGCGCGTCGTGCATCGTGATGCCCCCGGCGAACGTCATGTAGTTCTCGGAGCCGCGTGTGATGTCTGGCGTAATGTTGTCGGCGCAGACGACCGGGCACTCGAACACGTGGTGGAGGGTTGCATTGTTCACGATGGCCGTGATTCCCGAGATTGCGCTCTCGCCTGAGATGGTGACGAGAGCGGTGTCAGCCGGGAACGTGATCGACGCGGGCGCGAACGCGCTCCCGGACGGATTTGTCAGGCTCGCTGCCGTCACGTTGCCGATAATGCAACTCTCGCCGGCCGCAGGCACAGAACCAAGGCTCCAGTTCGCCGCATCGCCGAGGCTGCCTGTCGCGCCGCCGACCCACGTATTCGGCGGATTGCCGTAGATGCAAAGGACAGACTTCCGATCCTCGGAAAGGCGGAGCGTCGCGTTCGCCGGCGGGACGACGCCCGTCAGCACTGCGTCCGTGAACGTTCCCGCGCCGTCAATCGCGACAAGCGTATAGAAGCCATCCGCCGGAGCGGTCTCCGGAACAATCACGACGAGCCCGCCGCCGATTTCGCCCGGCGCGGCGACACGGACGGACGTGCCGATCTCGACGGTCGTCTTGCCCGCATAGGTGTTGCCCGCCGCAAGCGTGACAATGCCACCGCCCCTGAACGTCATGCCGCCACCTGTCGATCCCGCGTCCTCGAGAAGCGGCTCGTTGATTGCGACCGTCTTGCCGTTCAGGTCAACGATGCCGCCGTTCGAGGCGACGTTGACGGTCAGCTTCGGCTTGGATTCGATGAGCGTCCCGGCCTGGAGAGCCTTGAGCGTGCCTCCGTTGAACGTGAACGTGGCGTCAGCCGCGCCGTCACCGTATGTGACGGTCTTCGTCTCAAGCGTACCGCCATTCAAGTTGAGGAAGCAGTCGCGCCCGGCGACGCAATCTGCAGTGGAGCAGAAACTTACGCCAGAGGCAGATGCCCTGACACCCCCCCGTCAACGTTAAGCGTGCCCCTTCCCTTCACGCCGACGATTACGGAACCTGCCTCCGCCAGCAGTTCACCCCCCGTCACCTTGACTTCGCCCGTCCCCTCATCCGTGGTGATTTCGCATATAGATATGTTTCCAGCGGTGTTTTTGACCGTTCCGCCGCTAATCTCGAGGTAGGCCCTTTTCGCAGTTTTCCTGCCAAGGATGACGCCATACTTCGCTGCAGTCATCGTTCCGGCACGATGATAGAACTCGACTTCAGAATTTGCTCCTTCTGCGAGGAATATTGTCTGACCAGAAGAACCGGTCTTTGTCAGGTTGCCGCTTTCGTTCGTGAACGTCAGATGGACGCCGTCGCCGCTACCGCCCCAGAACTCATAGTTGTAGATTTCCCAGTCGCCCTTCTTCACGATGTTCACGGTTGCATTGGCCGTGGTGTTCT
Organism: uncultured bacterium; assembly: GCA_902803135.1. Taxonomy (GTDB): domain Bacteria; phylum Verrucomicrobiota; class Kiritimatiellia; order RFP12; family UBA1067; genus RUG572. Next base: position 16,484 of record CADCPA010000240.1, read on the forward strand.
TGAAGGCAAGGAATTTCAGCGGGCCAATAAACACGAAGTCGCCAGAATCGACATCCAAGTCATTTCCGACCTGCTGGCTGCTCGTACTTTTTATGTACGTCTTTTCCGAGACGGAGAAGTGGAGGTGGTTTCCAGAACCGACTGCGCCGTCCCAGTTCGCCGTATCCCAGATGTCGTACGGGGCGTCTTCACTTCCGCCGACACTTGCACTTTTCCAATACCTGTCTGCCGCCCATGACGGCAAGGGCGACGCCGCCGTGAACACGAGAAGCGCGACGATTGCGGACGCGACGACGTGCGTCCCTCCCGCGAGGAGATAACTTAGAGTTTTATGTACCTCCCCCCCCCCCGATTCGGCCAATTATCTCCATTGTTCCCTCCCTTGTTTTAATGCCGGCTTTGCACTCGACGTCTTTCGAATGGCAGTCCCAAGGAGAGTCGAACTCCTCTTACAGGCATGAAAAGCCCGTGTCCTAACCGATAGACGATGGGACCGCTCGGCGTAAAC
>CADCPA010000241.1 GCA_902803135.1 uncultured bacterium
GGAAGGGGCGAAACGGGCCGTCGCCAAGGCCCTCTCCTTCCCCGAGAACCTCGGTCGCGGCAAACCCTACGACCGCCCCAAGGCGGGCGACGGTCTGCTTGAAGGATGGCCCGACGCCCTCATCGACCTGATCGAATGGCAGAAAGAAGATTAGGCGATTAAAGGGTTAAAAGCCCCCGCCGCCCTTTTTCCTGTCATTCCCCCTCGTCAAACTTGCGATTTTTTGATAAAATAAACAATCACCATTTTCCATAGAAAGGCAGAAAGACAAATGACGTTCGAGAAAAAAGAGTCGAGCCCCTGCGTGATCGCGCTCTCTGTGAAGGCCGAGGCCGAGGAGATTCAGGCTCAGTACAAGAAGGTCCTGAACGCGTTCCTCCGCGAGGCGTCGCTTCCGGGCTTCCGCAAGGGCAAGATTCCGATGGCGATCCTCAAGCAGAAGTTCCAGAAGGAAATCACGAACGAATGCCAGCATGCGTGCTTCAACGAGTTCTATCCGAAGGCGCTCAAAGAAGCCGGCATTGTCCCGGTGAACCTCCAGAACGTGACGGACGTCCTCTTCACGCCGGAGACGGGCTTCTCCTTCACGGCCCTCGTCGAAGTGAAGCCGGACTTCGAGCTCCCGAAGTACAAGAAGCTGGCGATCAAGGCCGGCGACACGACGGTCAAGGACGAGCAGGTCACGGAGCGTCTCGAGAGCTTCCGCAAGGCCTTCGCGAAGTTCGAAGACGCCAAGGAGGGCGAGACGATCGCCGACGGCGACTTCGTGCAGGTCGACTACGTCGGCGCGCTTGACGACAAGGCGAAGACGCCGCTGGCCGAAGTCGTCCCGGACCAGAAGGCCGTCTGCGGCGGCACGGGCTTCTGGACCCAGCTCGAAGAGGGCCGTTTCGTGCCCGAGATCCTCGAAGCCCTCAAGGGCATGAAGATCGGCGAGACGAAGGACGACGTCAAGGTCAAGTTCCCGAAGGACAACGCGCCGGAAGCCCTCAAGGGCAAGAAGTGCGTGTACACGGTGACCGTCAAGGCATTCCGCCGCCGCGCGCTTCCGGACGACAAGGCGTTCGTCGAGGCCGCCAAGGCCGAGTCGCTCGACGCGCTCCGCGCCCAGTTCCGCGCGCAGATGGAGAAGGACGCGCAGGCCGCCGAACTCGAGAACCGCAAGAACCAGGCGATCGAGCTCCTCCTCAAGAAGGCCGACTTCGCGGTTCCGCCGTCGCTCGTGGCGCGTCAGACGCAGAGCTACCTCCAGGAACTCGCGCAGCGCGCCCAGTATCAGGGCATGACCGCCGAGTACATCGAGAAGAACCGTGACAAGATTCTCGCAGACGCCGAGTCGAACGCGACGCGTCAGGTCCGTCTCTCCTACATCCTCCTCGGCATCGCCAAGGAAGAGAAGATCGAGGCGAGCGACGCCGACGTGACGGCCGGTCTCGAGAAGATCGCCGCCGGCTCGAACGGCCAGACGACGGTCGAAGATCTGCGCAAGCAGCTCGCGGAACAGGATCAGGAAGCCCTCTATCGCGAGCAGATTCGCGCCGAGAAGGCCCTTGACCTCGTTCTCGCCGAGGCCAAGTGAGTCTTTACGGACTCCGCATTGAGAGTTGAAGGTTTTCCTCTGCCCGCAAGTCGATTGCGGGCAGGGCGTTTGCCAAAGGTGAAGGCACGAAGACTTTTACCTCTGAATGGTTGGAAATGATGAGATGGACAGGACATAAGCGCATGGCAACGAATTCCTATCTGGTTCCGATGGTCGTCGAGCAGACGAGCCGCGGTGAACGCTCTTTTGACATTTACAGCCGCCTGCTGCAGGACCGCATCGTGCTCCTGGGCGGCGAGGTGAACGACGACTCGGCCAACCTGATCGTGGCGCAGCTTCGGTTCCTGCAGGCGCAGGACCCGAAGAAGGAAATCTCGATGTACATCAACTCGCCGGGCGGCAGCGTGACGGCGGGCCTGGCGATCTACGACACGATGCAGTTCATCTCGTGCCCCGTCGCCACGTATTGCATCGGCCAGGCCGCGTCGATGGGCGCGGTGCTCCTGACGGCCGGCGCGAAGGGCCGGCGGTTTTCGCTGCCGAACGCCCGCATCATGATCCACCAGCCCTGGGGCGGGGCCGAAGGCAAGGCGAGCGACATCGAAATCACCTGCCAGGAAATCCTCCGCTTGAAGGAAAAGCTCAACCAGATCCTTTCGACGCACTCGGGCCAGCCGATGGAAAGCGTCGTCCGCGATACGGACCGCGACCATTTCATGAGCGCCGAGGAGGCCTGCACGTGGGGGCTCATCGACAAGGTTCTGGATCCGAAGAAGGTCTGAAGAAATGCCCCGTAAATCGTCAACGCGTCCCCCGGAAGATCCGCATTGCTCCTTTTGCGGCCGTGGCATGGAGGATGGCGTGCTCGTCATCCCGGGCGAGGACGCCGCCATCTGCGAAGATTGCGCCCGTCAGGTGAACCAGTTCATCGACGACGTGCACGAGAAGGCGGGCATCCCGCGCGCGGGCGGCCCGGTCGGCCGGAAGGCGGCCCCGTCTCCGGCGCCGCTCGGACCCGTGCCGGCGCCCCGCGAGATCAAGGCGTTTCTCGACAAGTACGTCATCGGTCACGAGGAGACCAAGAAGGTGCTCTCCGTCGCCGTGCACAACCACTACCGCCGTCTTGAGAGCCGGGGCCAGAAGGCGGCGGACGAATTCGCCGACGTCGAGATCGAGAAGTCCAACATCCTGCTGGTCGGCCCGACGGGCTGCGGCAAGACGCTTTTCGCCCGCACGCTGGCGAAGATGCTCAAGGTGCCGTTCGCCATCGGCGACGCGACGACCCTGACCGAAGCGGGCTACGTTGGCGAAGACGTGGAAAACGTCGTGCGCTATCTGTGGCAGAACGCCAATGGCGACGTGGAGCTCACGAAACGCGGCATCATCTACATCGACGAAATCGACAAGATCGCCTCGAAGACCGAGAACGTCTCCATCACCCGCGACGTGTCCGGCGAAGGCGTGCAGCAGGCGCTGCTGAAGATTTTGGAAGGGACGGTCTGCCGGTTCCCGCCGAAGGGCGGCCGCAAGCATCCCGACATGGAGTACATCGAAGTCGACACCTCGAACATCCTCTTCATCGTGGGCGGTGCGTTCGTGGGCCTCGACAAGATCATTGCCGGCCGCAAGGGCAAGTCGGTGATCGGTTTCGAGTCGGCCGAGGCGAAGCCGGCGGCGGACAAAGCGGCGGAATCGGCTGCGCTGCTGGAGGACATCCATCCCGAGGACCTCATCAAGTTCGGCCTCATCCCCGAATTCACGGGCCGTCTGCCCGTGATTACGGCGATGACCGAGCTCTCCGAGGACGATCTCGTGCGCGTGCTGACCGAGCCGAAGAACTGCCTCGTCAAGCAGTATCGCAAGCTGTTGGCGATGGACAACGTCGACCTGACCTTCGAGCCGGAGGCGCTGCGCGCGCTGGCGCGCAACGCGCTGACCCGCAAGACGGGCGCGCGCGGTCTGCGTGCGGCCATGGAAAAGGTCATGACGGACATCATGTATGAGGCCGCCGACCCGACGTCCGCGAAGAAGGTCGTCGTGACGGCCCAGATGGTGGAAGAGGGGCTGAAATGACGGTGACTCTTCTGAGAACCAAGCTGCATCGCATCCGCGTGACGGAGGCGTGCCTTGACTATGTGGGCTCGCTGACGGTGGCGAAGGATCTGATGGAGGCCGTCGGCCTCTACGACCACGAGAAGATTCTCTGTGCGGACGTCGAGAACGGCGCGCGTTTCGAAACGTACGTCATCCCGGGTCCGCGCGGCTCGGGGGTGTGCTGCCTCAATGGCGCCGCCGCCCGCTTGGGCAAGGTCGGCGACCGGTTGATCGTGATGTCGTTCGGCCAGTTCACGCCCGAAGAGGCGCGCACGCATGTGCCGAAGGTCGCCTTCTTCGACGAGCGGAACCGCATTCGCGCCTGAGCGTGCCAACAGCGGGTTGGCGAGAAGCCGCGGAAATGGTTTTCCGCGGCTTTTTTGCTGACATTTCGAACGGATGATATGGTATAATGTCAGCCCGACGGTATGGGGTTCCTCACGATGAAACAGACACTTCTTTCCATCTTTTTCGGCTTTGCCTTTCTGCCGCTCGTCGCGGAGGTGACGATTAC
>CADCPA010000242.1 GCA_902803135.1 uncultured bacterium
AGGCTAAGAGGGTCAGACCCTTCCATATAAGTTTTACTGTATATGTTTGACAGTTGGAGCTGATAGACTTTACGTGACATGACGGGGCCGTGTGATTGGATGATATAATGCCGAGAGGCGCTGTGAAAAGTAAAATGAATAGACGGATAACGGTGATTGTCTGTGGGATTTCTGCGGCTTGAGCGAGGGTCTGATCGGTAGAAGCCAAAAATGGGTAAACTCCAGATTATTTTGGTTGTCTGTTGATTTCCGCAGAGGGGGCATGGTATACTTGTCTTCCAAGTTCGACGGACCCTGTGGCCCATGCGAAAAACAAACATGCTGAAACCTTTGAACAGTATCTGCGTCGTGGTGCTGCTCCTGTGTGCAGGGGCGGAGGCCAAGCTGCCGAGCTCGGCGAACCTGTCCGTCACGACGACGGGCTCCTACGGCGGCACGACGACCACGACGACGACCTCCAGTGCGACCTGGGGTTACGGCGGACTTGTCTCCGCGAGCGCGTCGACATCGTCTACCACAACATCGACGTCCGGCAGCCTGTCGCACATCACGGGGACGACGACGTGGAACCCCTCTGCCGGGTCGACGTGGTCCGACAACGGCTGGGCGGCGGATACGGTCGAAGTGCCGGCACCCTATCGGAAATCGCATCGGCTCACGGGCGTGCTGTCGACTGCCGACGGCGGACTCTTCGCGCGCTTCACGCTGACGCTGGGCAAGGCGAACCGTCGCAACGGACAGGTCAAGATCGGCGGCGTGGCCATCGATTTTGACGGTACGCGCTATGCCGCGCCCGCAACCTACGCGGTGCCGGGCGACGACGGCACGCTGGTTGGCAGTCTCGATTTCGGCGGACCCGTCGGCACGCTGCCGGTGACATTTGAAAGCCGGGACGGCGCTTCGGTCGCGTTGGCAAAGACGGCTCTGACAACCGCCTCCTGCCAGGCGTCGTGCGAGGGCGTGGGCGGAACATTGCCGCAGGGTGGCGGACAGTTCCGCGTGACATCGTTGGAGGGGCTTGCGCTCCCCGTCGGTTTTACGACCGTCGCTGCGGAGTCCGCATGGTCCGTGCCGTGCACGTTCACGGCCAAGAAGATTTCGTTCCCGAAGACGGTGCGTCCCGCGATCGTGCCGGCGCGTACGGCCGGCGGCGGCTATGCGATTGTCCTGCGCGAGGATGCCAACATGCGCGGGGTGAAGCTGGTCTATGATGCGAAGACGGGGGTGTTCAAGGGCTCCTATACGCTCTTTGCCGTAAAGGGTCTGGAAACGGCGGCGCGGCCGAAGCTCAAGGGCTATCGCGCGACTGTCAACGGCGTCGTCGTCGATGGCTCCGGCGAGGGGCGCGTCACCTGCAAGATCGGCCGCACGAAGGCCGTTGGCACGTGCGTGCTGGTCCCTGACCGTTGATCCCTGTCCATCCGGGCCCGGCATTCGGCTGAATGCCACTTGCGGCCCGGGCGACGTTTCCAATGCAATACGTCGGTCCCGCGACGGCAATTTATGCTATAATGTCGTCATGAATAAACTACTTCAGCTGCTGGCGGCCGTGACGGCGGTCGGTTTCGGGACGGTTTTCGGCGCCGAGGTCACGATGCATCCCAAGGGCGACGTGACGAATCTGGCGGCGGCGCTGGCGCGGGTGCGCGCGTTGCGGGCGGAGGGGAAGATCCCTGCGGACCGCGTGGCCGAAGTGCGCGTGGCTCCGGGCGTCTACCGTCAGACCGAACCGGTCGTCCTCACGGCTGCCGATTCGCATTTGCGGATCGTTGCGGACGGGGCGGACGGCTCGGCCGTGATCGACGGCGGCGTTGAACTGCCGCCGTTTCGCGCGGGTGGGGACGGCGTCTGGCGCGCGCCCGTGCCGGCGGGACTCGTCTTCGAACAGCTCTATGTGAACGACCGTCGCGCGCAGCGGGCCCGCCACCCGAACAAGTTCTATCTTTACATCGCGGAGGCAATGGACGGCGACCGCGATCCGCGGACGGGCGAACATCTCGATCGCGTCGAGCATCGGGCTTTCATTGCGGAGACGAAGGATGTCGCCGCGCTCGCGCAGCTGCCGGCGGACGAACTGGCCGATGTCGAAATCCTGTTCTGGCAGAGCTGGGACCAGGCGCTCTCGAAAATCGACTACGTCGACGGCAAGACCGGTCTCGTCATCACGCGCACGGGCACCTCGCGGCCGCTCTTCTTCTGGAACACGACGCGCCCCCGCTATGCGCTCGAGAACTTCCGCGCCGCGCTCGACGCGCCCGGCGAGTGGTTCCACGACAAGAAGGCCGGCGAGCTGCTTTACATCCCGCGGCCGGGTGAAACGCCGGCGCGCACACGGGCCGTTGCGCCTGTTGCGCAGGGGCTCCTTCTCCTCCGGGGCGATGTGTTCGGCAAACGGGTCGAGGATGTGACCTTCCGCGGCCTCGCATTCCGCCACACGGCCTGGACGATGCCCGCCACCGGCGCACCGAACGCCCAGAGTGCGCAGAATGTCCGGGAAGCCGTCGTCTTCGGCGACGGTCTGCGCAACATCGTGCTGGACCGCTGCTCAATCCGCCACGCCGGCGCCCACGGCGTGTGGTTCAAGCGCGGCTGCCGGTCCTGCGCCGTCACGCACTGCGAGATCGAGGACCTCGGCGGCGGCGGCGTGTACCTCGGCGATACGGGCGGCTGGCAGGAGGACAAGCTGGAACACGTCACCGCCTTCAACCGCGTGGAGGATTCGATCATCCGCGGCGGCGGCTTCACCTTCAACGGCGCCATCGGCGTGTGGCTGGGCCACACCTGCGACAACACGATCGCGCACAACGACATCGGCGACTTCCGGTATACGGGCGTCTCCATGGGCTGGACCTGGGGCTACGCCGAGACGATCGCCCAGCGCAACAAGCTGCTGTGGAACCGCATCCACCACATCGGACAGGGTGTCCTTTCGGACATGGGCGCCGTCTATACGCTTGGCGATTCGCGCGGCACGGTCGAGATCGGCAACTGGATCCATGACGTAAACGGCTATGCGGGCGCGGGCTCGCCAGCGTGGGGGCTCTATACGGACGAAGGTTCGCGCGGCATTCTGCTTGCCTCGAACCTCGTCGAACGTTGCCGTGACGGTGCCGTCCACCAGCATTACGGACGCGAGAACGTGTGGGAGAACAACATCTTCGCGACCTTCGACAAGAACGGCGTGTGGCGCACCCGCGTGGAGGACCACACCACGATCATCGTGCGTCGGAACGTGTTCTGGTGGACGAATCCCGAGGCCCATCTCCTCAGCGGCAGCAAGAATACGCCGATCGGCGACGTCGTGTTCGAAAACAATCTCTATTGGGGCGTGAACGGACTTTCCCCCGAGGCGTTCAGCGGGCGCTCGCTTGCGGAATGGCAGGCCGCCGGCCACGATCGGACGGCTCGCGTCGCAGATCCGCAGTTTGCCGACCCGGCGAAGGGTGACTGGCACCTTGCCCGTACCTCGCCCGCACGCGAAATGGGCTTCGTGCCGTGGGACTGGACGGACGCCGGCGTGTTGAAGAAGGACGCCGCGTGGCGCCGCCATGCGATGGATGACTCTTCCATCCCCGCGCTGGAGGATGCCCCCAAGGCTCCGACCGGGGCGCGGACGTCGGCGAAGGAGTCGTTCGAACGCTTCACGCCTGGCCGTCATGGCAGCTATGGCGCCCTCAAGCCCGCGGCACCGGGCGGCATCGCCGTGGTGGCGGGCGGACGCGACGGGGGACAGTCCCTCAAGCTCGAGGACGGTCCGGGCCATCCGTGGATCTGGCACCCCCACCTCACCTCGCGTGTCGCCTGCAAGGAGGGCTCGGTGCGCATCCGCTTCGCGTTCAAGACGGACGAGGTCGTGCAGCCGTGGATTGAATGCCGCGATTACACGCATGCGAAGGGCGAGTACGCAGCGGGACCGTCCATCCATTTCACGAAGGGCGTCGTGACGGTCGGCGGACGCGAGCTCGGGCGCGTCGCCCCCCATACCTGGGGCACGATCGAAATGTCGATCCACGTGACGGGTCCGCTGGCTGCAACTTGGGATTGTGTCGTGACGCCCGCCGAGGGCGCTCCCGTCGTGACGAAGGGACTCCCCGTGTCGCCGAACTTCAAGGCCTTGGAATGGGTTGGCTTCATGACCCTCGGCGAAGCAAAGGGTGAATGGTATCTCGACGACTTCCTCGTCGAACCTGTCAAGTGAGGAACAGTTCCCCTGGTCTTCCGGACTGTCTTTAGGTGAACGTCCCAAAAATATGATATAATAGGACGAGTGACTTGAACAACGAATCGAGAAGGAACCGACATGGCTTTCATCAACGACGATTTTCTGCTGACGACGAAGCAGGCCCGGGAGCTCTTCCACCGCTATGCGGAGAACATGCCCATCATCGACTACCACTGCCATCTGCCGCCGGCGGAGATCGCCCAGGACAAACGCTGGGCGAACATCGCCGAAGTGTGGCTGGGCGGCGACCACTACAAGTGGCGCCAGATGCGGTCGAACGGTGTGGACGAGAAGTTCATCACGGGCGATGCGTGCGGCCATGACAAATTCGTGAAGTTCGCCGAGACGATGGAGGTGATGCTCAAGAATCCGCTTTTCGACTGGAGCCATCTCGAGCTTGCCCGCTATTTCGGCGTGGAGGAGCGTCTCTGCCGTGCGACGGCGGAGTCCATTTGGGAACGCTGCAACGCCAAGATGGCAGAGGCCGATTTCTCGGCGCGCGGCCTGATGGTGAAGTCCAACGTCAAGGCCGTGTGCACGACGGACGATCCGATCGATTCGCTCGAACACCACAAGGCGATTGCGGATTCCGGCTTTGCCGTGAAGGTGCTGCCGGCGTGGCGCAGCGACAAGGCCTCGAAGATCGACGATCCAATCGGTTGGAATGCGTGGATGGACAAGTTGGCGGCGGCGGCCGACCTGCCGGTGAAAACCTGGGACGACTTCCTCGACGCGATGGACAGGCGCCACGCGTTTTTCGAGAGCCGCGGCTGCGTGGTCTCCGACTACGGCATTACCGAAATCTTCGCCGCGCCGTACACGACGGACGAAATCAAGGCCATCTTCAAGAAGGTGCGCAGCGGCGGCATGGCGACGGCGGCCGAAGCGTACAAGTTCAAGAGCGCGTGGCTCTATGAAGGCCTGAAGGCCGACGCCCGGGCGAACTGGTCCACGCAGCTCCACTACAGCTGCATCCGCAATCCCAACACCCGCCAGTTCGAGAAGCTGGGGCCGGATACGGGCTACGACTGCATCGGCGAATGGAACGTGGCCGAGTCGCTCGCGCGCCTCTTCGACCGCCTCGAGCAGGCGGACGCGCTGCCGCGCACGATTCTCTACTCCCTCAATCCGAAGGACACCGAGATGCTCGCGACCCTGATGGGCAGCTTCCAGAAGGGGCCGGACCGCGGCAAGCTCCAGCTGGGCGCCGCCTGGTGGTTCCTCGACCAGAAGGACGGCATGAAGAAGCAGATCCAGGCTCTCTCCGCGCTTGGCTGCCTCGGCAACTTCGTGGGCATGCTCACGGACAGCCGCAGCTTCCTCAGCTACACCCGCCACGAGTACTTCCGCCGCATTCTCTGCGGCCTGCTCGGCGAGGAGATGGCGCGCGGCGAGATTCCGAACGACATCCCGTGGGTCGGCGGCCTCGTCTCCGACATCTCGTACAACAATGCGAACCGCTACTTCTTCGGCGCACGGTAGGCGCGGGACGATTGCCCAAACGCGACCGTTTATGCTAAACTAAACATTCAATTGAAAGCGCAGTCGAATCGACCGAAATCAGAGAGAAGAGAATGAAACTGTATCAAGAGCTTGTCGCCCGTGGTCTCGTCCAGGCCGTTTCCGATCCTGAAATCGAACAGATGCTGGAGAGGCCGATGACGGTCTATTGCGGATTCGACCCCTCGGCGAATTCGCTTCAGGCGGGCAATCTCGTCTCGATCATGATGCTGCGCCGCCTCCAGCTCGCCGGCCACAAGGTCATTGCGCTCGTCGGCGGCGCGACGGGCCTCATCGGCGACCCCAGCGGCAAGAGCGCCGAACGCAACATGCTCACGCTCGAGCAGGTGGCGGAAAACAAGAAGGGCATCCGCGAGAACCTCTCCCGCATCCTCGACTTCGACGGTCCCAACGCCGCCATCATGGTGGACAACTATGAATGGTATTCGGGCCTGAGCGCAATCGCGTTTCTGCGCGACGTCGCCATCAACTTCCGCGTGCCGCAGATGCTGGCGAAGGAGAGCGTGAAGAAGCGCCTCGAGGCGAGCGAAGGCGCATTGACGTTCACCGAGTTCAGCTATCAGATCCTGCAGGGCAACGACTTCCTCCATCTCTACGACACGTATGGCTGCACGATGGAGGTGGGCGGCGCGGACCAGTGGGGCAACATCACGGCGGGTACGGACCTCGTCCACAAGATGCGCGGCAAGACGGCCTACGGCCTCACGTTCCCGCTTCTTCTCGACGGCTCCGGCAAGAAGTTCGGCAAGAGCGAAGGCAACGCCATGTTCATGAGCGCGGACCGCACGTCCGTCTACGACTGGTACCAGTTCTTCCTCCGTTCCGCCGACGAGGACGTCATCCGCTACCTCAAGGTCTTCTCGCTCCGTCCGCTCGCGGAAATCGACGAACTCGAGAAGCAGATGAAGGCGAACCCCGAAGGCCGCATTCCGCAGAAGGCGCTGGCGGAAGAGCTCACGAAGCTCGTTCATGGCGAGGCCGGCCTGCAGACCGCGCTCGGCGCGACGCAGACGCTCTTCGGCGGCGACATTTCCGGCAAGAGCGCGGACGAACTCGAGACGATCTTCAAGGACGTCACGAGCGCCGAGCTCGCGAAGGCGGACGTCGTCGGCAGGCCCGCGTTCATGGTGGCCGCCGCGGCCGGCATGTTCAAGTCCAACGGCGAGGCCCGTCGTCTCGCCCTGCAGGGCGGTCTTTCCCTGAACGGCGCGAAGGCTGCGCCCGAGCGTGTGTTCGCCGAGGCGGACCTTGTGGATGGACGTCTCGCCGTGCTCCGCAGCGGCAAGAAGAACTTCTTCCTGCTGCGCGTGAAGTGAGTCCCGGAGCGGCGTGCCGATTGCCCGGCATCCGGAAATTTTGTTGACGTGCGATCGTGCAATCAGTGTAAGTTGAGGAGTTGCCCATGAAACTTCGTTTGCTGGCTCTTGCGTGTGCTTTGCCGCTTGTCTCCCTGGCGGAGATTCCGTTGCCGGAGCATCCGCGTCCCGACTGGGCGCGTGCCGACTGGCAGAACTTGAACGGCGACTGGAAGTTCGCCTTCGACCGGCAGGACGCCGGTTGCCGCGAGAAGTGGTTTGCGGCGGACGACGCGAAGTTCGACAAGTCCATCGTCGTGCCGTTCCCCTGGGGCAGCGAACTGTCGAAGGTGAAGGACGAGGCGGACATCGGCTGGTACCGCCGCGACATCACCGTGCCTGCGGCCTGGAAGGGCAAGCGCGTGTTCCTCGTCGTGGGGGCGAGCGACCATGACACGTCCGTCTGGTTCGGCGGCGACCGTCTCGGCGAGCATTCGGGCGGCTACACGCCGTTCGAGTTCGAACTCACGGACCATGTGAAGTGGGGCGAAGTGCAGAAGCTGACGCTCCGCGTGTGGGACGCGGGCAACGAGGCGAGCCGTTCCGACTGGCGGCTCTACGGCAAGCAGGGCTACGGCAATGCGCGTGGCATCTGGCAGACCGTCTACCTCGAAGCCCGCGGCGAGACGTATCTCGAGACCGTGCAGTTTACGCCGGACATCGAGAACGGCGCCGTCACGGCCGACGTCAGGCTCGGCGCGCCGGCGAAGACGCCGCTGGCGTTCGAGATCGCGTTCAAGGAAGAGGATCGCGCGAAGAGCGCGACGGTTGCGTTCCAGCCCGGCCAGTTCGCCGCGAAGGTCAAGATTCCGCTCCGCAATGTGAAGCTGTGGGATCTCGACAATCCCTACCTTTATGAAGTGACGTGCCGTCTGGCGGCCGAGAAGGGCGCGGCGGACGTCGTGCAGACCTACTTCGGCATGCGCAAGATCGGCGTCGGCACGATACCCGGCACCGAGTTTCCCTGCGTGACGCTCAACGACAAGCCGATCTACCTGCAGCTCACGCTCGACCAGAGCTATCATCCGGGCGGGTTCTACACGTTCCCGACGGATGCGTTCATGAAAAACGAAATCCTCATTTCGAAAAAACTCGCCCTCAGCGGCAACCGCGTGCACATCAAGGTGGAAGTGCCGCGCAAGCTCTATTGGGCGGACAAGCTCGGCCTGCTGATCATGGCGGACGTGCCGTGCGCGTGGGGGCCGGCTTCCGAGGCGATGTTCCGCGAGCACTGGTTCTGTTTCGAGGACATGGTCAAGCGCGACTACAACCATCCGTGCGTCTTTTCGTGGGTGCTTTTCAACGAGACGTGGGGCCTCTTCGCCGACGGCGAGAACTGGGGCGGCAACCGCGCCGCGCGCTATGCCCCGTGGGTGCGTCGCGCCGTGGCGAACGCGTATGCAAAGGCCAAGCGCCTCGATCCGACGCGTCTCGTCGAGGACAACTCGCCCTGCAACAACGACCATGTGGTGACCGACCTCAACACCTGGCATGCCTATACGGCCGGCTACAAGTGGGAGAATACGGTCGCCGACTGGTGCAAGGGCACGTTCCCCGGTTCCACGCGCAACTACATCGGCGGTTACGTGCAGGGCAACGCGCCGATGCTGAATAGCGAGTGCGGCAACGTGTGGGGCTACGACGGCTCCACGGGCGACTGCGACTGGTCGTGGGACTACCACATGATGATCAACGCGTTCCGCCGCCATCTCCAGTGCACGGGTTGGCTCTACACGGAACATCACGACGTGATCAACGAATGGAACGGCTATGTGCGTTTCGACCGCACGCCGAAGTACACGGGCATCGAGGAGCTCTTCCCGGGCATGAAACTGAGCGATTGGCATGCGGACGCCTACCTGCCGCTCGATACGGAGCTCTGCCGTGAATTCAAGGCCGGCGACACGTGGAAGATGCCGGTGGACGTCTCGCTGACGACGGACAAGTATGCGGGCCGCAAGCTTGCCGTCTCCTACCGCGTGCGCGCCTACAACGCGAAAGGCAAGCTCATCGACGGACTCCCGGTTGACGTCGGCACGTTCACGGCGAGTTCCTGGCAGAACGGACGCCTCTTCGACGTTCCGGTCAAGCTGCCGGACGAGACGGCCTGCGGCGTGATCTGCTTCTCGCTCGTCGATGGCGAACGGACGGTCGGCCGCAATTTCGCCTGCTTCGTGACGCGTGGTGCGCCGGCGGCCGACACGGTGAGCGTGCCGGCGGGCGCCTTCACGAAGGCCGAATGGAGCCAGAAGCAGTGGAACATCCTCGACGGTCTCAAAGCCTGCGGTGCCGGCAAGGGCGCGTTTGAATACGCGTTCAAGCTCCCGGAGGCGGCGAAGGGCAAGGCCGCGACGTTCCGCGCCGAGCTGTCGTCCAAGCGCCTCAACGCGAAGGACTCCACCGATCTCGACAAGGGCGCGAAGGATCTCGACTGCATGCTCGGCGGCGGTTTTGCCGACCGTTCGAAGAACCCGAACTCCTATCCGATGACGAGCGACTTCAAGTGGCCGGGCGCCGTGCAGGTGTACGCGAACGGGGTGCTCGTGAAGACGGTGGCGCTGCCGGACGATCCGGCCGACCATCGCGGCATTCTGTCCTGGTTCTCCCAGCCGCGCGACAACCACCTGCGCGAAGCGGGCAGCTACGGCTGGCTCGTCGAGGCCGAGATTCCGGCCGATGTCGTCGCAAAGGGCGACGGCGCGGTGACGGTTCGTCTCGTCGCCGAACAGAACGGTCTGGCCGTGTACGGCGCGAAGTTCGGCCGCTATCCCTTCGATCCCTCCGTTTCGTTTTAATCCGGCATCGTTCAAATGAATTGCTCTGAATTTTCTCCCGTTCGCCTGCGCCGCCTGCGGCGTACGGCGGCAATCCGCGACCTTTTCGCCATGCCCCGGCCGGCGGCGGCGAATTTCATCTGGCCGGTGTTCGTGCTGCCCGGCACGGGACGGCGCGAGGCGATTGCATCCATGCCCGGCCAGTTCCGTCTTTCGGCGGACGAGCTGGTCAAGGAACTCGCGCCCGTCGTTGCCCAGGGTGTGAAGACGGTGCTGCTCTTCGGCCAGCATGAAGGCGAGGGCAAGGACGAATGCGGCACGCCGGCGGAAGATCCGCAGGGCGCCGTGCAGCAGGCGATTCCCGTGCTGCGCGCAGCCTATCCCGACCTGGTGATTCTGACGGACGTCTGTCTCTGTGCCTACACGAGCCATGGGCATTGCGGTCCGCACGACCTCGAAGGCGACATCGACAACGACGCGGCCTGCGAGATGCTGGCGCGCGTCGCCGTGTCGCACGCCCGCGCGGGGGCGGACGGCGTGGCGCCTTCCGCCATGATGGACGGGCAGATCGCCGCCATCCGCCAGGCGCTCGACGAAGAAGGTTTCAAGAAGACGATTCTCATTTCCTATTCGACGAAATTCGCCTCGCAGATGTACGGTCCGTTCCGCGATGCGGAAAACTCCGCGCCGTCCCAGGGCGACCGTCAGGGCTACCAGGCGAGCTATCGCGATCCGGGCACGGCGCTGCGGGAGTCGATGGTGGACGAAGCCGAGGGGGCCGACGCGCTGATGGTGAAGCCGGCGCTCTTCTATCTCGACCTCATCAAGGAGGTGCGTTCGCGCACCGACCTGCCGGTCATGGCCTACAACGTCTCGGGTGAATATTCGATGATTTTCGCCGCGGCGGAGAAGGGCTATTGCGATCTCTACGCGACGGCGCGCGAATCGCTCTACGCGATCTTCCGTGCGGGCGCGACGCAGGTGATCAGCTATTGGGCGCCGTTCTATTCGAAGATCTTCGGCTAAGGCGACCGGCATTTTCGTTTTTTACTGACGGGATCGGGCGAGTTTGCTATAATCCCGTCATGAAAAAATTGCTCTTGAGCTTTGCCGCCGGCGTCCTGTTGGCCGCGTCGGCCTACCTGCCGCCGGTCGAGGAAAAGAACGGCGTGCGGGTCGAGATCGAATCTTTCCCGCAGAAGACGGAGCGACCGGCCGGCAATCCCTATGCTTGGCCGCTTGGCGTGACCGAAGTCGCGGCGGCGGAGCCGGGGCCGACGGTACGCGAGTTTCCGGTCGTCATCGCGAACACGACGGACAAGCCGGTCAAGGGCGAACTCTCCGTGTGGCTGAACGACGACTGGACGGTGAAGGGACCGGACGGCATCTGCACGCTCGGACCCAAGGAAAAGAAGACCCTGACGTTCACGGCGACATCGAAGCCGGGCGCCCTGAGTGCGCTTTACCCCGTGCATGCGCGGTTCGATGTCGGCAAGGGCGGCGACCCTGTGCATCCGATTGCCGTCTTCATGTTCAAGAATCCGAAGGCGCCGCGCGCGTTGCCTCCGGCGTCCGAACCGAAGCTCGCACCGGGGGTGTTTCGCCTGACGCGCGGCTTCGCGCGCACATGTGCGGTCGAGGTCAACGGAAAGACGTGGTCAATCGGCGACGATGGCAACAGCCGCGATACGGGCGGGCATCTTTCCTTCTCCGAGCGAATCTGGGTTGACGGCCAGTCGAAGGAGGGTTATCGCTCGCATCCGCCGTATCGCACGGGCGCGGGTTTCATCTGGGCGGATTATCCGCTGGAACTGCCCAAGGTCACGCCGATTCGCTTCTCCTGCTCGAACTTCCTCGTCGATCCGGGCACGGCGCCGGCGTCGGACGGTGCGGAATACAAGGTGTTCGTGCTCGAGGAGGGGAAGGCGCCGCAGGAGGTGGCCTCCCACATCGTCAAGAAGATTTTGAAATGGCACGATCTGTCGGCGGATCTCTCGCCGTGGGCGGGCAAGAAGGTTACGCTGCGGCTGTGGACCGGCCCCGGCCCGAAAATGATTACCACGTGCGATGGCGGCGGATGGGGCGACATCAAGCTGGCCATTGGTCCCCAGCCCCCGGTGCTCTCGCCGGCCCGTCGCGCCGCATTGGCCGAGCGGGCGAAGGCCAACGCCAAGGCGGCCGTGACGCAGGGCACGGACGCCAAGAACGGACGCTGGCAGCTCACGGCCGGCGACGGCTCGGTCTACGGCGCGGCGGTGGTGAAAGGGCCGCGCGGTCTCGTCGACGGCGCACTGGCCTTTTCCGACGGCCAGGCGGAGGTCGTCTATGACGGCTTCGCCGTCGAGGTCGCCACGGGTACGGAAGGAAACACGCCGATGCCGCAGGCCGACGTCTCCGCGGAAAAGGGCACGTTGCGCATCCGCTGGTCGCTGCCGGGAACGGTGCCGGACGTCTTCGGCTTTCCGCGCCTGGCCGACATTGCCGTCGGACCGGCGTCGGTTGCGCTCAAACGCGTCTACGCGGGCTTCGGCAACGTGATTGCGGATCCGGGCGAATTCACGTTGGATTCGGGGGGCTTCTCGCTTTCGACGAGGCATGTCGGTGCGGACTATGCGAACGGCCTTTCCGTCGTGCAGGCGGTCGACCTCGTGCCGGACAACCTTGTCTGCAAGGGCGGCGACAACCTCTTCGCGCTGCACGCGCACCACAACGCGACGTTCACGTTCGTTCCCTCGTCGAAGGGTGCGTTCGAAGCGGCCCGCCGTTTCCGCGGCGTGGCGGGGTACAGGAAGAGTCCGGGCCACGACACGCTCGGCGCGCGCATGTGCCTCGACCAGTGGGGCGGCGACTACCGCAGGACGGGCGACGATCTCGCAAAGGCGGCGAAGTACGGCCTCACCGATGCGATCTTCGTGAAACATGACTGGCAGTGCTGGGGCTACGACTACCGGCTGCCCGAAATCTATCCGCCCCGCGGGAATGCGGACGATTTCGGCTACATGCGTGCGGCGTGCCGTGCGGCGGGCATTCTCTTCTGTCCGCACGACAACTATACGGACATCTATCCCGATGCGGAGAACTACTCCTACGATCTCGTCGTGTTCAACCTGGACGGGACGCCGCAGCGGGCCTGGTTCAATCCCGGCCGACATGCGCTCTCGTACCGCTGGGCGCCGCATGCGTTCCATCCGTGGGCGCTGCGGAACGCGAAGCTGCTGAAGAACGGCTATGATCCGGACGCGATCTTCATCGACGTGCTGACGGCGCACGGTCCGTTCGACTATCTCGACCGCAAGGGGCGCTTCCATTCGAAGAACGAGACGTCCGCCAGCTGGGCGAAGGGCTTCCAGACATACCGCGAGGGCTTTCGAAATCCGGAGACGGTCTGCGTGAGCGAGGCCGGACAGGACCATCTCGTCGGCGTCGTCGATGCCGGCGAGAGCGACCACTTCCCGGCGTTCCGCTGGATGTCGCCGAAGCAGTTCGGCGACAGCGAGCGTACGCCCTGGCACGACATCGTGACGCACGGGTACTATGTGCTCTTCGCGGGCGGCCTCGGCGGACGCTACCAGGCCGAGCAGTGGCACGCGGACGGCGACCGTCCGCTGCACGGCTATGCGTCGGACGACTATCTGTCCAATACGATCATCGGCGGACGCAACCCGATGTGCGACGGTCCGTTCTCCCGCGACGCGGTGAAGACGTACTGGCTGCAGCACGACGCGTGCGCGGAGCTGGCGCAGGCCGAATTCCTCTCTCTCGACTATGCGGGCGACAACATCCACCGCCAGCACGCGACGTTCGCCAACGGCGGCGAGGTGTGGATCAATCGCGAGACGAATGCCGTGTGGCGTCTGCAGTCGGGCGCGACGTTGCCGCCCTATGGCTACTATGCGAAGACGAAGACGACGGAGAGCGGCATCCTCGAAAAGAACGGCGTGCGTTTTGCGTTCGCAAAGGGCCCTCGGGCCACGTTCGTCGATGCCCGGGCGCCCCGGCGTTCGTTCGCGGCCGCGTCGGTGACGACAGAGGGCGCCGAAACGGTGTCGCCCTCGCACGTACGCGTCAAGCTCGCCTGGAGCATGCTGCGCGCGGAGCCGGCGTACCGTCCGTTCGTCCACGTCTGCTCGCAGACGGAGAAGCAGCAGGAGGGCATCGTCTTCCAGTGCGGACTCTCCCTCGCGCCCGAGCAGTTTGCGAAGACGGGCGACTATCGCCCGGTGATCGACGTGACGGTGCCCGCGCAGACGGCGGCCGGCACCTACGACATCTGGTACGGGGCGTGGAATCCGAAGGGCGGCGCGCGTCTGGCGCTGACCGGATCGCGGTCGGACGGTTCGCGTCTGCATGGCGGCACCATCACCGTCGTGCGCGACGCGACGAAGATCGCGCAGGTGACATGGGCGCCGGATGCGGTGCCGGATCGCCGGGCGGAGCGTGACCGCGTGCTGGGCGTGAACCGGGCGCATGCGCAGGTCGATTTCGGCGGCATTGTCACGGACGGTTCGTTCCGCCTTGTCGGCGACCGGATCATTCCGCTGCCGGAGGCTGAGGCCTTCACGGCGACGATCGATCTGGCGAAGTTCGGCTGGAGGGGCCGTACGGTGAAGGGCGTGACCGCCCTTGAACCTGAGCCGGGCGCGCGCGCGCCGGTGTGGGAACAGAAGGGCGACACGCTCACGCTCAAGGTCGACGCGCGGGCCTTCGCCTACAGCCTCTCCTTCTAATCGAACAATCCGAACAATCAATAACCATCAAGCACCATGCACAAGAAACTTGCCACTCTCTTCTCGCTCTGCGCGGCCGTCTCCTTCGGCGCGGAACTGCGCATCATGCCGATGGGCGACTCGATTACGTACGGATCCCACAGTCCGACGACGTCGGGCTATCGGGGTCCGCTCTACACGCTCCTGCAGGCGGGCGGCTACACGAACATGCGCTACGTCGGCACGTCGACGCAGTTCCCCGATGCGCTGCCCGCGGGCCAGCAGAACCATGAGGGCCACAGCGGCTGGATCATCAAGAACACGTCGGCCTCGACCCGCCAGGGCATGTACGAGTATCTGCCGACGTCGTTCTCGCAGATTCTGGGTCCGCACGTGATCCTCGTCCACCTCGGCACGAACGATGCGTCGGTTCCCAGCAACTTCCCGGATGCCATCAACCGTCTCGACCAGTTGCTGGACCGCCTCAGCGAGATGCAGCCCTCGGCGGAGATCATCGTCACGTCGCTCCTCCAGCGCACGGACAACGCCACCTACGAGAACGGCATCGTGACGTCTTACAATCCGTATCTGCCCGGTCTCGTCGCCAGCCATGTCGCGAAGGGGCAGAAGGTCCACTACTACGACATGCGCCCGAAAGTGGACGCGGCGACGGAACTCGACGACAAGCTGCATCCGAACGCGACGGGCTACACGCACATGGCCGAGGGCTGGTACGAGGCGATCGCGTCCGTCGTGCCGGTGCAGGCCGACTATCCCGAAGTCCAGCCGGCGCTCGCGAACACGAGCTTCACGGGGGCGGAAACGACGGGCACGCTCACGCTGCGTCTCAACATCCCGGTGACGGAGGCGTCGGTGCAGACGCTTGCGAACTACTCGCTCGTGCCGAGCGGACGGGTCGCGTCCGCCACGCTCTCGAGCGACCGCCGTTCGGTCGTGCTCGGTCTCGCCGACCTTGCGGCCGGCACGGCCTATACGCTCACGGCGGGCGGCCTCGCGAACGAACCGGGCACGGCGACTCTCGCCGCGACGGAAGTGCCGTTTCGCATGGCGCAGGCGACAGGCCCCGACGGCAAGGTGGACGAGCGCGACATGTATCAGCTCGTCTACGACCTCGACATTCTCGAGAAGGGGGCGATGTACGATACGACGGCTGTTGACTACAAGGTGGACATCCACGCGCAGGTTGGCGCCTTTTCGCGCGTCGCGTACTATCTCGAGCTGCAGCCGAACAACGGCGATCTCCAATATGTCTGGGTGTCGATGGATGCCTTTACGGACGATGCCGGCAAGATCGGCGTACCGACCGTGGCGAGTGGCGCGGACTTCCTGACGCGCGTCTCGAATCTGAAGGTCTACAGCAACGTCGACGGTGTGGAGAACGGTGAGCGTGCGCAGGGCAACATCGAGTTCTTCCCGTGGAACTATTCCTCCGGACGCACCCTCAAGCTTGCGCAGGCGACGGACGGCAACTTCGACAGCGACGACTCGCATGCGGGCAGCGGGAACTTCGGGTCCATGCAGGTGCACGACACGGCGACGGGCAAGACGATCTTTGCGTACAACCTGTGGGGCGGCCGCAACGGCTCGACCGGTGCGCAGGACCTCGGCATCGGCAATTGCGCGACCGCCGGCAAGACGGACTGGACGCGTGCGGAGAACTCCGCTACGTATTCGTTGCGCCACCTGCAGGTCTACGTGATGCCGGACGTAGACGATACGACGCCGCCGAGCCTCGTGTCCGCAAAGCGCAGCCTTGGGGAGAACACCATCACGGTCACGTTCTCCGAAGGGGTGAACGCGGCGAGCCTCGCAGAGGCCTTCACGCTCTCGGGGTCGGCGACGGTCGAATCGGTCAAGCCTTCGGCGGACAGCGCCGCCGTCGTCGTGCTGACGGTTGCGGGCATGGGGCGCGCGGAGGCGCTGACGGTCACGGCGAAGGGCGTGCGCGATCTTTCGCCGCGCGCGAACGCGATGGACGCGGCGTCGATCAGCGTGCCGCCGGACGAGGACTTCGTCTCCTATCCGGGCATCCCGGACCGTCTGCTCGCGAACGTGCCGGAGGCGAAGGACTATCGTCTCGCGTACGAGATCAATCTGCCGACGAAGGGGTACACGGGGGCGTCGACCCAGAATCGCACGGCGGAGATCGCCGGTTTCGACCGCCAGGCCTACTATCTCGAACTCGTCTCGGCGAGCGATGCCGCCGTCACGAACTGGGTGTGGACCTCGTTCGACGCCGTGACGGCCGACGCGACGAAGCTCGGCATTCCCGCGAAGGCGAGCGACGACTGGACGTTCTGGCAGAAGGTGGACAACATGACCGTCTATTCCAACGTCGCCGGCATCCAGACGGGGACGGAGATCGCGACGGGCAACATCGAGTTCCACAACAAGAACTTCGGCAGCAAGAATGAACTTGCGATTCCCAACGCGAGCGAAACCGCCTACGATTTCGGCGATACGGTGACCCCGAGCGGCGACCATGCCTGCATGCAGGTGCACAACCACGGGGCGAAGCAGGTCGTATGGGCGATCAACAAATTCTACCGCACGGGTTCGAGCGACTACATCTGCCTCGGCATCGGGAACCGTCCGAACCAGACAAACATCGACTGGACGAACGCGAACAACGCGCGCGACTATTCGGTGCGGCGTCTCTTCTGCCTGGCGCGCCCGACCACGGGTGGCCCCCCCGCGGTGAAGACCCTGACGGCGCGCCGCGCCATCGCGTCCCGGGCGCGCAATCAGGTGTGCGTGTCGTTTGCCGAGGATCTGCCGCGCGACGTGACGGCGCTTGCGGCGACTGTGGCCGTTTCGGGCGGCGCGCAGGTCGTGTCCGCCGTGCGTTCGCCCGCGGAACCGCGCGACCTCATCGTGACGCTCGATCGCGCGCTTGCGGCGAACGCGTCCGCCACGGTGCAGTACACCTGGAACGGCACGGCCGTGACGCTCGACTTCACGACGCCGGCGGCGGCGGATCCGGCGGTCCTGGATCCGGCGCAGATCGACGAGCGCAACGACTACAAGCTCATCAACGTGTGGGCGATCCCGAACCAGTCCAATGCCTCGCATTACGGGGCGGACTACACCCTCGACGAGAGCCGGTTCAATCCGGGCGTCCCGTTCGACCGCGTCGCCTACTGCCTCGAGCTCGCGAACGCGACGACGAACGAGTGGGTCTGGGTGTCGTTCGACGCGCGGGAGACTGAAATCGCCAAGATCGGCCTCCCGACGATCGAGCGCGGCATCCTGACCTGGGGGTATGTCTCGAACATGAAGGTCTCTGCCGGCATCACGGAGGGCGACATGCCGTGCCAGGTCGGTACGTTTGCGCTGGGAAACATCGAGTTCTGCGCGAGCAACTACGGCGCGACGCGCACGCTCGGCCTCGACAATGCGAGCGATTCGCTCTTCGACATGGACGACCTCGTGAGCGATGACGGACTCAAGGCCGGTTGCGCTTCGATGCAGGTGCACAATCCGGCGATGGGCGAGACGGTGTTCTCCGTCTCGTCGTACGGCAACCAGAATCTCTCCCTGCGCGACGTGTCCGTCGGCATCGGCAAGGGGCCGCTCGTCAACAATTCGACGGACTGGACCTACGCGAAGAACGCGAAGGACTTCACCGTGAAGAACCTCTACGTCCTCGCGCGTCCGATCACGCAGGGAACGCGCGACGCGTTTCTCGTCCAGCCGGAAGGGGGCTTCATCGCGCGCAAGCCGGGTTCGCAGCTGACGATGAACGCCTATGCGGTGGGCGCGGTGCGGTATCAGTGGCGGCGTGACGGCGAGGCGATTCCGTTCGCGACGGCGCCCTGGCTCGATCTCGACGGCCGGACGGCTGAGGCGGGTGTGTACGATGTCGTGGCGACGCTGAGCGACGGCACGTTTGCGGTTTCCTCCGCGGCAACCGTCCGCGTCGGCCAGCCTGAAACGATCATCATGGTACGCTAAAGAAGGGTTGGTTTCATGCGTGTCTTCTCCGTTCTGCTCGCCGTCTCCCTTCTGCTGCTGGGGGCGGGATGCGCCACGACGACCGATCGCGCGGTGCCCGTGTCCGTCTCGCTGAAGGGCGTGCAGCTGCCGACGACGGCGCTCGTCGAGGCGCTGCTCGCCGAGAAGGGCACGCGCGTGCAGGCGGTCAACGGCACGTATCGGGACGACGCCTTCCAGGCGCACTGCGTGATGAAGGGGGATGGCGAGAAGCTGACCGTCGTCTTTCTTGCGCCGCAGCTGCGCCTCGTGACGATTGACGTCACGAAGCCGCATGCGATCCACTGCGAACGCGCGCCGCAGATTCCCGCGGCGTTTGAACCCGAATATGCGCTCGTCGATCTCGCGTTTGTCAATCTGCCCCTCGATCGGCTGCGCGCCTCCGTGTCGCCTGTGCTCACCGTGGTCGAAGACGGGAACGTCCGCCGCATCTCGGCGGCGGACGGTTCCCCGGTTGCGGAATTGACGACGGCCGAAGACGGCACGCTCTCCTACCGCAATTGCGTCTACGGCTATTCGTACACGCTCAAGAACCTGCGTTAGGGATTACTTCGCGGGAAGAAGTCCGCGGAAATAGGCAATCGTCTTGGCGAGGCCTTCCTGCAGCGGAACCTTCGGTTCCCAGTCGAGGAGCTCCTTGGCGAGGGTGATGTCGGGTTTGCGGCGCTTGGGATCGTCCTTCGGCATGGGACCGTAGACGAGCTTCGAAGTCGACTCCGGCAGCTGACGCAGGGTTTCCTCGGCGAGCTGCTTGATCGTGTATTCGCCCGGGTTGCCCGTGTTGACGACGGCGGCGCCGAGGTTGTGCTTTTCGACGAAGGCGTCGATCGTCTCGCGGTCGAGCGACATGTAGCGGCGGAAAGCTTCGATCAGGTCGTCGCAGTATTGGAAAGAGCGTGTCTGCGAGCCGTCGCCGAAAAGGGTGATGTCCTGGTTCTGCAGGGCCTGCATGATGAAGTTGGAGATCACGCGGCCGTCTTTCGGGTGCATGTTGGGCCCGTAGGTGTTGAAAATGCGCACCATGCGCACGTCCACGCCGTATTCGCGGCGGTAGTCCGCGCAGAGCGTCTCGGCGCAGCGTTTGCCCTCGTCGTAGCAGGACCGGATGCCGATCGTGTTCACGTTGCCCCAGTAGGTTTCGACCTGGGGGTGCACGAGCGGGTCGCCGTAGATTTCGGAGGTTGAGGTGTGGAGGACGCGGGCCTTCGTCTTGAGGGCGAGGTCGAGGACGTTCATCATGCCCAGCACGGAGCTCTTCGTCGTCTCGACCGGGTTCTTCTGGTAGTGGATCGGCGAGGCGGGGCAGGCGAGGTTGTAGATTTCATCGAACTGTCCCCAGAAGGGCTGGGTGACGTCGTGGAGGACGAAGGAAAACTTCGGATTGCCGAAAAGATCGTAGATGTTGGCCTTTGTGCCGGTGAAGAGATTGTCGAGCGCCGTCACTTCGTAGCCGTCCGCCAGGAGACGTCGGCAAAGGTGCGAACCGAGGAAGCCGGCCGCGCCCGTCACGAGGGCTTTTTTGGACAGAAGCATGATCTTTTTCCTTTCAAACCAGAACCAGTAATAATTATATCATATCCACCCTACTTGTGGTATACTATTACCTATCTCAAACAAGAAAGGGTTTTGCTGATATGTCCATTAAATCTACTGCGGCATTTCTTCTGGCCGCCTCCTGTGCGTGGGCCGTCTCGGCCGATACGCTGGTTCTCCAGAGCGGGTCGCGTCTTGAAGGCGACGTCGTGCGCATCCAGGGCGGTTCCGTGATCTTCAAGAGCGACGAACTCGGCGAGCTCACGATCAAGGATGAGAAGATCGTCTCGATCGAGACCAAGAAGTCTGCGACCGTCAAGTACAACGACGAGAGGACGGCCGAGGGCGTGGTCGCCAAGAACGGCGACGGCTATACGCTCGAGGGCAAGGAACTTGACATGAAGACCGTCAAGGCCGTCAATCCCGAGGTCGAGAAGTGGCACGGCTCGTTGAACTTCTCCGGCGCCGTGGCGCGCGGCAACACGCGCGGCGAGAAGGTCGCGGTGGCGGCCGATGCGGCGCGTCGCTGGGAGAAGGACCGTTTCACGAGCAACTTCGGCTACTTCTTCGAGCAGAATGGTACGGATCGCTACAACAAGAAGAAGACGGAAGACCGCATCGAACTCGCTGCGCAGTACGACCACTTCTGGGTGACGAAGGTCTACTCCTACGTGAACGGCAAGTACGAGCGCGACGGCATCAATGACCTGCAGTACCGCTATCGTCTCGGCACCGGTCTCGGCTACCAGTGGCTGGAAGGCTATGAACACGACCTGACGGGCAAGTGGAGCTTCAACCAGGAAGCCGGTCTCACGTACATCAAGGAAAAGTACGAGCACCTGAAAGACGACGACCGTCTGGCGTTCCGCTATGCCCATCATCTCAACTGGGTTCCGCGCTGGATCGACGGCCTCGCGTTCACGCATAACCTCGAGTACCTCCCCGACACGGACAACTGGGCCGACATCTACCTGATCGACGCCGACGCCGGCTTCACCTACGACCTCACGAAGGCGTGGCAGCTGATGGGCAAGATCGAGTGGGACTACAACAGCAACCCCGGTCCGCACACGAAGTCCAGCGA
Organism: uncultured bacterium; assembly: GCA_902803135.1. Taxonomy (GTDB): domain Bacteria; phylum Verrucomicrobiota; class Kiritimatiellia; order RFP12; family UBA1067; genus RUG572. The sequence goes on from CADCPA010000242.1 coordinate 21,210, forward strand.
CTTCCGCTACATGCTCGGCCTCGGCTACAAGTGGTAAGCGCGTAATCCCGGTTACGAGTTGAAGCATTGGGTGTTGGGCTGGGTTCGAATCCCGTCCTGACACCCAATTGTTCTAATGGCCGCCATGAAGATCGCCATCTGCTATCCGCCGCTGCCCAGCGAAAAGGGGGTGCCGCTCCTCTCGCAGAACCGCCAGTTCCAGTGGTTTTCGCGGCCCACCTACATCTTCCCCGTCGTGCCGGCAACCGCCGCCACGATGTTGAAGCAGGCGGGGCACGAAATCGCGTGGCTGGACGGCATCGCCGAGGCCTGGACGCCGGAGCAATTCAACGAACGGCTGGCGGCCTTTGCGCCGGACGTGGTGGTGATGGAGACGAAGACGCCCGTCGTCAAGCGGCATTGGGCGTATGTCCGGTCGATCAAAGACGGGACAATCGCCGGGCTCGCATCCGACGTCAAGGTCGTGCTCGTGGGCGACCATGTGACCGCGCTGCCGGACGAGACGATGGCGAACTGTCCGGTCGACTTTGTGCTGACGGGCGGCGATTGGGATTTCCTGCTCCGCAACCTTGTCGAGAGCGCGTTCGATGCGGCGAAGTTCGAGGCGGGCATCTGGTATCGCGACGCGGCGAAGGGCGTGTGTACTACGGGGCGCTTCCGCCTCGACCACGATCTCAAGACGACGCCGTGGATCGACCGCGACCTCTGCCGCTGGCGGCTCTATGCGACGAAGAACGGCAACTTCCGCAAGACGCCCGGCACCTATATCATGTCCGGCCGCGATTGCTGGCATGCCAAATGCACGTTCTGCAGCTGGACGACGCTCTATCCGACGTATCGCACGCGCGACCCGATCGACGTGGTGGACGAAATCGGCGATCTCATCACGCGCTACGGCGTGAAGGAGATCATGGACGATTCGGGTTCCTTCCCCGTGGGGGAATGGCTGCACACGTTCTGCCGGGAAATGATCAAGCGCGGCTATCCGAAGAAGCTGCGCATCGACTGCAACATGCGCTTTGGACGCCTCACGTTCGAAGACTACAAGCTGATGCGCCAGGCGGGATTCCGCCTTGTGCTGTTCGGCGTGGAGTCCGCCAACCAGGAGACGCTCGACCGCTTCGTCAAGGCGCTCAAGGTCGAAGATGTCGAGCAGGGCGCCGCGTGGGCGCACAAGGCCGGCCTCGACGTGCATCTCACCTTCATGTTCGGACACGCCTGGGAGGGGCCGAAGGAGATCGCGAACACCGTGCGTCTCGCGCGCCGCATGCTGGCGAAGGGCTGGGCCTCGACGCTCCAGTGCACGATGACGATTCCCTATCCGGGTACGCCGTTGTTCCGCGAGCTCAAGGAGAAGGACGGACTGACGACGCTCGACTGGGACGAGTACGACATGCGCCGTCAGATCACGAAGACGCCGTTTGCGACCGAAGAGGAAATCAAGGCCGCCGTGCGTCGCGTCTATTCGGGCTTCTTCCAGCCCGAAGCGCTGCTCCGCCGCCTGTGCTCGTTCCGCACGCTGTTCGACTTCGGGTTCTACTACCGCGGCCTGCGTTCCATCCTCGGCCATCTGCTTGATTTCAAGGGGAAGTAATGGCGGCGACGGACATCATCACGGTCGAGCACCTCGTCGCCGGCTATCCCGGCGTGCGCGTATTGGAGGATGTCAATTTCTCCGTGATGAAGGGCGAGGTGTTTGCGCTTCTCGGCGGTTCGGGGTGCGGCAAGTCCACGATGATGAAGCATCTGATCGGACTCAACCCCGCCTTGGCCGGCAAGATCACGGTCGACGGCCTCGAGATGAACGGGGCGAATCGCGAGAAGATCCTGCATCGCATCGGCGTGATGTACCAGAGCGGCGCGCTGTTCGGCTCGATGAGCGTCTTGGAGAACGTGATGCTGCCGCTGGAGGAATTCACGCGTCTTCCCGCGGCGGCCCGTCGCACCCTCGCGCTGATGCAGCTTGAGCTCGTCGGCCTCAAGGACGCGGCGGACAAGATGCCGTCGGATCTTTCGGGCGGCATGAAAAAGCGGGCGGCCATCGCCCGCGCAATGGTGCTCGAACCGGCGATTCTCTTTCTCGACGAACCGAGTGCCGGTCTCGACCCCGTGACCTCGTCCGCCCTTGACGACCTCATCCTGCGCCTGCGCGACACGCGCGGCATGACGTTCGTGGTGGTCACGCACGAACTGCCCAGCATTTTCAAGATCGCAGACCGGTGCGCGATGTTCGACCGGGCGCGCCATGCGATGGTCGCGCTCGGCCGGCCCGCTGCGCTGCGCGACGGCTCCGCGGACCCGTTTGTCCGCCGTTTCTTCAACCGCGGGAGGGATTGACATGTCCGACTCTGCACAGGCCAGCTACGCCAAAATCGGCTTCTTCATCCTGCTGGGATTCTTCCTCATCGCCGCCACGCTGGTCTACATCGGCGGCCTGGGCGCGCGCCAGCATGAATTCATCGGCGAGACGTTCTTCTCCGATCCCGTGTCGGGCCTTGACATCGGCAGCTCCGTCAATTTCCGCGGCGTGCGCGTCGGCTCCGTGCGGCGCATCTCGTTCATCGGCGCAGAATACGGCGAGGCGGCCGACCGCGACGACCGCAAGAAGATCTACGTGGAGATTGCGTTCGATTCGCGGCTGTTCAACATCACCGACGGACTCAAACCCCATCAGATCATGGAAGACATGATTGCGCATGGTCTCCATGCAACGGTGTCCGCTTCGGGCGTGACGGGCCTTTCCCGCATCGAGCTGAATTTCCCGAAGAGCGAGCTGAAGGAGGAGAAGCCGTCCTGGAAGGCGGTTCATCCGCTGATTCCGCCGGCGCCGTCGATTCTCCAGAGCGCGGCCGATTCGGCGACGCAGCTGCTCAACCAGCTCAACAAGATGGATTTCACCGAAGGGTATAGCAATCTGCTGGCGATTACCCGCAGCGCGAACACGACCCTCGAGAATTTCAACGCCGTGCTCACGGGCGAACAGGGCGGCATTTCCGAAATCGTGCAGAATCTGCGCGACGCCACGAGTTCGCTGCGCGACTTTGCGGACCAGGTCCGTGCCAATCCCTCGTCCCTCCTGCGTTCCAATGTGCCGGAGGAACTTCCGGAGACCAAGCGATGAAAAAGCGCGCGTTCCGGGCCGCCGTGCCGACCATCGGCCTTGTTTCCCTTGGCTGCGCCAAGAACGCCGTCGACCTGCAGGTCATGACGGGCCACCTCCTGAAGTCCGGCTTCGCGCTGGCCCCCGATGCCGACGCGGCCGACGTCATCCTCGTCAATACGTGCGCGTTCATCCAGGCCGCGCGTGAAGAGGCTGCCGCCGAAATCCTGCGCGCCTGCGCGCTCAAGGCGTCCGGCGCCTGCCGCGCCGTGGTCGTGTCGGGCTGTTTCGCCCAACGTTACGGCGAGCGCGCCGTCGAGGCGTTTCCGGATGTGGACGCCTGGGTCGGCATCGATTCGCTCGACCGCATCTCCGCCATCGTGAAGGGCGCCTTGAAGGAACGCGAACAGCCGGCGGTCCACATCGCGTCCGCCGCGCCGTGCCGCGTCTTCAACCCGCCGCTTCCCGCGCTGCGCTTTACGAGTTCGACCTTCGCCTATCTGAAGATCGCCGAAGGCTGCGCGCATCGCTGCGCCTACTGCGCGATTCCGGGCATCCGCGGCGCGTATCGTTCGCGTCCGCCCGCCGCGATCGTCCAGGAGGCGAAGGAACTGCTGGCGACGGGTGTGAAGGAGCTCAATGTCATCGCGCAGGACCCGATGCTCTACGGCGTCGACTTTCCCGTGCCTGAAACGAAGCCGGGCGCACGGCCGAAGCCGCGCACGGATCTCGTCGCGCTCCTGACGGCGCTTGACAGGCTGCCGGGCGATTTCTGGATTCGCGTGCTCTATTCCTATCCGAGCGAAATCACCGACGCCTATCTCGGCTGGCTCAACACGTCGCCGCATGCGGTCAAGTATGTGGATGTGCCGCTGCAGCATACCGACCCCGCCATCCTCAAGGCGATGGCGCGCGGCAGCGCCGTGAAGGCGACACTCGAGGCGGCTTCCCGCCTGCGTGCGGCCGTGCCGGGCGTGACGCTGCGCACGACCGTGATGACGGGTTTCCCCGGTGAGACGGAAGAATCCTTCCAGCGGTTGCTGTCGGACGTCAAGACGATGAAGTTCGACCATCTCGGCGCATTTGCGTTTTCGCCCGAAGAGGGTACGCCCGCGGCGGCACTGCCGAACTGTCCGCCGCTCAAAGAGGCGCAGAGGCGCGAGCGGAAAGTCATGTCCGCGCAGAAGCGCGTGTGGGCGGCGAAGGCGAAGACGTTCGTCGGCAACACCTACCGGGCGCTGGTCGTCGGCGAGGGCGTTGCCCGTCTTGAAAGCCAGGCTCCGGACGTGGACGGCGTCGTCTATCTGAAAAAAGACGGCCGCCGGGCGCTGCCGGCGGTCGGGTCGTTCGTGGATGTGCGCGTGCGCGCCGTGTGCGGATTCGATTTCGAAGCCACGGTCGTCAGCGGCGGGGCTGTTTGAATGCGAG
>CADCPA010000243.1 GCA_902803135.1 uncultured bacterium
CGATGAACTTCTTCCAGAGGGCCATGTTGTCCGCATCGCCCTGCTGCAGCTTCACGAGCTCGGCGCGGCAGGCGTCCTTCCACACGCCGTCCTCCTCCTTCGCCTTCGCGGCGGAGAGGACATAGCACTTCTCGAGGGTTGCGACGGAGAGGTTGTCGCGCTCGTCCTGCGTGAGGCATTCGCGGTAGCCCTTGATGAGGATGCCGAACTGCGTGCCCCAGTCGCCGAGATGGTTGTCGGCAATCACGTCGTAGCCGAGCGCGCGGAAGATGCGGTCGATCGAATTGCCGATCACCGTCGAGCGTATGTGGCCGATGTGCATCTGCTTGGCGGCGTTCGGCGAGGAGTAGTCGATGACGACCTTCTTGCCGGCACCCGTCTGGGGGATGCCCAGCGTCGCCTGCGCGCCGAGGGCGGCCAGCCGATCCGCCAGCCACGCAGTGGAGACGGTGATGTTCAGGAAGCCCGGGCCCGCGAGTTCGACCTTCTCGATGAAGGCGGGCTTCGCCTCCATGAGCTTCGCGAACACGGCCTCGGCGATCTTGCGCGGCGGCTGATGCAGAGTCTTGGCGTTCGCCAGCGCGTCGTTGCACTGGAAATCGCCGAACTTCACATCCGTCGCCGGCAGCGCGCGCACCTTCGAAAAGTCGTTGCCCGGGAAAGCGGCCTCAAAACCACCCTTCAGCCAACCTTCTATGCTTCCTGCTTCCATCTTCACTTACGCCCGTCTTGCTGATCTTGAACCCAACGGCCTCACTTCGCCTCGGCGTCCTTCTTGACCTTCGCCTTCCCCTTCTCGGCCTTCGCCTTCCCCTTCTCGGCCTTCGCCTTCCCCTTCTCGGCGTTCTGCTTGAGGAAGCGGACGAGGCGCTCGACGCCGCCCGTCAGCTGCTCCTTCAGCTGGCCGCCCAGTTCCTTGTCGGCATCGTCGATCTTGACCGCCTTGATGTCCTTGAGCACGGCCTCGACGGCCTCGGCCGCCTTGAGGAAGTCCTCCGCCGAACGCTTCTCCTTCTGAAGGCCCTTGAGCGCAGCGTCGAGCTTCTTCTCAAACGAGACGAAATATTTATCCCTGATTTCCTTCTCGCGCTTCTTCTGCTCGGCGAGCTTCTTCTGCTTCTCGATCAGCGTGGCGCCGTTCTTGCGGACGTCCTTCAGGAATTCGGCGTACTTCTGCGCACCGCCCGCGCGATAGCCGGTCTGCTCGACCGTTTCGCCCGCACCGGTGAGGATGAGCGCGGTCGGAAAGCCCTGGATCTGATACTTCTCGGTGAGCTTCGGATTGCGCTCCTTCGCCGCCTCGGAGAGGAGGCTCTTGTCGTTCGGGCTGTCGATGAACACGAAGAGGTAGTCGTCCTTCAGCGCGTCGACGAAGTCGAATTCCTTGTCGGAGAAGACTTCCTTCTCGAGTTTCACGCACCAACCGCACCAGTCGCTGCCGGAGAAGCAGGCGTAGACGTACTTGCCGGACTTCTTTGCATCCGCGAGCGCGGCGTCAAGGTCGTCCGTAAAGCCCTTCGGCGTGGAGGACTTGCCGAGGGCGAGGAGCGAGCAGGCGCAGGCGGCCAGGGTGATGAGAGACTTGAGCTTCATTTGGATTCTCCTTTTTAGTTTCAGATTTCAATCTGTTTTGGGTGGATGTTCTTGACTTCAAATTTCACGCTGCTTGACGGGTTACAGATTGCCGCCGTTCTGGTCGGCGAGCTTTTGCAGGCGCTTGGCGAGCTTGAGCTTTTCGACGGCGCTCACGTGGTCCACGTAGAGGACGCCCTTGAGGTGGTCGGTCTCGTGCAGGATGGCGCGCGCGAGAAAGCCCTTGGCGGACGCGATCTGCATCAAGCCGTTGACATCCGTGTACTGGCACGTCACCTGCGCGGGGCGCACCACGGGGGCGCCCATGTTCGGGAAGCTGAGGCAGCCCTCGCGTCCGTCCTGCGAGCCTTCCGTCGCGACGATCACGGGGTTGAACATGATGAGCGGCATTTCAACGGCCGCGTTGTAGGCCTTCGTCTCCTCGTCGTCCTCGCAGCTCGCGGGAACGTCGATCACGCACATCGCCTCGAGGCGGCCCACCTGCTGGGCGGCGAGGCCCACGCCCTTCGCCTTGTACATCGTCTCGAGCATGTCATGCGCCGCCGCGACGAGCGCGGGCGTAATCGCCGGCACGGGGGTTGCCATCTCGCGGAGAACCTTCGCACCGTATTTGACAATTTCAAGCAACATGCCTCATCCTTCTCGTTGAGAGGGTTCGTAACGATCAAATCACCTTCGGACCTAACGGGAGCGATCACCGTAATCGCCCGAGTCGAGCAGGCGGATTTCCAGGTCGTCCGCCGATTCCTCATACAACTCCCTGTCCGCCGGCGCCGCATTCTCCGGCGCCTTCAGGAACGGCGCGGCCAAGGCGCACAGGAGGCCGGCGGCAAACAGTGCGACCACCGCCGACAGCAGGATCCGTGCGGCCGAGGTCTGGTTTTTCCACCACGTCGTCACGCGGCGGCGCCAGATCCTGCGGCGGATCTGCGCGATGGCAGGCCGGGACGCGATGAGCGAGGAGTCGCCCGTCGCGGTGCGTTCGCGGTCGAGAATGCGGTTGAAGATCGTCACCACCTGGCGGGCCGTCCCGATGCGCATCTGCGCCTTGGGCATGCACATCATGTTGAGCAGCTGGGCGATCATCGCGGGAATTTCGGGGCGGAACGAGCGGACGTCGGGAATCTGCCTGCCCTCGACGGCCTGCGCGACGATCTGCAGGACGGTCAGTCCTTCGTTGGGACGGCGCCCCGTCAGCATTTCGAAAAAGACGATGCCGAGCGAATAGATGTCCGCCCGCTGGTCGACGCCGTGCGAGTCCATGATCTGTTCGGGCGCCATGTAGGCAGGCGTGCCGATCATCACGTCGGCGGAAGTCAGCATCGCCTGGCCCGCATCGGAAAACTTCGCGACGCCGAGGTCCGCCAGTTTCGGCGTGCCGTTCGCGTCGAACATGATGTTGCCCGGCTTGATGTCGCGATGGATGACGCCGTGGCGATGCGCTTCGACGAGCGCGTTGGCGACCTGCGCGACGATGCGCACGGCCTCGTCGATCGGGAAGCGTCCCATCGTGTTCAGCTTCTGCCGCACGTCGCCGCCCGGCAGATAGTCCATGATGAGGTAGTAGTAGCCCGTGTCGGGGTCCTGTCCCATGTCATAGACCGCGATGAGATTCGGGTGGCGGATCTTCATCGCGAAAGCGCCCTCGCGCGCAAAGCGCGCGACGAACTCGGGATCCTTCTTCAGCGCGGCGGGATTGACGATCTTGACGGCGAAGCAGCCGTCGGTGGGATGCTGCAGCAGATACACCATGCCCATGCCGCCCTTGCCGAGGCGGCGGACCACGGTATAGACGCCGAACGGCTGCCCCGGCGTCAGCAAGTCCTGATTGGGATCTGTCTGCTGTCCCTCCACGTCCTCTCCTTATTGCAAACCCGTCGAGCCGAATCCGCCCGCTCCGCGATCGGATTCCGCCAGCGAGGCAACCTCGACGATTTCGGCGCGGACGACCTGCGCCACGACGATCTGGGCGATCTTCATGCCCTTCTCGACCGTAAAGGGTTCGCTCCCCAGATTGACGAGAATCACGCCGACTTCGCCGCGGTAGCCGGCGTCGATCGTGCCCGGCGAATTCAACACCGTGACGCCGTGTTTCAACGCCAGACCGGAGCGCGGGCGCACCTGCGCTTCGGCGTCGGGCGGCAGCTGGATGGACAGCCCCGTCTGCACAAGGGCGCGTCCGCCAGGCGGCAGCGTCAACGTCTCAATAGAACGAACGTCCATCCCGGCATCACCGGGATGGGCGTAGGTCGGCAATTGGGCCGTGGGGTCACTCTTCGTAATCAGCAGGCGCATTGGAAACCTCGACCGAGGAAGATTCCGTCGTCTCGAAGCCCAGGCGGTTCAGGTTCCATTCCTGCCAGGTCGTACCGAGCGACATCATCGAACCGCGCGCAAGCTCGTCGCGGATCTGGGCGCGCACCATCTGGGCCTGCGCCGCATCGCCCGGCTCGCGGTTCGCCACGTACACGACCAGCGCGCGCTTGTCGTCCATCGTGGGGATGAAGTCGGAGAGCTTGCCCTTCTCGAGTTTCATCGTGTTGCGGGCGACATACATCGAATCCGCGAACGAATTGTTCTGCAGGGACGACACCGAGAAGACGATCTGCGTCGAGACCGTCGCACCGGCGAGCGCCTTTTCATCGAACGGCTTGCCGGCCGCGAGGTCGGCCGCCACGAGGGCGCGCGTCTTTTCAACGGCCGCCTTGAACGCCTTCTTGCGCGCATCCTTCAGCGCGTCTTCGCGGATGATCTCCTTCGCGTCCGCAAAGCTCGGCACGTGGGCCTTCACGAAGCTCGCGCGCTCGACGAGGTAGAGGCAGTTCGTGCCCTGCACGACGCCGTAGCGGTCGAACGCGGATTCCGGATCGAGAGCGGCGACCGTGGAGAGGAACTCGGGGCAGCCCGGCGCGACTTCCGACGGACGGACCATGAAGCCCTTGACGTAGCCGCGGCCGTCGAGCGCAAACGGCTTCGACGTCTCGATCGCGACCTTCTCGTCGGCGGCGATCTTCTCGAGACGGTCCGTCTTGTTGTCGGCGGCGGCCGTCTCGTCCTGCGGATAGACGCGGAAGAGGAGGTTCGTGCGGTAGGCTTCGAGCGACGCCACGAGCTGGAGGTCGTGCTCGAGCATCGGCCACGCCTTCTCGAGGCTCATCACTTCGGTCACCATGTTCGTGCCCGTGCCCGTCTTCACCTTGAAGCGGGCTTCGTCCTGCACGACGTCCCAGTGGTTGCTCACCTCTTCGGCGGCGATCGTGAACTGGGCGAGGCGCTCGGGCGCATCGGCGCGGAACTTCGCGAACTTCACCGTCACGCAGTCAGGCAGCGCGATGGAGTTCGTGTTCTCGTTGTAGTAGGCCTCGATGCCCTTGTCGTCGATCGTGACCTTATCGGCATCCTTGTCGGTAAACGAGGCGATGCGCACCGTGAACTTGTCCGTCGCGTCGTTGATCGCACTGTCAAGCTCCATCGGGGAGACCCACGCGGCGCTGCCGAGCACGACCTGCTGGAGCTTGCCCAGCGTCAGACGGCGCTTCAGGTAGCCTTCATAGAGCTCCGGCGACATCCCGTTGTCGCGCAGGATCATCTGGTAGGCCATCATCGAGAACGCGCCGCCCTCGCCGCGGAAGGACGGGTCGCGGCGAATCGCCGCCTTCACGTCCTCATCCGTCGCATCGAGATGCGCGGCCTTCGCCACGGCGAGCGCCGCGGCGGCCTGCCAGGCCTTGCGGTTGATTTCGGCGTTGGACGACTTGTTGTCGCGCATGCGGCCGAACCCGCGGGCGTCGTTGACCAGGTGACGGAACTGAGCGGTCGTCACATCCTTCCCGCCGAGCCTTCCAACCGTTCCAGAAGACTTGCCCTCGTCGCTTCCACCCACGAAGAGGAAGTCAAATGCGAAGAACACGGAGATTGCGATTGCAAACGCGCCCCAGACCCACTTGTTCTTGATGAGGCGGTTGAAATGATGAATAACCACTTTAGTATCCTGTCTTTATGCTTCTCGTTGTAACCTGTGACGCGGGCCGCGCGAACGCGGCCCCGCCCTCAAATCAGATCAGATCGTCGTCGTCGTCGCTCTTCTTCTCTTCCTTCTTGACCTCGTCGTCTTCTTCCTTCTCGGTCTTCACTTCGACGGTCTCGGTCTCTTCGTCGGCCTTGTTCTTCGCAGCGGCCTTGTCGGCATCCTGCGTGGAGACGACGAGCTCGCCCGAGTTGACGTTCGAAAGGCCTTCGGCGAAGGCGACGCGGTTCTTCATGACGCCGGCGGAATCGAAGGTCATCATCGACACGGCCATGCGGCCGCTGAGTTTGGACCGCGCGCGGAAGATCTTGATCGAGCACTGCGGAGAGAGCACGAACTCGAGCTCCTTCACCTTCTCGACCACGTCGCCCGTCTCGAAATTGCGCTCCGCGAGGATGCCCTGGTCGAGAATCGTCTTGCAGTCGCCGCTCTCGCCGTAGATCGACGTGAAGAGGTTCGCGCCCGTCGTGGAGATGCGGACCTGATTGGCGGCCACGAGGCGCGGCAGCTTGAAGTGCTTGCCGACGATGCCCATCGTACCCGTCACGCAGCGCGCGACGACTTCCTCGCCGCTCGCGTCGGACGAGTAGTCGAAGCGGCTTTCGCCCGCGAGATTCTCGAACACGAGGTTCGACGGGGTCTTCTCGTCGCCGGGCGTGACCACCTTGAAAAGGCCTTCCTTCAGCTGAAGCGGCAGCACCACCTCGACGCGGCCCTTCTTCAGCACCAGCGTGCGCACGGGCTCGCCGATCTTGATTTCCTTCGTCGCGAACTCGGTGTTCGGTGAAACGCGGAGAAACGCCTTGTCGCCGAATTCGAACACGACCGGAGCGGCCACGTCGCCGGTGACGGTGATCGTCGAGCCGAGCGGATAGTAGCGGCCTTCCTCGGCGGGAACCGCGACGTCCGAACGCGGCTTGAGCACCTGCACGGCATCCGGCTTCAGCATCTGGACCTGCTTGCAGCGGATGAGCGGGTGGAAGTACTTGGTGTCCGCCTTTTTCACGGGCGGAAGCCCGAGATCGGCATCGTCGGCCGCAGCCTGTTCGGCAGCGGGTTCTCCGGCCGTCGCCTCGACGGCGACATCGTCCTGAGCCGGAGCGCACACGGCGAAAACGGTGGCGGACGCCAACGCAGCCGCCGTCTTGATCGGGTTGGTAAAATTCATATGCAAAGCCTTCCTTCTTCTTGTGGTCCAAGTATTTTACAATTTTCCGCGACGAAACGCAACTAGGATAAATGTACATCCTAAAAGAAAGAGCAGGAGCGAAATCGTCTGGCTGATTGAGAAAATTCCGATACTGGCACGCGGATCTCCTCTCAAAATTTCAATTACGAAGCGAATGCAGGCATATCCGACCATATAGGACCCGGTAATGAGTCCGGGCAGCCGATTCCAGAAACGGCGGTGCAGAAACAGAAGCGCCGCAAAAAGGACAAAAACCGCAACCGCCTCGAAGAGCTGGGCGGGGAGGACGGGCAGCGCGGCGGCGGCCTCGGACGAGATGAGGCCCGCGCGGAGCTGCTCGTGCCAGGCCGGCGAGCCGCGCGGGAAGGAAACCGCGCAGGCGCACTGCGAGAGGCGGCCGTAGCAGCAGCCGTAGAAAAAGCAGCCCACCCGCCCAAAGGCGTGGCCCAGCGGAATGACGACGGCGAAGAGGTCGGCCATGGGAACGATCGGTTCGCGCTTGACCCGACACCACACGACGAAGACGGCCAAAGCGAGGATGAATCCGCCATAGAACATGAGTCCGCCCTGGTCGATGCGGACCAGCAGTTCAGGATGGCCGGCGAACTCCTGCGACCAATGCTCGATCACGTAGGCGATGCGCGAGCCCACGACGCCGCTGACCATCATCCACATGATGAGATTCGTGCACGGCTCAGGGTCCCGTCCCATCCGGCGGCAGAGCCATGCCACCACCTGCCAGGCGGCGAGAAAACCCAGCGCCATAAAGGCGCCGTAGGTCTTGAGATGGAGAAAGCCAAGGGAAATCAGGTCGGGATGCATCAGAGTCCTTTCAGAATATCGACGGCCAGACGTGTCGGCAGCGCATTCGTGGACGTCACCCACCAGCCCGCCCCCTTCTGGCCCGAGATGAAGCGCAGGGCGATCTGCGCGTGGGAAAGTCCGTTCGTGGCGAAGAGTTCGCGCGCCCCGTCGTAGCCGCGGAGCGCGACGCGGGGGCAGACATTGGTCGCGGCGGCCGTGCGGTTGGTCGGCGCATGCTTCGCCAGCCAAAGCTCGGCCAGGTCGATCGCGTGATCGACTTCATTCTGGAGGGACGGCTCAAGCGGGTCCGACACCTGCGGGAGTGTTCGGACCGGGAAGGTCGCCGCCAGTGCCAGAATCGGTGCGAAGGCCATTGCCAAAATCAGCTTCATCGTGTAAACTCTTGTCTCGCCTTGTCGAGGCAGATTATAGCATATCCGTCGACGCAAGGTAAGTCAAGAGTGAAGGGAGCAGAGGGAAATGCCGTCTGAAGGCAACGAAAACAAGCCGGTGGGCACGAACGAAAACGGAACGCGCAAGGCCAGGGGCCTCAGCCTGATGAGCGGAGGTCTGGATTCCCAGTTGGCCGTCTGCATTCTGCGCGAGGCCGGCGCCGAGGTCGAGGGCGTCGTCTTCACCACCCCGTTCTTCACCCCCGACAGCGCCAGGAAGGCCGCCGCCGCGCTGAACGTCAAGCTCCATGTGGTCGACTTCACGGCGGACGAAATCGCCCTCATCGAAAATCCGCCGCACGGCTTCGGCGGCGCCATGAACCCTTGCATCGACTGTCATGCGAAAATGATCGCGCGCGCAGGCGAACTGATGGACGAACTCGGCTACGACTTCGTCGCCACGGGCGAAGTCCTGAACCAGCGCCCGATGTCGCAGAATCGGCAGTCCCTCGGCGTCGTCGAGAAATGCTCGGGACTGAAGGGGCGTCTGCTGCGTCCGCTCTGCGCCCAGTTGCTCGAGCCGACGATTCCCGAACAGCAAGGTCTCCTCGACCGTACGAAGCTGCTCGGCCTCTCCGGCCGCCGCCGCGAACCGCAGATGCAGCTGGCCGCAAAGTTCGGCCTCGTCGACTATCCGTCCCCGGCCGGCGGCTGCAAGCTCACCGAAAAGGGATTCGGCCGCCGACTCAAGGACCTCCTGGAGCACGAGGGTCTGCACGAGCGCCGTCTCGTCGAGCTGCTGAACATCGCCCGCCGCTTCCGGCTGCCGGACGGCACGGGCGTGATTCTCGGACGCGATGTGCACGAGAACCGCGAGCTCGCCGCGAAGCTCGCGCCGACGGATACGCTGGTCGCCCCGGTTTCCGTGCCGGGCCCCACGGCGATTCTGCCCGCCGTCGCCTCGGCGGCCGACCTCGACCTCGCCGCGCGCCTCGTCTGCGCCTGGAGCCGCTTCGACAAGTTCGAAGGCGACGTCACCGTCAAAATCGTCTCCGGCGGAGAGACGCGCGAAATCGCCGTGCCGCGTCCGTACGCACGCGAGAAGTTCCTGCCGATGCAGGTGCTCTAAGGAGGTCCCCATGCTTGACGCCCTTGCCGCCCATCTCGACGCCGTCGCCGCGCTCGCCCCGCTCTGGGGCTATGCGCTCGTCTTCTTCTTCATGACGATCGAGAGTTCGTTCATCCCCTTCCCGAGCGAAGTGGTCATGCTGCCCGCGGGCTTCCTCGCGGCGCGCGGCGAACTCACGCTCCATGCGCCGGTTCCGGACTTCGCGCTCGTGTGCCTCGTCGGCCTCGCGGGATCGATCCTGGGCGCCTACGTGAACTACTTCCTCTCGATGAAACTCGGCGAGCCGTTCCTGCGAAAGTACGGCAAATGGTTCTTCGTCAAGCCCGGGCATCTGGACCGGGCCTGCGAGGTGTTCAACCGCTACGGCGCGGCGACGACCTTCGTCTGCCGCCTGATTCCGGTCATCCGCCAGCTCATCTCGATTCCCGCCGGACTCGCCCGCATGCCGCTGGCGAAGTTCACGCTCTTCACGGGCCTCGGCGCCGGCATCTGGACCGTCCTTCTCGCACTGGTCGGATTCGGACTCGGCCGTTCCGCGGGCGACATCACCTATCTCGAGCTCGTCCACCGCGGCAAGGCGATGATCGACGCGAACCTCGTGTGGATCATCCTCGGCGGCGGACTGTTCGCCGCCGCCTATCTGCTCGTCTCGAAGCTGGTGATGCGCCGGAACTAGCCGAGCAGCGCGGCGAGGCGTCCGCCCATAAACGGGAACTTGCCGTACGGGAGCGCCTTCGCCAGGCGTTCGAGCAGGGCCTTCACCTCGCCGCGCAGCCCCGGCTCAAACCAACGCCACGTGAGGAACGGCGCCGTCAGGCGCGTGGCGTTGTACTCGCCGATCTGCGCATACGCGACGATCGTCTTCTCCATCCACGCGAGGCCCTCGGGCGTCCACAGACGGTCCGCATTCTCCGCGAAGCCGCAGTAGAGCGCGCGGGAGAGCGCGGGATGGGAGATGCTCCACGACGGACGCTTCTCCTCCGCCGCCATCGCCGCGAAAACGTCCGCATGGGGATCGCCCGCCACGAGGCGCAGATAGCCCGCATAGCCGTTCGTCGACGTGCGCAGCTTTTGGCCTTCCGCCTCGAGCACGTCCTTGCGGAGCGGCCAGTTGCCCGCGACGATCGCCCGCAGCGCGTTGAGGCGCGCGGTGATGTTCTTCGTGCGGTCGAGATAGCCCTTGAGCGCCGCCCAGACCGTCGGGTCGTCGATTTCGGCGAGCAGTTCGAGGAGGCGGTTCTCCCAGGCGCGGCGCACGATCGCGGCGGCGTCAAGGCCGTCCGTCGCCGCGCCCGCCAGGGCCGCGATGAGCGATGGCGCGCCGATCGACGTCGCGGCGAGCTTGCGCAGCGCATGCATTTCCTTCACGTTCTCGCGCACGCATGCCCGGCGGCGGCGGTTGAGCGAAGTCGCGGGGATCGCGAGCAGCGCCGCCTTCGCGCCGAGATCGAGCGTCGGATCGGCGTAGATTTCCCTGTAGAGCGCCAGCCAGGTGTCGGTCAGACCGCGGTCGCGCAGCATTTTCATCGCCTCGGCGCGGTTGAACGCGTCGGGGTCGGTACGGACCTGCCGCGCGAGTTCGGACTCGGACGCCGTCCCCTCGAGCACACCGTAGAAGCCGCAGCCGCGGTTCCAGGAAATGAAATCCGGCTTCGGGCACTTCGCGCGGAATTCCTGCTTCGCGCCGTCGAGGACGAATGTGCCCGTCGCGACGTCGCGGCCGTCCTTCACCAACGCATAGGGCACGGGCACGATGTAGTCGCCGTCGCGCTCGAGCGTGATCACGAGTTCGCCATTCGCCCATGTCCAGCCCGCCTGCACGGTGGGATGTCCAGCCCGGAAGAGCCACGGCCGCAGCAGCAAACCGATATCGCTGCCCGTCACGTCGCCGAACACCTTGAGGAAGTCGTCCGTATTCGCATTGCCGCCGTCGAAGCGGCGGAAATACTCGCGCCACGCCTTGTCGTAGGCATCCGCGCCGATGAGGTTGCGCAGGGTGTTGAGCACCTCGGGAGCCTTGTCGTAGGTGATTGCGTCGACGACTTCGTCCGGATCGTTCACGCCTTCGCGCACGATGCTCGCCGCCGTACCGCCCTCCTCTTCCGCGAGCGCGCCGCCGTCCCTGCGCAACTGCTCGATCTCCTCCGAGCGCGTGAAGGCGTCGCCGAACGTGCGCGCCAGGAAGGCACGTTCGACGTTCACCGTGTACGCCTCGTTGAGCCACATGTCGAACTGCGTCTCCATCGTCACGCCGCTGCCGCAGTGGCTGTGCTCGAATTCATGGGGGATGACGCCGTGCGCGTAGACGAGGCGCGGGTCGGCGATCGTCTCGTCGATCAAAGCGGCCTGCGTGATGATCGTCGTATTGCCGGTGTTCTCCATGCCGCCGTAGAGGGACTTCTCCATGCAGATCGTGCGGTAGGTCTCGTACGGATAGACGAAGCCCGTGACTTCGTGCTGGAAGAGGATGGACTTCTTGAGTATCTCCATCGGCAGGCGCGCCCCGTCCACGTGCCCCGGAGGCACGAGGTACTCGAGCTTCACCGTCTTGCCGCCGTCGGGATAGGTGACGGAATCCGTGAGCACGTCCCACGTGCCGGCACACGCGAGGAAGAGGTAGGGCGCCATCGGCCGGCGGTTCTCGAAGGTCCAGGCCTGACGGCCGTTTCCCAGAGCCTTCCTCTCCACGAGATCGCCGTTGGAGAGAAGATGCGTGTAGCGTGCATCGCCCTCGAGCGTCGTGCGGAACGTGCACTTCGCCGTGCAGTCGTCGATGATCGGCAGAATGCGCTGGAAGCCGAACTGCTGGCACTGGCTCATGTACTGCTGCGGCGCGCCCTCAGGCGTCACGTCGCAGTAGATGCCTTCGAGACGGATGCCGTCCGGATGGGCGACATGCGACACGGCGACAGTAAACGCCTCGTTCGCCCGGTAGGTGCGGTCGAGCGGATAGACGACCTTCGCGCCGTCGCAGTCGAGCGCGATCTCCGCCATCGGTTCGCGGGCGCGCAGATGCAACACGCCGTCGGACTCCACGCGGTCCTCGAAAAAGCGGATTGTCGCCTCCACATGCTCCAGCTGCGCCGGCGGACGCTTGAAATCGCCACGCTTGTACTTCCAGTCCATTCTCCTACCCTTTCCATGTTTCCATTCGACCTGTCGGACGCGCCGACAGCCGCTTCAGACGCCCGCTGTCCGTCCATCTAGACGACGGCGATGAGGAACGCCAGCAGAACCAGCACGAAGGCGAGTCCGCGCTTCCAGGCCGGAATCGGGGCGGGCGTCGTCCCGGGCGCTTCCGCCGGCCGCCCCACGTCCTTCCGCAGGATCTTGCGGATGCCGCGCAGCGCCAACGGGAGACACCCCTTGGCCGTTGCGAGCATCGACGCGAGCCCCAAGAGGGCGACCACGGCGACAAAGCGATAACGATAGACGATTTCGAGCATGTTCTGTCCACGAGTTCCAGGCGTTGTCCAACAGACGTATCCGATACGAGATGGTCCGACCGTTTGGCAAGATGCTTCAGCTCCCGCACCGCACGTTGCCGCCCCCTCCGCGGAGAAGCTTGCGGCTGTGGTCTTCAAGGCGGCGCGGCGCCCGGCAATCGGATCCGGACGACACGTCGATTCCATCGGGATCCTCGGCCGCCGCCTCGGCTTCTTCGATGTAAATGGCGTACCCTTCGCGCGGTTCGCCCAGAATGGCCAGAATCCGCAGCGTCTTCGCCACGCCGACATGCTTCCACCACCAGCCGATGACGGCCTTCAGCGTCAGGGCCCAGCCGAAGACGAGGAGGAACCAGCACTTCGCCGCCAGGCGCCAGCGTTCGCGTCCGCGCGACTTGCCCCAGACGAGATTCGCGTCGTAGATGGCGTTGAACTGCCACTTGAATAGCAGCAGATTGCAGATCGAAGCCGGCACGAGATAGAGCACGAACCACAGCGCGCACCCGACCAGCGGTCGGCCCGGCGAAGCGGGATCCAGGTGGAAGCGCAGCCAGCACAAGCCGCCCCACAGCAGAAGCTGCGTCAGAAGAAAGGCGATGCCAACCCGCCGGACGCGGTCCCGAAACTCCCGACGATCCTTCCGCGCCGTTTCGCGGTCGAACGCGTTCTTCGCCCGCTGGGCGAAGTTCGCGAACTTCTTTTTGAACAGGTTCTTCATCGTCCCATCTTGCGCGGGCTCGAAGGAAAAAGGCCGACCCGCAGTACGGATCGGCCTCTTCACGACGGGAAACGCGCGGATTAGAGCTTGTCGTTCGAGCCGAGAACCTTGACGATCTTGTGGATGTAGAGCTCCTTCATCGCGTCGCGCGCCGGAGAGAGGTACTGGCGCGGGTCGAAGTGCTCGGGGTGCTCCGCGAAGTGCTTGCGGATCGCCGCCGTCATCGCGAGGCGCGAGTCGGAGTCGATGTTGATCTTGCACACCGCGCTCTTCGCC
>CADCPA010000244.1 GCA_902803135.1 uncultured bacterium
CCGTCGAACGCGGTCTCAAGCGCTTGAAGAAGATCCTCGACAAGGAGGGGATCATCAAGACGCTGCGTGATCAGCGCTATTTCGAGAAGCCCTGCGTGAAGGCGCGCAAGAAATCTGCGCGTGCGCGCATCCGGGCTCGTTCGCGCCGTCGCATGCAGGAATTCTGATTCCTGCTGCGCAAGTCGGCTCACATGCCTTGAAAACCGCTTCGTCGTGCGACGAGGCGGTTTCGCTTTCAGTGAGCCGTCTTCAGCCATCCAGGTTAGCCGCGCTTGAGAAGGGCGGCGAGGACTTCGTCCTTTTCGGCGATTTCCTCGGACGTGAGGCCCTCGATCTCGTGCGGGAAGACAATCCAGCTCTCCAGCGTACGGACGTGGAAATCGGGCTTGTAGGGGGTCAGGTTCTTTTCCGGTTTCCAGTAGACGCAGGCCATGCGCATTTCGCAGCCGAGGGCCTCCAGCTTCTCGTGCATGGCGGCGGCAGTACGGCCGGTGTCGAAGACGTCGTCGACGACGAGCACCTTGGTGCCCGGCTCGAGGTTGGCGAGGACGCTCTCCGCATGTTCGAATTTGACCTCGGTGTTGCTCTGGCCGATGCCGGTATAGCTGGAGCATTTGATCGGCATGTGACGCACGGAGAGGCCCTGCACCTTGAGGTATTCGTGAATCGCCACGCCAACTTCGGCCCCGCCACGCCAAAGCGCAAGCAGCACGTCCGGCTTCCATTTCGAATCGAGAATCTGGCGTCCGAGCCGCCACATGTCGCGCAGATAGTCGCGCGCGTCGAGATAGACTTTCTTTTCCATTACGTGAACAGTATATCAAAAAGAAGGGACCTTGTCTTTACCGCACTTTGTTGCACCCTGCGTCTAGTTGACATAACAGATATTATGCGCAAAAACGAGGCCGGAACCAGGCGCGGTTGCGGGTTGTCATTTTGCCGAACGGGTTGTCATTTTGCCGAACGGCTTAAGGTTCTTTCAATTTGCGGTTGTGATTATCAGCTGAATCTGCTATAATGTCAATTCACAAAACAAGGAACTATATATGAACGAACAAATCAATGTCGATGTTGATCCCGAACAGGACATGCACGAACACATGCACGAACCGACGGCCATGCGTGTCTACGCGGGAGCCGACGGTGTGCAGGATTTTCCCGTGCTCAAGGCATTCCAGGAATATTTGGCGGCCGAACAGGCCAAGGCCAACAAGCGCATGCTGGCCCTGTCGATTTTCTTCGTCATCCTTTTGATGATCGTCGTGCTCACGTTTACGCTGATCACGTGGTCGATGATCAACCGCAACCAGGCGCTCTCCGACCGCCTGATGGACATCGCGCTGCAGAACCGTACGGCGCAGCCGCAGCCTGCCATGGCCGCCCCGGTCGTCAACGTGCAGCAGCCCGCCGTCCAGCCGGCCGACGCGAGCAAGTCCATCCAACCGATCCTCGAGAAGCTGGCGGCGCTGGAAAGCGAACTCGCGAAGGCGCGTGCGCAGTCGGCTGAAGCACGTACGGCTGACGAGACCGTGCCGACGGCTTCGGAAGCGGGCAAGACCCCTTCCCGTCCGCCGGCCGGCAACACCGAGCTCGCGAGCGAGGCGGCCAGGAAGGAGGCGGAAGAGCTCCTCAAGCAGCAGGCGGCCGTGAGGGCGGCGCGCGAACAGCTGAAGGCCGAACAGGAGGAACTGCACAAGGCCCAGGTCGAACAGCAGCGCCGCCGGCTCTATCCGGAATACTACGCAAAGGAAGACGCCAGAAGGGCGGCCGAGGAGGCGGCGAAGAATCCGCCGGAAGGCGAAACCGCGCCGGCCGGGGACGCCGAGAAGGCCGTTGCAACGCCCCCTTCTTCCGAGGCCGCAGCCGCCGAGAATGCCCCCTCCCCTTCCGCGCAGCCGCAGCAGCCGGCCCCGGCGGTTGAAGAAAAGAAGCCCCAGCCGCGCAAGAAGACGCTTCAGGAAATCCTCGATGAGGACGATCTCGGTTCGTCTCCGCAACCGGCGGACGAGAAGCCGAAGAAGTCCGCGCTCCAGGCGATTCTGGACGAAGACGACGCCGGTCAGTCTGCCGGACGTCTCTCGGACGAGGAAGCGAAGAAGCTCGACGATGAATTGAAGAATCTTCTGGACTCGGTCGATAAGGCCGATGCGGCCGCCGCTTCGAAGAAGCCGGCCGAGGGCGGGCAAGACGCCCCTTCCACGCCCCCTTCCACCGAATCCATCGACGTCGGCGCGAAGGATGGAAAGAAAATCCCCTGGCTTGTCGAGATCCCTGGCGAAGAACCCGTTAAGAATCGAGACTCGAATTCAAAGTAAACACACACTACCATCGAAACATACATAAATTAAGGAGGGAAAGAGTCATGGCGGTCAAGGCTATGGTCTTTATCGACGGAGGCTGGCTCTATCGTAATCGCGGTATATTGTTTGCCAAGCTGGGCGAGGAGAATTTTGAAATCGACTATGCAAAGTTGCCGAAGCTGTTTTGCGAAGACGTTGCCAATTTCCTCGACGAGGATTGTTCTCTGATTCGAACGAACTATTTTGGAACGATTCCCTCGGCTCGTTCGGGTTTCAACACCTCGAAGCAATACGCATTCTACGACTTCCTTGAAAAGAATTGCGGCTATGAAACGGAGATCCACGAGGTCGAAGTCGGGACGGACGAGAATTGGATCAAGATGTCCCTGGCGGCATCGATGATGTTCTATGCCGCCCAGCCGGGCACATTCGACGTGGCGGTTCTGATTGGCGACGATCCGGACTATGCGCCGATTCTGCGTCGCGTGCGCCTGTTGGGCAAACGCGTGCAGATTGTCGGCGTCCACACGTCCGACGGCAAGAATCCCCCTGCTGCGACGACGCTGGCCAACCGTTCGTGCGTGAGCGACTTCCCCTTCCTCTACATCGACGATCACGCCGAAGACGTCCGCCTTGTGCGTGCGCTCGTCAAGCGCATCTGCAAGCATTGCGGACGCGAAGAGGAAACCACCTGGGCGGGCCCCGAGTTCTTCTGCTCGGCCTGCCGCGGACGCTACCGCGGCTGACGGCCGGCGGGGGTCGAGTCGACCGGTTAATCCCGATTGCCCAAAAAGAGACGGTAGGCCGTGTTCTGCGAGACGTCGTGGAACGCATAGCCGAGAGCGTGCAGCGCCTTCCTGAAGGCGCTGCGTTCTTTCTTCGGCACCTGCAGACCGACGAGGACCTTTCCGTGGTCCGCGCCGTGGTTGCGGTAATGGAAGAGCGTGATGTTCCAGCGGTCGGAAATGGCTTCCAGGAAGTCCATCAGCGCGCCGGGGCGCTCCGGGAACTCGAACGTATAGACGACCTCGTCGTGGATGCCGCGCGTGTGTCCGCCGACCATGTGGCGGATGTGCTCCTTCGCGAGTTCGTCTTCGGAGAGATCGATCGTGCCGATCTTCGCCTGCGTGAGCTGCCGGACGATCTTCTGCGTCGCTTGACGGTCCGGCACCGAAAGACCCACGAACACGTACGCCTGCTTCGGGTCGAAATACCGGTAGTTGAATTCAGTGACGTTGCGCTTGCCGATCTGGCGGATGAAGTTCTTGAAGGCGCCGCGCACTTCGGGAATGCGGCATTCGAGAATCGCCTCGCGCTGCTCGCCGATTTCCGTCTGCTCGGAGACGAAGCGGATGCGGTCGAAGTTCATGTTCGCACCGGAGATGATGCAGGCGTAGGTTTCGTTTTGGGCGCCCTTCTTGGCGGCATACTGTTTGGCGGCGGCAAGGCCGAGCGCGCCGGCGGGTTCGCAGATCGCACGCGTCGCCTCGAACATGTCCTTGATGGCGGCGCATGTTTCGTCCGTCGACACGCGGACGATGCCGTTCAGGAAACGACGGCAGATGTCGAAGGTGATCTTGCCCGGCTTCTTGACGGCGACGCCGTCGGCAAACAGGCCCACTTCCGCCATCTCGACGCGGCGTCCGGCCTTGATGGACCGGTCCATGCAGTCCGAATCGACCGGTTCGACGCCGAACACCTTCACGTTCGGACGCACCGCCTTGATGTAGACCGCGACGCCGGCCGCGAAGCCGCCGCCCCCCACCGGCACGAAGACGGCATCGAGGTCGCCGGGATTCTGACGGAGGATTTCCATTGCCACCGTACCCTGGCCCGCAATTACCTCCGGATCGTCGTACGGCGGAATGAACGTGTAGTTCTTTTCCTTCACGAGGCGGGCGGCTTCGGCTGCGGCATCCGAGTAGGAATCGCCGGCAAGCACGATCGACGCGCCGAAGCTTCTCACGGAGGAGATTTTGATTTCCGGCGTCGTGACCGGCATCACGATCGTCGCCTTGCAGCCAAGTTTCCGCGCGCTCAGCGCCACACCCTGGGCGTGATTGCCCGCCGAGGCCGCGAGAACGCCTTTCGCCAACGCCGCCTTCGGCAACTGGGCCATCTTGTTGTACGCACCGCGGATCTTGAACGAGTGGACGCTCTGGAGGTCCTCGCGCTTCAGCAGGAAGCGGTTGCCAAGTTTCCGGGACAGCACCGCGGCTTCCTGAAGCGGACTTTCGATCGCCACATCATAGACCTTGGAATTCAGAATACGGCGCAGATACTGGTCCAAGAGCGTTTTGTCGTCCATCTCATATCCTCTCTCAAAATCAAAAACCGCCCGGCAAAGCCGAACGGTCTTGGATGGGGCAGGAGACGGGACTCGAACCCGCAACCCACAGAATCACAATCTGTTGATCTAACCAATTGATCTACTCCCGCCATCGTGAAAACGGCAGAAAGTATAGCAAAAAGGCAGATTGACTTCAAGTGGGAAATTTGGATTTCCTACTTCGCGAGCTCTTTCTGCAACAGGGCACGGGCCGCGCCGACGCCGCCGAGGAGCGCCTTGAAGTAGGCTTCCACCTTGTCCGCAAGCACGGTCTGCGTGAGATCCGTGCCGAAGATGGACGCATTCGCCAGAATGGCGCGGAGCTCGCCCTTGTAGGAGGCAGGATCGTTCCACACGACGCCCTTCAGCTGCGCCTGGAGCTCGTCCTTCAACGGATCGGCGGAGACTTCCATCGTCTCGCCCCGGTCGTTGACCGCGAGCAGGTAGCGCAGCCAGCCGGCAATCGCCAGCGGAATCGCGACGAGCGTGTTCAAATCGCGGCCTTCCTTCAGATAGCTCTTGATCGTCTCGCCGAAGCGGATGCCGACCTTCTGCGACGTGTCCGTCGCGATGCGGCGGGGATCGTCGGGCATGAACGGGTTGGGCAGGCGCTCGTTGACGACTTCGTCGATGAACGCCTTGGGCGAGAGGATCTTCGGATCGACGACGACCGGAAGCCCTTCCACATAGCCGAGGCGCTTGACGAGATTGACAAGGTCGGGGTCTTCCATCTCCTTGCAGATCAGCGTGTAGCCGAGCAGGCAGCCGTACATCGACATGGCGGTGTGCAGCGGATTCAGGCAGGTCGTGACCTTCATCTTTTCAGTCATGTTGACCGTGTCGCGGTCGCAGAAGTAGACGCCGGCCTTTTCGAGCGGGGGACGTCCGTTCGGGAACTTGTCCTCCACCACCAGGTACTGCGGCTTCTCGGCATTGACGAACGGCGCAATGAACGTCTTCTTCGAGGTGACGATCGGCGCCATGCCTTCGATGCCGTCCTTGGCGAGCGACTCTTCGACCATCGGGTGGGGACGCGGCGTGATCTTGTCGATCATGGACCACGGGAACGCGACCTTCGTCTCGTCCGTGAGGTACGCGAGGAAGTCGTCGCCGACGAAGCCGTTCTTCTTCCAGGCTTCCGCCATCTCCAGTACCGAGCCCATCAGCTTCTCGCCGTTGTGCGAGCAGTTGTCCATCGAAACGACGGCCAGCGGGAGCTGCCCCGCCTGGAAGCGCACGAAGAGCAGCGCACAGACGATCGCCATCGCGTGGCGTGCCTTCGCGGGCCCCTCCTGCATGTCGGCTTCGACGACGGGAAGATACGTGCCGTCCGGCTTCTTCAGTGCATAGCCCTTCTCGGTAATCGTGAAGGACAGCATCTTCAGCGACGGTGCGGCGAAGATCGCCTTCAGACGGGCCACGCTGGCGGCGTTGGCGAAGTCGGCCTTCACGCCCTCCGCCACGCCGGCCAGCACTTCACGCGTCGTCGTGCCGTCGGGATTGAGCAGCACGTTCAGGGTCAGCGCGTCGTGCGCATCGTAGATCCGGTCGATGATTTCGTAGTCGAACGTGTCGCACGCGATGATGCCGGTCTTCGTCAGGCCCGCGTTCAGCAGACGCTGGTTGAGCGAACCGATGAAACCGCGGAAGATGTTGCCGGCGCCGAAATGCACCCATTCCGGAGCGGACTTGGTCTGGGCGCGCACGGCGGCGATGTCGAAGGCCGGCAGCGTCACATGGGCGGCCTTCCAGGCGGCGGCTTCGTTGAGAATCGAATCGAGGGTCAGCTTCATGTGAATGTCTCCTGTGTTAAAATGTCAGACAAGTCCAACAGAGGTTAAAGGCCGTAGGCGCGGCGCAGGCCGCACTCGAGGCCGCGCAGTTCGGAGAGTCCCGTGAGACGCCCGACAAACGAGTAGCCCCAATAGCAGGGCCGGTGCCGGTCGATGGCGAACTGCCGTCCATGGTCGGGACGCAGGAAGATCTTCTCGCCGCGCCGCTTTTCCTCGCGCAGGAGTTCGAGCATCAGCGCGGGCATGTCGACTTTGCCGGTCAGGTGGCTTTCCGACTCGCGAAACACGCCGTCGGGCGCATGGACGAGATTGCGGAAATGGCAGAAATGGATGCGACGGGCGAATTCATGGAAGATCGCGACTTCGTCATTGGCGAGACTGCCGCCGAGCGAACCCGAGCAAAGGGTGAAACCGACGCGTTCGCTCGGACAAGCCGCGCACATCTGACGCATGTCGGCGGCAGTGGACAGGATGCGCGGCAAGCCGAAAATCGGATAGGGCGGATCGTCCGGATGAATCGCCATCGTCAATCCCGTCTCCTCGAGCACGGGCGTGATTTCGTTTAGAAAGCCGTACAGGTGGTCGCGCAGGTCTTGCTCGCCGACCGATTCGTATTCGCGCACCTGCGCAAGGAATTCCGCAGGGGTCAGATCGTCGACCGTACCGGGCAGTCCCATGAGAATCGTCTTTTCGAGGCGTTGCCTGTCCGCGTCGGTTGCCTGGGCCCAGATCTCCGCCGCACGGGCGACGGTTGCGGCATCATAGGCTTCCGCCGCGCCCGGACGCTTCAGGGCGTAGATGTCGAACGCAGCGACTTCGTAGGGGTTGTACGTCATCACGACGGAGCCGTCGTCGAGCCGGGTCTGCACATCGGTGCGCGTCCAGTCGAGCACGGGCATGAAGTTGTAGCACACCGTCTTCACGCCGCAGGCGGCCACGTGACGCAGCGAGGTCTTGTAGTTCTCAACGTAGCGCCGCCACTCCCCCGTGTGCTTCTTGATGTCCTCGTGGACCGGAATCGACTCGACGACGGTCCAGAAAAGACCCGCCGCGCGCACCTTCTCGGCGCGCGCGCGGACCTCTTCCAACGGCCAGGCTTCACCCGGCCGACGTTCAGAGAGAGCGGCGACGACGTCCCGGACGCCCGTCTGGCGGATTTCCGCCAACGAGAGCGGATCGCCGTCGCCGAACCACCTCCAGCAGGCTCTCACGCCGTGGAGCCCTTAGACGCGCTTCGAGAGCACGTCGCGTTCGTACTTCAGCACTTGGGCCATCCAGCTTTCGTTCGCCGGAAGGTTCGCACGCTTGCAGAACTCTTCCCACACGGCGCCCATCGGATAGGTCTTGAGCTCTTCCTGCAGCACGAGCTGTTCCGTGAACTGCGCGCCGTCCTGGAGTTCTTTGAGCGTGTCCGTGGGCTCGAGGAGCGCCTCGAGAAGCGCCTTCTGCATGTTGCGCATGCCGAGCACCCACGCCGCGACGCGGTTGATGGAGGCGTCAAAGTAGTCGAGCGCGATGATGAAGTTCTGCGGTCCGAGACGCACGATCTCGTGGGCGCAGGCGCGCACGTCGTCGTTGAAGCGGATCACGTGGTCGGAGTCCCAGCGCACGGGACGCGAGATGTGGAACGCGACCTTGCCGAAGAACATGAGG
>CADCPA010000245.1 GCA_902803135.1 uncultured bacterium
CCACGTCGCATTCATGTTCCCCTACAGCGGCAAACCGTGGCTCACGCAGAAGTGGACGCGCGAAATCTGCGAGAAGGCGTACTTCAATGACGTGCGCGGTCTCTGCGGCAACGAGGACGTCGGCCAGATGAGCGCGTGGTACGTGCTCGCGGCGGCCGGTCTGCACCCCGTGTGCCCTGGCAGCGGACTCTGGATGCTGACCTCGCCCGTGTTCCCGGAAGTATCCTTCCGCCTCGACCCGAAGTACACGAAGGGCGGTCGCTTCACGATTCGCGCGAAGGGGACATCCAAGGCGAACCGCTACATTCAGGACGCCAAGCTGAACGGCAAGGCGCTGGACCGTCTGTGGCTCACCACGCGGGAAGTGACGGCGGGCGGGGTGCTCGAGTTCACGATGGGGCCCGAGCCCGAAACGAAGAAGTTCACACAGCTTCCGCCCCGCTAAATGGCGCGCCGCGTGAAAGAACGTCGTGCGACCGTCGACGTGGCGAGACAGACGCTCACCGTGTGCGAAGACGGTCGTACGGTCTTTGTCTGCCCCGTGTCGACGGCGAAGAACGGCGTTGGCGCGGCGGAAGGGAGCGGCTGCACGCCGCCCGGACGCCACCGCATCGCGCGCCTCTTCGGCCATCACGCGGCGCCGGGACAGGTCTTCGTCTCGCGGCGCGCCGTAAAGGGACTGGTCATTCCCCCTGCGGACTGGCGGGCTGCCGCATCCAAGGACTATGTCCTGACGCGCATCCTCTGGCTCGCCGGTCTCGAACCCGGCACGAATGCGGGTCGGGGCCGCGACAGCCAGTCGCGCCACATCTACATCCACGGCACGAACCAGGAGCAGCTTCTGGGCTCGCCCGTTTCGCACGGGTGCATCCGCCTTGCCAACGCAGATGTCATCACGCTGTTCGACTACGTGAAAAGGCACCGCGATTTGATTGTCGACATTGTCCAAGGTTGAACAATGAGAGTTGAAGCGATTGAACCGCACGGGTTCTGCTCGGGCGTGACCATGGCCGTCAAGAAGGCCGAGCAGGCGCTGGCGGCACAGGACGAAGTCTACTGTCTGCACGATCTTGTGCACAACGAGACCGTGGTCGGCAAGATGCGGGTGCGGGGTCTGCGCTTCGTCGAGGATCTCGCGGAGATTCCGGACGGCAAGACGGTGCTCTTTTCGGCGCACGGAATCGGTCCGGCGGTACGGCAGGCGGCCCTTGCACGCGGCATGACCGTCGTCGACGCGACGTGTGCGTTTGTGGCGCGCGTCCATCGGCAGGTGCGGACGTATGCCGAACGGGGGCTGCCCGTCGTCGTCGTCGGGCACGCGAAGCATGTCGAAGTTGCGGGTGTCGTGGCGGAGGCGCAGGATGCGGGGGCACAGGTCGCCGTCGTGGCGGAGGCGTGCGAGGTCGCGACCCTGCCGTTCCCGGTCGGCTGCGCGGTGGGCGTCGTCTGCCAGACGACGCTCTCGGGCGACGTCGTGCAGGAGGTGCTGGCGGCGCTGCGCGTGCGCCACCCGGGCTTCGAGACGACGCCGAGCGCGGACGTCTGCACGGCGACGCGCGACCGCCAGGAGGCGGTGCGCGCCTTTGTCGCCGGCGGCGGCGACGGAGTGCTCGTACTCGGCAGCGCGTCGAGTTCCAACACGCGCCGGCTGGCCGAGATCGCGTCCGCGGCCGGCGCCAAGGTCTGGTGCGCCGTGGATGAAAAAGATCTTGAAAACCTGCATTTCCCCGGCATTGCACGCCTGGGGGTGACCTCGGGCGCCTCGACGCCCGAGGAGGTGTTCGCGCGGGTCCTCGCGGAATTGGAGAAATGAGGGGGAATCGGGCTCGAATCAATGTTCCGACGCGCTTGAAACGACGGTTTTTGTCAATTGTCTTTGCACACGCGCGCGCATATTTGGTATAATATAAGAACAAATTCCGTTTATAAAACCTGTTCCGAAGACTGCATCATGAGCGACGAAGAGAAGAACGAGAACGCTGTCGAAGATCCGATTCCCGCAGCCAGGACCGGCGGGTTGATGGAAGACGTCAACATCTGCGAGGAGATGAGCCGCGACTACATCGACTACTCGATGTCCGTCATCATCGGCCGTGCGCTTCCCGATGCCCGCGACGGACTCAAGCCGGTGCACCGCCGCTCGCTCTTCGGCATGTACAAGCTCAACGTCACCCCCGGCTCGAAGCACATGAAGTCCGCCCGCGTGGTCGGTGAAGTCATGGGCAAGTACCACCCGCACGGCGACTCCTCGATCTACGAGACGATCGTGCGCATGGCCCAGCCGTTCTCGCTGCGCGTGCCGCTCGTGGACGGCCACGGCAACTTCGGTTCGATCGACGGCGACGGCGCTGCCGCCATGCGTTACACGGAAGTGCGCATGCAGAAGGCCGCCGAAGAGATGCTCGCGGACCTTGAGAAGAACACGGTCGACATGATGCCGAACTTCGACGAGACGCTCACCGAGCCGACCGTCCTGCCGGCGAAGCTGCCGAACCTGCTCCTGAACGGTTCGCAGGGCATCGCCGTCGGCATGGCCACGAACATCCCGCCGCACAACCTGGGCGAGCTCTGCGACGGCATCACGCACTACATCGACCACCGCGACTGCTCGATCGACGACCTGATGCAGTTCGTGAAGGGCCCCGACTTCCCGACCGGCGCGCAGATCTGCGGGCACAACGGGATCGCCGCGATGTACAAGCTCGGCCGCGGGCAGCTCACCGTGCGCGGCAAGGCCAGGGTCGTCGAGGACAAGGGCGGGCGCTCGCAGATCATCATCTCAGAGATCCCCTACGGCGTCAACAAGGCCGAGATGATAAAGCACATGGCCGACCTCGTCAAGGACAAGGTGATCGAGGGCGTCAGCAACATCCGCGACCTCTCCGGCGGGCACACCAAGGACTCCAAGGGCAACGTGCGCAAGGGCGCGAAGGAGGACGAGATATGCATCGTCGTAGACCTGAAGCGCGACGCCGTCGGCGAGATCGTCCTCAACCACCTCTACAAGCACACGCAGCTGCAGACGACGTTCGGCGCGATCATGCTCGCCATAGACGGCGGCCGCCCGAAGCTCCTCAACCTGAAGGACTTCTTCCGCTGCTACGTCGACCACCGCTTCGACGTCATCACCCGGCGCACCAGGTTCGAGCTCAAGAAGGCGCAGGCGCGCAAGCACATCGTCGAGGGGCTGCTGCTCGCGATCGACAACCTCGACGAGGTCGTCCACATCATCCGCTCCTCCAAGACGCGCGACGAGGCGAAGACGCGCCTCGTGGAGCGCTTCGGCTTCACCGACCAGCAGGTGAACGCGATCCTCGAGATGCGCCTCTACCAGCTCGTCGGGCTCGAGCGCGACAAGCTCACTGAGGAGCTAGCGAAGCTCCTCGCGGCGATCGCCGAGTTCGAGGCGATCCTCGCCGACCCGGAGCGCGTCTACGCCATCATCCGCACCGACCTCGCCGACATCAGGGACCGCTACGCAGCGCGGCCCGACGCCGCCAGGCGCACCGAGATCGTCGCCGACGAGAACGAGGTCTCGATGAAGGATCTCATCCCCGACGCGCCGTGCGTCATCACCCTCTCCAACCGCGGCTACATCAAGCGCGTCCCGCTGACGGAGTACCGCGAGCAGAAGCGCGGCGGACACGGC
>CADCPA010000246.1 GCA_902803135.1 uncultured bacterium
CCTGGTAGATGTTGTAGGCCGTACCGAAGGACGGCGAGATGTCGTTCACCGCAAGGCTGCCGCCCGTGCCGCCGATGGCATCGAGTCCTGCCGCCGCATTCTGAAGGATGAAGGCGAAGCCGTCCGCCGGATTGTTCGGATCGACGGTCTTGTAGGTGAACGTCGCCCGCCACGGGAGGGCCGGATTGACGCGCTTTGTCCAATACGCCGCACCCACGCTATTGCCCTGGTTCTTCGTAATCTGGATTTCGTTGTCCGCAACCTTCACGGCGTCGCGCACATAGTGGAACTCGTCGAAGTCCGGCGCGTCGACCGAGCCCGTGGACGGCAGCAGCAGGCGGCCGCCCTGCGAGACGATCGTCGAGGCCGTGCCGACCAGCTTGTCGCCCGCATCGAACGTCGCCCCTTCCTCGACCACGATTTCCGAACCCTGTGCGCCGAACGGATGGCTGCCGTCGCCCGTTCCCGGGCGCACCGTGCCCGCCACGACGCGCGTGCCGCCCGTGTAGGCCTGGCTCGCCCGCGTTGCGACAAACGTGCCGGCACCGTCCTTCACCAGCGTGAACGCGCCCGAGAAAGCCGTTGCCGTGTTGTCGAGCGTCGCCCCTTCCGGCACGAGCAGACGAAGCTCGCCGCCGCCGACCGAATCGGTGACCGTGCCGAAGCCGGTCAGTGCCGAGAGGATCAAACGATGGCCCTTGAGGTCGAGCGCCGCCGTGCCGTCGAGCACCGCCGTCAAACCGCTGAGATCGCTGTCCGCAACCAGCGCGCAGTCGTCGATCTGAAGGCCCTTGCACGCAAACGCCGCCGACGCCGGCAGGTTGATCCGCAGATTGCCGGAAAGCAGCACGAACGAGCCCGCCATCGGGAGCGCATCCGCGAGCGTGACGCCGGCGATGTTTTCACAGACCCAGTTGGCGGGGTCGGAAATGTCGTCGCTGACCGCCCCCGTCCAGAGGGCCTTCGCGACCTCGCGCGAGTTGGGGTCGACGCCGTAGTACACGCCCTCGCCCGCGGCCGCCCCAAGAACCAGCTCCTCTTCACCGGTGTCGAATTTGAACGTCAGCGTGGAGAAGTTGGACGGCATCGTGTCCCACGACACGATCTTGTCGCCCAAGGCGAGCTCGCGTCCGCGCACGTCGACGACGATCGTCGCATTGTCGGCGAAGGAGCAGAGGAAGGGATGGTCCTCCGTTCCGTGCAGGATGTCAAGGCTGCGCACAGACCAAGGTTCGGTCCGCTCCGTCAGGTCGATCCGGGCCCCGTCCTGCAGCTGCACGTTCGGGAAGAAGTCCGTCACGGGCTTGAACACGCCCTGCACGGCGATTTTCCTGTCCGTTTCGCTCCACCCCCAGGTGCCCGGCTGGCGCGTCACCAGGTCGCGCACGAGGAAATCCGCCTTGATCTCAAGATTGGCGGCGATGTCGAAAGAGGTCGTCTGCGAATCGTTCCGCTCCAAGACGACGAAACGGCCGGCGTGCGATCCGTCGTTCGAGACGATGACGCGGCCGTTGTTCAGCGACTGGGCCTTGAGATAGAAGTACTTGTCGTCGGCGAGCCGTACCGAGAGCAAATGCCCGCCGAGATCGCAGACCGTGCTGCCCCACGCGAACGTGTAGGCGAAGTCCGCAAACGAATCCGCCGTCAGGCGGTAGGGCGCGCCGAGGCCATAGTCGGGGCGGAGCATGTCCTTCGCCAAGTTGGCGATTGTACCGCCGGCCAGCGTCACGGCAAATATCTCCGTATCGTAGTTGCCCTTCCAGTCGACCGTCGCGCCCGTTGCGACGGTGATCGGCTGGGGGCTGGCGCCGAAGGGATTGGTGAAGCGAACCGGACTCCATTCGTTCTGGTCGCTGCTCATCGGCAGCGCCAACGTGCCGCCCGCGACCAGCGTGCCGCCCGCATAGGTCTGCCCCGCCTTCTTCGCGACGAGTTCGCCTGCGCCGTCCTTCACGAGCTTGAGACGGCCCACGAGGCTGACGGATGCGTTCTCCGCCGTCACACCCGACGGCACATCGACATGAAGTTCGCCCGTGCCGAGACCGGGCACGCCCGAATAGGCAAGCTTCATCGACTCCGTCGTCAGATCGCCACGATCGACCTGCACGTCCAAATCGGCCCAGCTTGCATTGTCGTCCGACCCCTGCAGACGCCAGGTCGTCGGATTGCGTCCGGGGTTGGCTTGCGTATCGTTGGCCGTGTACCACTCGTAACGGTCGATCTGCGTCTTGTCGGGAAACTCGAGCGTCACCCAGGCCGCCGCGCGGATTTCCGCGCTGTAGCGCGGATCCGAGCGGAAGTCAAGCCACTTCGTGCCGACCTCGCCGTCG
>CADCPA010000247.1 GCA_902803135.1 uncultured bacterium
GAGTCCATGCGCGTACGTCTTCCCGCCGACCGCGAGCAGACCGCCGTCGACCGCATGCCCCTCCAGCGGTTTCGCCTGACCGAACACAGCCATCTGCGTACGGTCGATTTCCTCAAGCCACACGCGACGATCGGCCTGCGCGCAGAGGGCGAGGAGAAGCAACGGCAAGGCGAATGCGCGATTCATGCGTGCGACTCCTTCCAGGCCGCAAAAGCCCGGTGGATGCCCTTGTCGGCGTAGGGGTCGTCTGCGGCCGACAGCTCGTCCGCCGAATAGCCGCTGCGAATGCCCTTGAGCGCAACCGTGCGCGCCGGGGGATCGACGGTGAAGTCAAGACGGAACATGCGCACGGAAAAGACGCCCGTCGTGTCGTCCGTGCGGAAGACGCGTTTGCGCGACGCGTCGAACGGTTCACCGGAAAGCTGCTGCTGCGCAGTGGCGAGGAGGTCCTGTCCGCCCAACGACCGGATGAACGCCGCAGCCGCGCTGAAAGGCGGTTCGGCGACGACGGTCCAGTGGTCTTGCGCCTCCACCCAGCCCGCACGCGCCTGGGGAAACGAATCGACGGCGGGGATATAGGGCTTGATGTCGAGAATCGGCGTGCCGTCAAGCAGGTCGGCCTCGTCAACCTCGAGGACACGCCCCTTCACGCCAACCAGCCGCACGCAGGAGAGTCCGATCGGATTGGGACGATACGGCGCCCGCGACGCGAACACGCCCACACGCGCCTTGCCGGGCGCCGTCACGGGCGGATGCGCGGTCGGCCGCCAACTGCCGCCGTTGCGGTCGAAGGCGAACACGAGCCAGATGCGTTCGAAGCCGTCCAGGTCGCGCAAAGCCGTTTCGAAGTTGTGTCCGCCCACGAGTTCCACGCGCCCCGCACCGCCCGCGAAAACACCTTGCCGCGGCGCCTCGTACTTGCGCACGGCGCCGCCCTGGAAATAGCCGATGGGGTCGAAATCCATGTGGTCGTTCCCGAAGACGCGAAAACCACCGCATCGCGGTGGCTGAGTGGTGGCGAGAGGGGGATTCGAACCCTCAACCAGCAGATTATGATTCTGATGCTCTACCGTTGAGCTATCTCGCCGACATGGATTGCATTGTAGCAAATCGCCTGAACGGAGTCAACTGCATTCTTGAAAAAAATACCGCACGTAGAGGGGAGGGCCAACTACGTGCGGCAAATCAGTGACACATAGTGTACCAAATGCCCGCGGGCTTTTTGTCACGTCTTTGTCACAACGAAAAAATTACTTCAGGGCCTTCAGCGCCTGGGAAAGGGCCGCGTCGAAAGCGGCTGAAAACGCAGCCGAATAGTCGCCCGATTCGGCATCGGCCTCGCCCGAACCGGCGCCGACGAGAGCGACATCGCGCGGACCGCGCCCCGCCTTCACGACATCGACGCTCAGGGCCGCGCGCGCCTTGCGACGGCCGTCCGCACGGCAGTCGAGGGAGAGATCCGTCACCGTGACCTCAACCTGCGCGTCGGCCGCCGCGGAACTCGCCGAGGCGACGACATGACCGAAACGGCCATCGGCTTCGAGACGGCTTTTCACGGGCGAACGCAACAGCGAGGCGGGGGTTGCGGCGAAAAGATTGTAGGCGTCCAACGCAACCGACCCGTCCGCGCGGTGGACGACGAACGACTGGCGGTCGTAGGGGGCGCTGACGGTGACAGGCCCCAGACGCGTCGCGGCAAAGGCGGCGGCCCCTTCCGGCGGCGCCGGCGGCGCCGGAAGGTCCGTACGGGGCATCACCATCCACGACTTCGAATCCGGCGCGCTGGACGAAAAGCATCCGGCACAGCCGACGAGAAGAAGCACCGTAATACAGAAGTTGCGCATGACGAACCCGCCGCCCTTTCCCCGAAAATGTTCAGCGTCCGATTTCAAGGCGCGCCGCGCACCTCTCCGGCAGACCGGCCTTGCGGTTGCGCGCCATGGCCGCGGCAACGTCGTATTCAAGCCGGCGGAAGCGGATGATGCGGTTCGACATGTCGTAGATCACGTAGGCCGCACGGGGATCTCCGTCCCGCGGCTGGCCGACCGAGCCCACGTTGATGAAGAGGCGCTGGCCGAGTTCAAGCCGAAAGTCGATCGGCTCGTAGTGCATGACGCCCGTCGGCTCGTTGGAATAGATGATCGGCACGTGCGTATGCCCGTGGAAGCAGAGCTGGGTATACTGATAGCTGAAGTTCGCCTCGGCCTGCTGGTTGTCGAAGACATAGCCCCAGTGGTCCGGCTTGTCGAGCGTCGCGTGGACGAGCATGAACCCCATCACCGGACGATGCAGCGGCAGATCGTGCAGCCACTTGATGTCTTCGTCCGAAAGCTGGCTCCGCGTCCATTCGACGACCTGCGCCGCACTCGGATGGAAATCGGCCAGATTCGTGTCCAGATACGACACGTAGTGATCGTGGTTGCCGCGAACGACCGGACAGTTGAGGTCGCGCACGGCGCGAATGCACTCTGCCGGCGCGGCATTGTAGCCCACCACGTCGCCCACGCAGACGAAATCCGTCACGTTCTGGGAACGTGCATCCTCCAGCACGACGTTCAACGCGTCGATGTTCGCATGGATGTCGCCGAGTATTGCGTAAACTCTTCCCATGATCCCGCTACTTCAGAACAATGGCCGCCGCCAGACGGAGATCCTCCACCGTGGTGATCTTCAAGTTCGGCTTCTCAGTTTCAAAAATCTTCACCGGTTCGCCGAGGAGTTCAACCGCCGAGGCGTCGTCCGTCACGTCGAGCTTGTTCGCGACGACATTCTCGTAGGCCTTCTTCAGCAGACGCACGTCGAAGGCCTGCGGGGTCTGCACTGCCCACAGTTTCGAACGGTCTTCCGTGCGGGTGACGGTCGATCCCTTCTCGACGTACTTGACCGTGTCCCAGATGTGGCGCCCCACCACGGCCGCACCCACACGACGGGCGAGCTTCACCGTTTCGGAAATGGTCTCGGAGGTCACGCAGGGGCGCGCCCCGTCGTGAATCACCACCGTACGCGCATCGACGTCCAACGCCTTGAGCCCGTTCATCACGGAATCCTGGCGCTTCGCGCCGCCGGCAACGACCGCCAGCAGCTTCGAGATGCCGAACATCTTCGCCACGGCCTTCGCCGCGACGAGCTGCTCCCTGCGAACGACGAGAACGATCTGGTCGACATCCGGGCAGCGCTCAAACGCAAGAAGGCTCCACGCCACGACCGGACGCGGACCGAGGTTCAGAAACGCCTTGTCGGCGCCCGTACCCATCCGTTCGCTTTTCCCCGCCGCCACGATAATCGCCGTCACCATGTCGCTCACGCTCCTGTTCAAAAACAATAGATTCAGTAAGTTGTATGATTATAGCATAAAGTTGAGATTCAGTCCAGCACCCGCGCGCGAGTACGGAAACAACCTCGCCGCGGTCACCGCTGCCGCCAGAACAGGCGGCATCCGACAAGGAAGAAGAGGACGTCCGGCAGGATGGCCGCGGGAATCGGGGGCAGCCATCCCTTCCGCGACAGCGCCATGCAGAGGATCGTCAAGCCGTAAAAGGCAAAGAACATGCCGAGCGCCCCGAGAATGCCCTTGAAGACGCTCTGGCGTCCCGTGGCGATGCCGGCGGGAATGGCGAAGAGCGTGATGACGATGCACGCGAGCGGCGCCACGATCTGCGCCCAGACGTCGTAGAGGCGGTCGCGCTTTGCCTGCTCCGGCAAAGACGGATGGGCGGCCAGATACCGCAGACGCTCGCGCGTCGAGCAGAAGTCCCAGTCGCGATTCTGGAGCAGGAAGTCCTCCGGCCGCTCGGTGAACTGCGGGAACGGACGCAAGGAGAGGGTCTCGAGATCCGGCGTCGGGGAAGCCATCTCCTCGCCGCGCTCGTTGAAGTAGGCGACTTCGGGATGCATCATGTACCAGACGCCGTCCAGCCATTCGGCCCGCGCGCTCTTGATTGTCATCTGCCGCACGCCCAGCGGCGAATTCACGCTGATCGACACGTCTTCCAGCACGGTGGCGCTCTCGTCGACCGCCAGGCCCACGCGCCAGGTGCGGTTCTGCAGCGCGTTATGGTAGACGATGTCGTTCGTGCGGGCCATCTCGTCTTCCTTGAAATGCGCGGCCTTGTACTGTTTCGCCCAGGGTCCGTACCGCGGCACGTAGCATTCGTTCACCCAGCCGACGAAGACCGCCATGAGCGTCGCCACGGCCAGCAGGGGCTTCACGATCGTGAAGAAGCCGATGCCGTTTGCGCGCATCGCGATCAACTCCGAGTGGCGGCAGAAGTTCCACATCGTGTAGAGCGTCGCCAGCATCAGGCAGGCCGGGGCCATCCATTCGAAGTACGGAGCCAGGTATCCCGCCAAATAGGCGCAGGCCTTGAGGAACCCGGGCTTCGCCTCCATCAGGCGGCTGAACGAGCCGAAGAGCTCGAACAGCAGATAGATGGAAAGGAACCCTGTCAGGCAGTAGAACAGGGGGATGCAGAATTCGCGCAGGACGTATCGAGTCAGGATTTTCACGGTCGGTCAGGAACCCGGTCTTTGAGGTCGGGTGCGGATTAGCGGGCGAGCCACCCGCCGTCGACGGGAAGCACGATGCCGTTGATGTAGTCGGAAGCGGGCGAACAGAGGAACACGCAGGCGCCGGCGATGTCCTCGGCCAGGCCCCAGCGCCCCGCGGGAATGCGCTCGAGGATCTGGCGGCTGCGCACGGGGTCCGCCCGGAGCGCGGCCGTGTTGTCCGTCGCAATGTAGCCGGGCGCGATTGCGTTCACGTTGACGCCCTTCGGCGCCCATTCGTTCGCGAGGGCCTTCGTGAGCTGGCCCACGGCCCCCTTCGACGCCGCGTAGCCGGGAACGGTGATGCCGCCCTGGAACGTGAGGAGCGACGCGGTGAAGACGATCTTGCCGTAGCCGCGCGCCACCATGTCCTTGCCGAATTCGCGGGCGAGGATGAACTGCGAATTGATGTTCACGTCCATCACCTTGTCCCACCACCCGTCCGGATGCTCGGCCGCCGGCTTGCGGAGAATCGTCCCCGCGTTGTTCACGAGGATGTCGATTTGGTGTTCCTTTTTGACGCGCGCGATCAACGCATACACGGCTGCACGGTCGGAAAGGTCGCAGTCCTTGGAGCACGTGCGCACGACCGTCGCGCCCGCCGCCTCGAGCGCGTCGGCCATCGCCTTGCCGATGCCGCGGTTGGAACCGGTCACCAGCGCCGTGCGTCCCGTTAGATCAAAGGTGATCATGGTTGAGAGTTGGGAGTTGGGAGTTGAGAGTTGAGAGTTGGGAGTTACCGGAGCGCGTTGACCGCAATGCCGTCCATGTCGTCGAACACCTGGTTTTCGCCCCCCATCGCCCAGCAGAAGGTGTAGGCCTTCGTGCCGACGCCCGCGTGGATGGACCACATCGGCGAGATGACGACGTCGTGGTCGTGCACCGCAAGGTGGCGCGTCTCGTCGCCGGGTCCCATGAAGTGGAACACGCACTGGTCCGGCTCGACGCCGAAGTACATGTAGATTTCCGTACGGCGCTCATGGGTGTGCGCGGGCATCGTGTTCCAGTTGCTGCCGGGTTCAAGCTCCGTATAGCCCATCACGAGCTGGCAGCTGTCGCAGCGGCCGGGCAGGATGAACTGGTGGATCGTCCGGAGGTTGCAGTCCTCCTTGGACCCGCAATGGCGGTGGTTCGCATCCGCGAAGCGGATGAGCTTTGTGGGATAGTCTTTGTGCGCCGGATAGCTGACGAGATAGAACATCGCCGGCGTCTGGACGCTTTTGGACGAAAAGGCGACTTTCTTCGTGCCGCGGCCCACGTAGAGCACCTCGCGCGGCTTGAGCGCGTATTTCACGCCGTCGCACGCGACCGTGCCCTCGCCGCCCACGTTGAGCACGCCGAGCTCGCGGCGTTCGCAGAAATACCCGCTCGCGATCTCCTTGCCGGCCGGCAGGGCCAGCGTCTTCGTCGTCGGCACCGCAAACCCCGCAATGCCGCGCTCAACCTCGCAATACATGAGGTTGACCTTGCCCTTTTCGCAAAGATGCGTGTTGAGAAACGCGTCACGCAACTCCTGCGTGGTCATGCGCCTGTACTCGTTCCGGCCAGTCGTGTAGCGAACTTCCATTGACTTTCTCCTCAAATCGTCTCTAGGGGGAATAGTATACCACAAAAATCACTGCCATCCCATAGGCATACGCAGGTAGTGTAACAAATTGTGTTTCCGTGGGCAATACGCGGAATTTCGTGACATACGAAATGGCAATTTCAATCGCGTGTGTTGATTCTCCCTGCTTCCGCCCGTAAAACCGCCGTTCTGCTATCCCACAGACTTCAGAAACACCTTCTCAAACCCCGGCAAATACGGCATTCCCGACGCAACGC
>CADCPA010000248.1 GCA_902803135.1 uncultured bacterium
ACGCGGCGGACGTGGACGCCGCCACGAAGACGATGGTCAACACGGTGGCGCGCCGCTTCACGGAGGAGCAGAAGGCAGGAATGCTCGCCGAGGCCGAGAAACTGCGCGCGGCGCTTGCCGCGAAATGCGCCTACGCGCCGAAGGCCGACAGCTCCAGCCCGGACATCGTGACGTATTCGCGCGCGTGGCGCGGAACGCCCTACGTGTTCGCGATCAACGACACGCGCACGTTCGGCGACTACGTGGGGCAGTGGGGCCTCACGATGGAGAAAGGCCTGCCGTTCGCGGGCGAGGCGACCCTCGCCGATCCCGAAGGGAAGATCGGCGCCGTGTACGAACTTTCGCGCGGCGGCGAGGTGAAGTTCACGCGGCGCACGGACGGGCGCGTGGCGGTCCATCTCGACTACGACACGAACGACGGACGAATCCTCCTCTTCCTGCCGCGCAAGATCGCCGCGGTGGAGGCCGAGGTCATGAAGACGGAAGATGCCCTTGCCATCACGATGACGGTGCGCGACGCGGCGGGTGAACCGGCACCGGCGCTGCTGCCGGTGGAGATCCGCGTCTTTGACGCGGCGGGACGCGAACTGGACGGCGCGGGCTACGCCTGCGCGAAGGACGGCGTGTGCCGGCTTTCCGTACGCACAAACCTCAACGACGCACCCGGTGCGTACAAGGTCGTCTGCCGCGACCGCGCAAGCGGCCTCGCCTGCGAGAGCGTCCACTTGTGACCATTGGGCACCGTCACACGCAGACGGTTACACGTACATCTTCTGCATGGCGGCGATCATGGATTCGATTCGCCGTTTCGTCTTGCTCGCCGTGTTTGCCGGGATTCCGAGGCGCTTCGCCGCGTCCTTGACCTTCATCCCCTCGTCGGAGACGAGCCGCCAGATCTCGCGGTGCCGCTCGGGAAGCGCGGATTCGTTCA
This sequence comes from uncultured bacterium, assembly GCA_902803135.1. Lineage (GTDB taxonomy): Bacteria > Verrucomicrobiota > Kiritimatiellia > RFP12 > UBA1067 > RUG572. The sequence goes on from CADCPA010000248.1 coordinate 932, forward strand.
AGACGCGGCACTCCGCGGCCTTCCTGCACGCGACGCCCCACTTCGCGTCCACCATCGCGCCGGGATCGTCCCCGCCCGCGAGCACGTCGGCCACCTCCGCCACATCGACGTACCTGCCCGCCCCGCGCGCCTTCTCGGCGCGGTAGCGGTCCACGAGCATGTGCCTCATCAACGTCGAGAGGTAGGTCCTGAACTTCGCCTTCTGCGCGTCATACAGGCCGTTGCGCAGAACGGCGACCAACTTGACGAAGACGTCCTGCACCGCGTCGTCGACGTCGGCGTCCTGCATCCATGGCGAGAGCAAGTGCACGAGATGGTACAGGACGGGCCCGTACAAGTCGACGAACCGGGCCCAGGCCGCGTCGTCGACGCCGGTCTGGGCCTCGTGGAGTTTCCCGAAAAGCGTCAGGGACGTCTCGGGATAGTTCCATTCGGGGCTGGATTCACTTTCCACCATTCGTCATTTCCCGGTCTTGCCCTTGTTGGCGGAGTCCTTGTCCCCGGCGTCCCCTGCACCGTCATTCTTGTTCAAAGGGGCCTGATTTCTCCGGTTGAGAAGAGGCGAACGGCGCAACCGAGCCTCTTCCATCATTTTCATCGTTTTTTCACGCTCCGCCATCTTTTTAAGGCTCTCGTCATCGTACCGTCTGACATGTTTCCAGCCTTTGATCTCATTTTCGTCGGAAATCTCCCGCGACAAAAGAGTGCATTCCAGTCCCTCATCCTTGAATCTGCACATGATTTCACGCCAGTCACGCAACGGAGCGCCTACTTTGAGAATGCCGCGCGCGCCATTCCTCTCGTAGACGAGCCGTCCGTAGAACGAAATCCAATGGCGGGAGGGCGGCTTGCCATTTCCATCCGAGTAAAAGTTGAGGCACTTGGGAAAACCGTCCTCTTCGATTTCGCCGAAGATGCGTTCCGCCGTCTCGTCATGCACGACTTCGTACTGGCAGGACAGATCGCAGTCGGAGAACCAGATCTGAACGCGCCCGTCTTTGATGAAAATCTGGGGGGCGCTGCAGTCGCAGGCACCAAAGAGAGACGTGAGCGCGTCATAGCAGGTAATGTTGGAAACATAGATCGGATGCTTCATCTTTTCCGGCACTTCGTGCAGCGTGTAGGCGATGTCCTCGCCCCTGTCAAACCGCCCCACCTGTTCGAGAATCCACACCGCGGTCTGGCCCGGCTTGCTGTCGGTGTCAAACGCCATCTTGTCGATCTTGGCGGATTTCATGCGGCGCAGCACCGCGGCGGATTTTGCATCGAGCCGGCCGAAATACTCGTCGCGGTATTCCCCGGCGGGCGCGGCCAGCGCCGAACGGATTGCCAAGGCGACCTGGCCGGACGCCTTTTCGACGGCCTTGTCGACGACAGACTTCTCGACCTCCGGCGTGAAGCCATTCGTCTCGGCACGCAGACGCTTCAAAGTCTCGACTGCCGTGTCGGCGTCGCCCGAGCGCGCAAACGCCGCGAACGCCCCCTGAAGGCAGACGTAGTGGCACGCCTCTTCCTTCTCCTTGTCCGCCATCATGAGCAGCAGATTCGCCATTTCGGCATCGGACATCCGTCCATCAAGCCACTTGATCAGCTGCTTCTGCAGCTTGGCCTGCACCTCGGCGCCGGCCTTCTCGATTTCCTGGTTCGTGGGCATCGCAAGCGAGCAAGTCGCCGCGAACACGGCCGCAAGCATTGTCATTGTCTTCATCTTGACCTTCCTTTCGTTTTGCTTCCGCGAGCCTCATGACCCGCATCTGTCCCTATGTACGGATCGCCAGGAAAAAAGGGACAAATCATTTTGGAACAAAAAACAGGTCGTCGATCGAACGCCCGGCCGAGGAGGGGCCGGGAACTTCGACGGCCGCATCTCCGCCCTGCGACGGAGCGTCCTGCGAGGCGGCCCGGTCGCGGTTTCTGAGCGACAGCAGCACAAGCACGGCAACGAGGGCCAGCGCACACGCCAACGCCGCCGCAACAGGCCACAGGCGCCTGGCCCTGCGTCGAGGCGGCATGGCGCGCCGGACGGGATCATCGGCCAGCAACGCGGCGAATATGGCCTTCCATGCGGGATTGTACGCGTCGAGGAGGTCCATCGCGCCGGTCTCCGGCTCGTACCAGATGCCGGTGAGGATTCGGAAGAGCGAGACGCCGAGGGAGTACATGTCCGACTTCTCGGTTGCCGCCTCGCCGCGCTTCACCTCCGGCGCGATGTAGTTCATTGTGCCGAGAATCACCTTCGCGGACGTGGCGTCCGTCACCATCGTCGGCTCGACCGACAACTCCCGCTTGAGCCCCTCGTCGCAAAAACGCGAGACGCCGAAATCCGCCAGCACGGCACGCCCGTCCGCCGCAACAAGGACGTTGGAGGGCTTCACGTCGCGGTGGACGATTCCGCGCGAGTGGATATAGGCGAGCGCGGACGCGATGTCGGCGTACCAGCGGAAGAGCCGTTCCTCGTCAATCTCGTGACGGGCGTGGAGATCCGAAAGCGTGTGCGGCTCGCCATCGGCGGAGAGGACAAGATCCATTGTGATGTAGGCGACGCCGGTCGCTTCATCAACCCCGCAGTCGTGGACCTTCACGAGATTCGGATGCTCAAGCCTCGCAAGCACCCTTCCCTCGGCGAGCAGACGGCTGCGCAGAAACTCCGCACGTTCGCCTTTCGCGTCGAAGACCTTCAGTGCGAGATGAACACCGAGCGTCGGGTGTTCGACTTCGAACACCGACGCCATGCCTCCCCTGCCGAGCTGGCGGACCACACGATACCCGCCAATTGTCGTGTTA
>CADCPA010000249.1 GCA_902803135.1 uncultured bacterium
CCGAAGTCGGCCGTGCGCGCAATCACGATCGGATCGTCGAGGCGAGGGCCGTAGTCGAGGAATGTTGTTTTGAATACGTAGTATGCCTTGTTCTTCGACGGACCGAGTTTCGCATACGTCGGATTCGCCGCACGAAACTCCGCTCGGGTCATTTTACCTACAAACTCGGCCTCAAACACATGCCGCGTGCCCTTCACGTCTGCATAGAGCCACAGTTCCTTGATGGATGCGAACGCCTTTTCGTCGAACTCGTCCCCGTCTTTCACGGGGTAGTTATAGATGCCGTAACGCTTGATCCAAGCGAGTTGGCGCGCCTTGTACGTGCCAACAAGGACGGAAGAGGTCGTACAGGAACACGACCCTCCCGGTGCGGGGTACGGCGCGCTCGACGAGCGCGCACTACCAGGGGCGACCTTGCGTGATTTTCTTTCCAGAAGTCTCTGTGCCATAAATTGCCATCTCCATCTCAAGGACTGCCGCATATTATATCAAATCCACGCTCGCTTCTCCACTTAGGCCGCGGGTTTACAAAGATTCCAAACTTGGGAGAGGACAGCCGGCTTCTCCTTTCGGCTCTCGAAGCGAAGGCCAAGGTGTTTTAAGGCGTAGGTACATAAACTATGGCCGATATCTCACGCAACACGCGTGAACATTGGCTTCCCTACGGCGTCAGAAGGCGGATGTCGAAGACGCCGCCCGCCACGCGGTGCACCGCCGCAAAGGCGATTTCGATCTTGCCGTCCGCGCGGGACTTGAGCACGGCGTCGGGAATCGGATAGGTCGCCGAGAAAAACGCGTCCGGATAGGCCCCGTTGAGTTTTTCGGTTCCGATCCGCACCCCGTTCGCGAAAATGTCAAACGTCCGGTCCCTGTCGCCGCCCCAATACGTCACCTCCAGTGCGAGTTGCGTTGCGCCGCGCGGGTCGAGCACATAGGCAAACCGCGAACCATGGCGCCAGTGGCGGCCTTCATGATAGCCCGTCTCGCCGCCCGGCGCCGTCGTGAGGCCATGGTCGGTTTCAGACTGCTGCTCGCCCGGGCTGACCCGGTCGCGCGTGCGGCGGTCGCGTTCGCGCTCCGACCGGGCCGCCGCAGCACGGGCGGCCGTGTTCCGCGCCGCCTCTTCGGCCGTCACGAACTCCCAATAGATCTGGTAGCGGCATTCGTGCAGCGTGTAGAACGGCACGAGGCCGGTCGTATCGAGCGGTGCGCCGGCGATGCGCGTTTCGACGCGGGCGGGGTCCGCATACGGGCCCTTCGCCACCTGATCCCAACCGGCGGTCCCCGCGAAGAGTCCGTCCTGCCGGTCCGTCCCGCAGGCCTTGCCCATCACGATCGGGCCGCGCAGAATCGCACCCCACGCGCTGCCGTCAGGCAGCATCTCGACGTGCCAGTCCATCGCGCGCGCCGCCCGTATCTCGTCACCGGCTTTCCACGCGCCTTTGTGTTCCGCATAATGGTCCCCTTCGCGCACGCAGACGGTCCCCGTAAACGGACGCAGAAACGTGAGCGTCGTCGTGCCGCCCGTCGGGAAGTCCGTCCGCTGACGCAGAAGTCCCTTCAGCTCGGAATCGACGAAGAGATTGACATAGATGCGGTCGGCGCCTTCGTGCGCATAGATGAAGCGTCCGTAGCGTCCGGGATTTTCCATGCCCGTCCCGACGCAGCACCAGAAGTTGGTTGCCGGCACCGAATAGACGCGATAGTGTCCGGGCCGGACCGGCGTATGGTAGACGAACCCGGGATGTTTGACGTTGATGGACGGCAGGATGTGGTTGAAAAGCGCCCGCTCGTAGTAGGCCGCGTATTCGGCCTTGGGTTCGTGCTCGAACAGCCGTTCGGTGAGACGCAGCATGTTGTAGGTGTTGCACGTCTCGGGGCCCGTGCGGTCGACCATCATCTTGGCAAAACTGTCGAGCTCGTGGAAGTGCTCGGCAGACGAGTTGCCGCCATACGCCACGCTCCGTCGCGTCACGATCGTCCGCCAGGCGAAATCGGCCGCATCCCAGCGTGCGGCATCGCGCGAGACCTGTGCCGTACGCGCAAGCCCCGTGAACTTCGGTATCTGCGTATTCGCGTGCAGCCCCGTCAACCGGTCTTCATGGCGATAGAGCGGATCGAAAACCGCGCGATGCTCCCAGAGGCGCGCCGCCTCCAGATATTTCGTCTCCTTTGTTAGCGCAAAGAGGTCGGCGAAGGTTTCATTCATGCCGCCGTATTCCTGGTCGAGCATGCGCTGGCGCTGCCGATCCGTCAGCCCCGCGGTCAGCTCGATCGTCCAATCGCCCAGGCGGCGAAGTACCGCAAGCGCCTTTTCGTTGCCGACCTGCTCGTAGGCATCGCGCAAGCCGGCGAATGTCTTGTGGACGTTGTACCAGGGCGCCCAGTGGCGGAAGACCGTCTCGACGTTGCCCGCGCGGATGTCGCGCCACAGCGCGGCACCGCCCGGAATGCCGTCGAGCCGCCCGCCCGTCGCCGCCTGGCAGGCTGCGAGCTCGTCCACGATGTGATCGAGGCGGCGGCGCAGGTCGCCGTCCGCATCGGCGCCGGACGCAATCAGATCCGCGAGCGCGCTCAGATAATGCCCGAGCGTATGCCCCGCAATCCCGGTACGCTCCCAGTCGCCATACGTTTCGGCCTTCTTGGGAAGTCCGGCCTCGCGTCGGAACGGCGCGAGGAGACGGTCCACGTCCAGCGCCTGCACAAAGGCGACATCGGCCTTGACCGCGGGCGCGAAAAGGCTCGCATCGGAGATCCGCACCTGCGACAACGGATAGAGTTCAACCGCCGGCACGGCGCCTCCCGATTCGTGCTTCCATCCGCGCCGGTAGCGGCGCACCGCCTCGCGGATCGCCTCGGCGCTGCGCGTGGAAAGCGTCCGGTACGCGGCGCCGGGGTAGAGGTTGACGCACTGGTCGCCCAGATAGGCGTTCGCCTCGTCCCAGACCGAATTGGAATAGGTAAAGCCGTAGGCGAGCGCGAAGAAAGCCCATCCGTCCAGCTTGCAGGCGAGGGCGAAGTCCGACAGGCCGAGCAGGTCGAGCGGCGCGGAGGGCGCCTTCTCGCCAAAGCACGGCGTCGTATAGCCCATCAGAATGTCAAAGTGCGCTCCCTTCCGCTGGAGCTGGTCGTAGTAGGCCGGCAGGTTCTTGCCCACCGTCCAGTGGTTGCAGTAGGGGCAGAACAGATTCACGTAGGGCAGCATCTTCAAGCACGCCTCCACGCTCTGTGCGGACGCCTCGCCGGGGTTGACCCACACGCGCACGCGCGGATCGACGGCGCGCATCTTCTGCGCGAGCGCCACCCACTGGTCCACCACGCCCGGTCCCGGCTCGTCCATGAAGCTCCACGCCCAGTCGTTCGCCGCATACCCCTGGCGCTCAAACCGCGCCACCGTCGCCTTCACATGCGCAGGATCCGCATTGCCGTCGTTGAGATGCAGCGTGAGCTTCACGCCGTACTTCTCAGCCTCCGCCTTCGGCACAAGGCCGTCCGTCACCACGTTCACGCCCAGCTCGCGGTAGAGTTCCCAGCAGGACCGCGCGCGGTACGGCGTGGACCAGCCATACACCAGCGGCACGGGCGTTTCCGCCGGCAGCGGCGGCAGGCGCACAACGTCCAGCGTCTGCTCGGCCTCGCCCAGGCGAAGGACGGGCCGGGCGGACGCAAACCCCGGCCGTCCGTCCACCGTCACCCACACGCCGACGGTCTGGAACGGCGGCACGACGAGCTCGCGACGCACCAGCAGCGGCATCGGCTGCCAGCCGAATCCGCCCGCCTGCTGTTCGGCCACCACGCGCCAGCGGACAAGCCCCGCGGCGTCGTTCTGCACCTGCGGCACGACGGTCTGCGGCTGGTCCGCATTGTTCCGCACGAAGAAGAGAAGGCTCTCCGCCTCGCCCTCGCGCAGCTCGACCTTCAGCGGCGCAAGGCCCTCCTCCGGCGCCGGGGCGCGCACGTGCGAGAAACCGATCCACGGGTCGGCGGCACGCCACACGGTGAGCGGACGCGACGCGTCGTGCGGCGCAAGGACAAGCCCTTCGCCCGATGGAACCTCCTGCGGATCGAGCGTCTTCCAAAAACGCGCGCGGGCCGCCTTCTCGTCCGCGACCTGCCGCGGCGTGCCGAGCAGATTCGACGTCTCGTCGTAATAGACCTGTCCGGCCAGACGCCCCGCCTCGACGCCCGTCAGCTTGCCCGCCAGCAGATCGGCGAAAAACGCCGCGCGCCATGTGCGCCACAGGGGCAGGAAACGCGCGTTGTCGGGACGGATCGCGGGACGGCGCACCCACAGCGCCGCCAGCTCGGGCGGCACCGTCTGTTCCTGGTCCGGCGTCGCAAGCGGCACCTGCGTGAGCACGACCTGCGCGACCTTGCGCGACGCATAGGGTCCCTCGTGCGTCAGGCAGGCAAGGGAGATTGCGTGGCGCCCGCGTGTCAGGCGCACGAGCGGGCTCGCCTCCCAGATGAAGCCCGTCGGCTCGTCCTTGTGGTTCGGCAGCGGATGGCTCCGGCGCGCGAATTCGGCGAAGTCGAACCGGCAGCTGAAGACGTCCTGCACGACATCGGCCGCCGGATCGGCACAGTCGGCCAGGCGCCCGTCGCCGATTTCGAGAACGAACGAGCCGATGCTTCCCTTCTCATGCCAATAGCGCACCCACACGCGATAGGCGCCGTCCGCGGGAATGTCGACCCCGGTGCGTACGCGACGCCCGTGGTGTCCGCCAAACGTCTCGATGCACGGCACGTCGCCCGCCGTGCCCAGGGACCATTCGCACAGCGCGCCCTTCGCGAAGTCGGCGGGGGTCAATGAAACCGAAGCCGGCGATTCCGCTTCCGGTTCGTGCGGCGCCTCGGCCAGCAGCCGCGCCCGATAGTCGGGATGCGCGGCACAGTAGTCCTTGAAGTGGGTAAAACCCGTGACGGTGCCGCCCAGCGTGTCCCAGTTCAATTCATCGGGCTCGTCGTCGAACCCGTGGGCGGAGGTCAAACCGCAAGCGGCCAGCGCCAGTCCGAACGCGAGTGCCCAGATTGCCATCATCGACTTCGACAAGACACACCTCCCGGCTTAGAAAATCGTCACCTCATACTTGAGTTCGAGCTTTTCGCCGGGCTTGAGGACGAGGGGCTTCTCGTACATCGGCACGGGGTTCGTGTAGCGGTGGTCGGCCCAACTGTAGTGGCGCTCGGTGGGAATCGGGTCGAGCGAGCGCACCGTCACGCCGTGCTTCGTGCGGGGATCGGTGTAGGTGATGCCCGTCATGCCCTTCGGACCCGCCACGTTTCTCTTCTCGTCCGGCGCGCCGCCAATGCCCGTTGCCGTGAAACCGCGCATCAAATCGGCCATCCGCAGGGAGAAGCCACCGTAGCCCACGGGGCGGCGGCAGTCGAGCGTCACCTCCTCGCGGGCCGTAAACACGTGCGTGGAGGTGATTGCATAGCGGCCGTCGGCGTCGGGCGCGCCGAAGGCGATCCGGCGCTCTTCGTCGAGGAGCACGCGGCCGGGTTCGGCGCGCGGACCGTACCACAGCTTCAGATCGACGTCGCACGCGGCGCCGTTCGGCCTGATCGCATAGTCGCGCACGACCGTGAGACCGTCCGGAAAGAGATTGCCCGCCGCCGGATTGCGCGGCTCCCAGTAGTTGAGGCCGTTGATGTACTTCCAGCAGAACCAGAGGCCGAGATGCCACGGGTGGTCGGCCGGACGCGCAGCCGTGATGCAACGTCCGTCAGGCAGGCAGAGCGGATGCACGAACACCTTTGACTCGCGTGTCGCGAGATTGAGCTGCCACATCGTCTTGCCGTCCTTCACGCACTTGACGCCTTCGATCGTCGGCTCGACGCGCGCGGCCGCCGTCTTCGCGTCCACGACGTCGGGCAAATCGCCCATCGCCCACTTCGCGGCCTTGAAGAGGTGCAGCTGGAACTCCATCTTGCCGAAGTCCTGGGGGTTGTGTCCGAGCGCCGTGTAGTAGATGCGGCCCTTGCCGTAGGTCTTGCACCATTCGAGCACATGGCCGCCGATCTTCGGGCAGCCTTCCTTGTCGCCGGCGCGGGACTTCTCCAGCACGTCCTTCCAGTCGAGAATCAGGAGCGGACGCACATTTTCCTCGGGATGGTTGATGTAGATCTCGTCATCCGCCCACACGTAGTCCGCCGGCAGGCAGGCGATGGCGGGATGCGTGCGGTCCGCATGGCGGAACGGCACGGACTGATGATCGGCGTAGTGGTGGTGGAACGAGCCGCCGAGGAAGTGGCGGAAGCGGTCCTGGCCCCGTTCGTTCGCGCTCGCCGAATGGATGGCGAGCAGACCGCCGCCCTTCTCGACGAACGAATAGAAGGCCTCGCGCTGTGCGTCGTTTTCGAAGAGCTCGTGGTTGGTGCACGCGAGCACGATGCAGCGCACCTTCTTGAAAGCGTCGCTCGTAAAGACCGCCGGCTGGTCGGTCACGAGGCAGCTGAGTCCGTTCGCCGTGAAGTAGCGTCGAATCTCCTCCGCGCCGACTTCGGTCGACTGGTGGTGGAACGCCCCCTTCGGCACGACCTCGCCCGTCTTCGGATTCTTGACATGCTGCCAGCGCGTATAGACCAGCACGTCGGCCGGCGTAAAATCGGCCGCCACGAGATTCAGCGCCGCGGCGCACAGCGCCAGCACGGCTGTTTTAACACGTGATTTCATTTCTTTGACCCTACCTCTCCCGATTGCTGAAAACTCCCACTTCGACGCGCGCAACGCCGAACGCGCCTCTCACCAGCCATTGCCCGTGTACGAGTAGGCCTGATGCGGTTCGGGCGGCACATAGCCGTGGGTCGAGCCCTGCACCCAGTTGATCTTCTTCGGACACGGCAGGTTGTTGTAGAGAATGGCCACGCCGGAGGGCGGACACGTATAGTCGCCGAGGCCGGCGCGCGTGATTTCCACACGGCAGGTCTTCGCAACGCGCTTCGCGAGGTTGACGGGGTCGTAGTAGCCCATCGCCGGGGTCCACGCGACGCCCCAGTTCTTCTTCACGCGCCCCAGCGTCGCGTTGCCGCCCATGTCGCAGCACCACGGAATGCCGGGCAGGGCGCGTGTCACCTGCGGGTCGAGGCCCGCGGCCCACACGGTCTGGAGTCCGCCCTGGCTGCCGCCGGAAACGATCAGATCCGTGCCGTTCCATTCGGGACGCGACTTGAGGTAGTCGAGCGCACGCATCACGCGCCAGGTCATGCCTTCGAAGTAGCAGCCCTTCGCCTCGGGATGCTCCTCGGCCGCGAGGGCGTAGGTCTGGCCGTGGGACGAGATCTGCTTCGCGAACGCGGCATAGTAGTCCTTGTCCTTGCCGAGATCGTAGCCATGCGCGTTGATGTGGAGGCGGATTTCGTTGTCCGGACCGCCCGTCGGCGCCTGCTCCCACGTCTGGAGCTGGCCGTTGTAGCCGTCCACCGTCAGATGCGCCGGATAGGTCTTGCCCTGCTTCGCGCCGGCAGGGATGGTGAGGTGGCCCGTCACGGGGCGCGGGCCCGCACACGGAATCTCGACCGCGTAGACCTCGACACCGCCCTTCGACGGCTTCTTCTCAAGCTTCACAAGGCCCTTGAACGGCACCGCGGCGAGCTCGGCCTTCTGCTTGGACCAGAACGCATCGAAGTCCGCCGGTTCCGGCACGCCCTGCAGCTTCTCCGGCTGCACGGCCGCACCGCCCTCGAAGAACACGCGCGCCTCGCGCACCTTCGCGGTCGAAGCGCGCTTGACGACCTTGCCCTTCTCGTCCACCAGATTCGCCGTGAGGCGTACGAAGCCGGGCCGGTCGAGCTTCGTCGTCAGCACGAGCGGCTTCTCGAGGCTGACCGGCTCCCGGCCGTCGCGCCGTTCGCCGCCGTCGCCCTGAAGGGTCCATTTGATGAAATGCGGCTCCGCCGGCAGCTTCTCCACCCGCTGAAGACTGAGCGTAAAGGCGATCGTCTCGCCCGGCGCGTATTCCGTCGCCCGTTCGCGGTTCGCCTCGCCATGCAGCAGCGCCTGATCGAATTCTCCGGCCGCAAAGGCCGCACAGGCCAAAGAAAACGCGGCGACGATTGTGCAGAACTTGCCCGACATAGGTTTTCCCCCTGTGGGATTGTTTGATTGTTTGATTTGGGATTGCTTGATTTGGGATTGCTTGATTGTCTGATTGTGCCTATACTATCAAAACTTCCTCAAACGGGCAAGACTATGGTATAATGGCAACCATGAAAACGAAAGTGAAAATGGGTTTCTTCGGCGCGGGCAAAATGGCGGAGGGCATTCTCGCCGCAGCCGCGCAGCTGAAGGATTTCGATCCGTCGACGGTGTTCATGGCGGAGAAGGTGCCGGCGCGGGCGGCCGAGCTGGAAAAGAAATACGGCGTGCGGACGACGCACGACGCACGCGCAGTCGCCCAGACCGCACCGCTGATCTTCCTCGCGGTGCGTCCGCAGGACCTCGCCGCCCTCGCGGCCGAAGTGAAACCTTTCCTCACCGCCCGGACGCTGGTCGTTTCGATTGCCGCCGGCAAGTCGCTCGCCACGCTGAAGAAGGCCCTCGGCAAGGAGGTGCGCCTCGTGCGCGTGATGCCGAACCTCGCCCTGCGCGCGAAGGAAGGCATGTGCGCGATCTGCCCCGCGAAGAACGCCACGCCCGCCGACGTCAGGAAGGTCGCGAAGATACTCAACGCGGCCGGACGCACCGTCGTGCTGCCCGAAAGGAATTTCGATGCCGTCACCGCCCTTTCCGGCAGCGGACCCGCCTTCTTCGCCTACATGGAGCAGGCCATGGCGGCCGGCGGCGAAGCCCTCGGCCTGCCCGCCGACGCGGCGCGCCTCCTCGCCGAGCAGACGATGCTCGGCACCGCCGCGTACCTGCGCCAGAGCGGTGCCGACCTCGAAGCCTTCATCTCCGGCGTCGCGACGCCCGGCGGCACCACCGCCGCAGGCATGGACGTGATGCGCGCCTCGGACTTCACGACGATCGTCGCGCGGACGCTCAAGGCCGCCGCGGACCGCTCCGCCGAACTGGGAAAGTGACATGAAGCCGGTCGTCAAACAGATCGCCGAGCTCGTCCACACGACCTCCAGCTCGCTCCCGCCCGACGCCGAAACGGCGATTCGCAAGGCCCTTCGCCGCGAAACCAGGGGCTCGAGCGCCCGCATGGTGCTCGATACGATTCTCAAGAACGTCGTCCTCGCCCGCGCCGCCGGCACGCCCGTGTGCCAGGATACCGGCACGCTCACCTTCTTCGTGGACGAACGTCTGCGGCGCAAGGCGCCGCGCGCGGCCTTCAACGAGGCCGTCGCCTACGCGAGCGGACAGGGCTGGCTGCGCCGCAACACGATCGACGCGATCGGCGGCGGCTCCATCGACTCGAACGTGTGCCCCGGCTCGCCGGTCGTGCACTACGTGCCGGCCGGCGACGGCGAACCGTGCATCCGCCTCATCATGAAAGGCGGCGGCAGCGAAAACATGAGCCGCCAGTTCTCCCTTCCCGACGCGACGCTCGGGGCGGGACGCGACCTCGAAGGCGTGCGCAAATGCGTGTTGTCCGCCGTGCAGCAGGCGCAGGGCTTCGGCTGCGCGCCCGGCTTCCTCGGCGTGTGCATCGGCGGCGACCGCGCCGGCGGCTTCGAGGAAGCCAAGCGTCAGCTGCTTCGCGCCCTGGACGACGTCAACCCCGATCCGCGCCTTGCCCGGCTCGAGAAGCGCCTGCTCGCGGAAGCCAACTCGCTGGGAATCGGACCGATGGGCCTCGGCGGCAAGACCACCCTGCTCGCCGTCAAGATCGGTTCGCGTCCGCGCCTCCCCGCCAGCTTCTTCGTCACCGTCGCCTACATGTGCTGGGCCGCACGGCGGGGCGTGTTGAGAATTTAGATTCGACGAGGCGAACATGATCAGGCTGGACTATCCTTTTACCAAAGAGGCGGTGCGCGCGCTGAAGGCGGGCGACGTCGTGAGCGTCAACGGCAAGATCTGGACGGGGCGCGACCGCTTCCACAAGCATTTTGCGGACGGCGGCGCGCTGCCCGTCGACTTCCGCGACGGCGCGCTCTTCCATTGCGGCCCCGTCGTCGTGCCCGTGAAGGATTCCCCCGACGGCGACAAGTGGCGCGTCGTGGCGGGCGGTCCGACCACGAGCGTGCGCGAGAACCCCTACGAACCCGCCTTCATCGAGCGGACAGGCGTGCGTCTCATCATCGGCAAGGGCGGCATGAACGCGCGCGTGCTGGCCGCCTGCAAACGTTTCGGCGCCGTCTATCTCCAGGCGGTCGGCGGAGCGGCCGCCGTCACCGCACAGGCAATCCGCCGCGTGCCGAACGTCTACTTCCTCGACACCTTCGGCGCCGCCGAAGCGTGCTGGGAATTCCTCGTCGAAGACTTCCGCTGCGTGGTCGGCATGGACAGCCACGGCACCTCGCTCTTTGCGGAAATCGAGACCGCCTCCAAGGCCCGCTTCGACGAACTGATCGCGTAGTCCCTTCTCCCGCGGATTCGCGTTCGGAACGCTCAGCACATGCCGCGGGACCGGAGGAGCTCCATCAGACGGGTCTGGAAGAGGCTCGCATCCGTCGGCGAGGGACGATAGCCCTCCGGCAGATTGCCGAGGCCGAGGCGTCCCTGCTGGTCGACGTACCACTTGCCCTTCTTGCCGTCCGAGAACGTGACGTCGCCGCTGGCGATGGTTCCGGGAATCATGAGGGCGTCCAGCTCCACGACGACGTCGGGCTGCGAGGCGTCCGGGGCGGCGTCGGGCGCATCGAGATCGGAGCGATGCGGTCCGGCCGCAGGCGGCTCGGAGGTCGCGCGCGGACCGTCGCCCGCCGGCAGCGGCTCGTCCGGAGCGGACGGCGGCTCGACAGGCGCAGGGGCCGGTTTCGGCGCCCGCGGCGGCTCGCGCTCCGCCTCGACGGGCTGCGGCAGCTCGGCGACGAGCAGGCGCAGGTCGAGATACGTCATGTGGACATCGAATTCGGCACGCAGGCGCTTCTGGATTTCATCGAGGGAAGCGCCGGCGGCGAACCAGGAGGCGACGGCCTCTTCTTGAACTTTGCTCAAACTGGACATGGCAGGCCCTTAGTCAAGCTGACGGTAGAAGAGTATGCGCGTCTGGTGGGGACGGCGATCGTCGATCCACGCGGTGCTGTTGTCGCCGATGCGCCCGTCGGACCCCGTGCCCGTGTCCATCGTCGGCACCGGGTTGCGCCACACGAGCGCAACGGCGCGGGCGCCCTTCTGGCCGGGCGTGCCTTCGCCGGGACCGCCGATGGCGCTCGATTCGGCACGCACGAAGATCAGGAACAGCTGCTGCTGGTCGGCGAAGCAGTCGCGCCAGTAGGAGTAGAGGAACTTGCGGTCGATGCCGTACAGCGGTTCATCCAGCGTCACGCCCAGGAAGTTCTCGGGGTTGTTGCCGTAGTCGAACCAGTTGAGCTTCTCGTCCCAGATGTACTTCCAGGCGTCGGCGGCCAACTTGCTTCCCACATGCGTCGCGCCTTCGGAAATGTTGGCCTCGTTGCGCAGCGTACTCTGCAGGACGCGGGCGATCTGGTCGAGTTCCTTGTAGCGGAGACGGGACTGCCCGCTCTTGCTCTTGTTTTCGCAGAACGCGTACTGGAGGCCCTCCACCGCATCGTTGATGACCGGGGTGTTCTGCGTGTCGCCCAACGTCTGTTTGAGCTTGTTCTCGTCGTCAAGCGCCGCACCGGCGGCCCAGTAGTCGCACGGGGTGTTCGCCAGGGCCGCCATGAAGATGTCGCGGCTCGGCGTATAGGGATTGACAAGGCATTCGCGCGACGTGGAGCGGCCGATGCCGCACTGGTTGAGCGCTTCGTAGACTTCCCAGCTCATCTCGTAGGAGCACCAGGCGCAGCGGCGGTTCGCGATATCCTGGGGCTGCGTGCGCACGACGCCGTCATAGCCGCCCGCCGCCTGGCGCACGGCCATGAGCGGAACGCCGGCATTGTCGATGTCCGTCAGGCGCGGCAGGAAGGCGAACTCGCCCAGCGACTGCAGAAAGCCCTGGTTGGACACAGCGCAGAAGATGTCGCGGTCGCAGCCGAAGTTGCGTGCGGCGCCCCCGTTGAGATAGGCGGTCGTCTTGTCAAGCCAAGCCGTGAAGTTCTTGACGGAATCCGTCGCGTACCAGTCTTCCGGAGCCCAGTTGAAACGCGGGTCGACCGTGCTGAACGCCGTCGGCTCCCAGGTGACCTGGCCGCCGGCGGCCCCGCCGCTGACCATGCCCGCAAAGGAGAAGCCCACACTGCCCTTGAAGCGGATCAGCGGACCGTCCGTCGCCTGGAGGAGATATTCCGAGAGCGCCGGAACCTGGCTGTTGCCGCCGTTGTAGGCCATGTCGTCTTCCATGACGGCCGGAACCATGTCCACCACCTTGTTGTCGCCGTTGAGGATGCGCACCCACACCGCCGTGTAGAGGCGAAGCTGCGTCCCGGCGAGCGCGTCGAACGCGGACTTGTCCATTTCCGTGCCGACCGGGAACATCGCCTGGCCCTTGAGGTCGAGCGGCGAGACGTTGATCGTGTACTTTTCGATCTTCTGATGCGTCTTCGGGTCCTCCGTCGTCGTGCGCGTGACGAGCGGCATCTGCGTCGCCGCGCCCAAGCCGCCGATATTGACGGGGAACTGGGCTTCGCCGCCGGCCTCGTCTTCAACCTTCACGTTGTTCTTCAGCGCGATGTTCTGGTCGCCGAGCACGAACGTCAGGCAGAAGACGTTCTTGAGGTTGTTCAGCGAGAACAGATCGGCCTTGCCCGTCCAGTCCGCATCCTTCTGCGGACGAAGCACCATGCCGAGTCCTTCGGCGGCGCGGAGGGTGAGTCCGTCCGGCGCGAGGAACACGCGCATGACCGCCTGCGCCTTGAAGGTGTCGTTGCGGTCCGCCTCGTTGCGCTTGTACGGGAACACCCAGGTGGTGCTCAGCATGCCGGCCTGCAGCCACTGGTTGGGATCGAAGTTCCACGTCGACGTCGTGCCCTTCTTATCCTCGGCGATGGCCGGGATGTTGAACTGGAAGGCGGGTTCGATCGACGCGATGCTCGGCACGCGTTCGACGCACGGCCAGGCAAGCGACAGCGGGATGTCGTTGTGGTCGAGATAGTCGAACATCGTCGCCGCGAACATCGAGATCGACTGGAGGCCGTTGGCGAACTTGATCGTCGAGCCGCCCTTGCCGTTGAAGAGCGGCGTGAAGAACTTCGAACTGGCGGCCTTCGCGTTCACCTGCATGAAGGACATCGAGTCCTGCGTGACTTCCTTGTCGAACGGCTGGCCCTTCTGCTTCTTGCCCGTGGGCGCCTGATAGTAGGCGATGTCGACATCCCATTCCTCGTTCGTGGCGACCGAATCGGTCACGAACGGCTGGCGGCCGGCCCAGACCAGCTCGTTGCCGCCCGCCGTATAGTAGAGGCGGTCGGCGCCGGACTGGTCGATCCAGTTGTAGAACATCGAGGGCAGGAGGCCCGAAAGCCCCTGCTTGAGGCTCAGCTGGTAGTCCAGCATCGACACGAACGGGGCGTCCTTGCCGACCGGATTCTTGTCGTTGCCGCCTTCGCGCTGCTCGTGGACGCGCTGGTCGAACTGCTTGAGGTTGCCCGCGCTGAATCCGTCCACGCTCGAGCTCTCGCCCGACGTGCCGTTGCTCATCGGACGGAAATTCGGATCGAGGAGGTAGGACAGCGAAATGCGGCCGTCGGCATTCGAGGAGCGCGGCTTGTTCGCGTACAGGCGGTTGACGTCCAAGAAGTCGGAGACGTTCAGCGCGATGAATGCGAAGCGGCCCGCGTCATACGGCAGATTCTGCCACGAAGCCGTCCAGGTGGAA
This sequence comes from uncultured bacterium, assembly GCA_902803135.1. GTDB lineage: Bacteria > Verrucomicrobiota > Kiritimatiellia > RFP12 > UBA1067 > RUG572. Next base: position 13,830 of record CADCPA010000249.1, read on the forward strand.
CGGCCGAGGAAGCGCGCGTCGTTCACCAGCGGCGGCGGCACATAGCCAAGGCCTTCCAGCGTCATCACGCTGACCGTCTGCGGCGCCGGCGCGTAGCGGCGCTCGTTGCCGCTGTACTCGTTGTTCGGCGGCATGAACACGCGGTCGCCTTCCCAATGGTTCTCCATGTCGCCGCGGGGCTGATAGCCACGGGTGACTTGGTCGTTGAGACCCGGGAACGGGGAACCGCGCACGGCGTCGTCGACGCGGGAAATCGCCTCGGCCAGCGCGGCCTTGGCCAGCTGGCGCGTGGCGACCGTACGGCGCAGGGCCGAGGACGGGAGACGCTCCGCGCGCATGTAGATCGAGAACGAGACGGCGGAAACGATCATGAACGAGAGAAACCCGATCACGATCAGGAGCGCGCTGCCTTTACGCGTATTGGTCATGAAACTCACCTTATTCATTTTCCGGCTCCACTTCGTCGGCGGGGCGGCGATTGTAGTTCGGGAACACCACAAAGCTTCCCAGCGTGTTCTTGCCCTTGTCCTTCGGCTTGATCACGCCATGGCGGATCGTCACGCGATACGGACGGCCCCAGGGGTCGCGGATCTCGCCGCCCGGCGACACCGCACCGCGGAAGAGAATCGGGAGTTTGCCGTTGTTGAGGGCGTTCTTGCCGTCGCCGAGAATGAAGCCGACCGACGACTTCGTCGCGACCTGGTCGTCCATCTCCTTCAGCTCATGGTCCGGCGCGTAGTTTTCGTAGGCGAGGATGGCGTTCGTCATTTCCTGCGCCTCGGTGATGCACGCCTGGATCTTGGCCCGCTTGTTGGCGCCCGAGATCGACGAGGTCAACGCCGCCGCCAGGAGCATGATCATCGCCACCACGACGATCAGCTCGACCAGCGTAAAACCGGATTTAATCGTTCTTGCCGTCATGGTCATTCCACCTCCAGCGGCCACGTGCTGATATCGTCCTCGGTATCCCGTTCGCCGTCGGGCCCGTAGGACAGGACGCCGACGACGTAGGAGGCCGACTGTCCCATCTTGATCGACGCGGAGCAGGTGAACTCGACCCAAGACGGGGGATTCAACGTGCTCTTCGCGCTGTTGAAGTCGTTGAAGGACGGGGCGGTGAAGCCGTTGTCGCCCGAGAACTTCGACACGGCCCGCGTGCGAATCGTGCCGTCCGGCTTCCAGGCGCTTTCGACGACGCCGTCCGTGGAGCCCTTCTTCGCGTCGATGCACGGCAGGAAATTGTCCGCACGGTTCTCGGCCAGCGCGAGCTGGCGACGCATGGAGGACAGCTGCGAAATGCCCGCCTTGCCCGTACGCCAGGCGATGGACGAGGCGTTGAACACCATCGTGAGAATCGTCACGAGCATGCCCAGCAGCAGCGACGCCACGAGCATTTCCAGCAGGGTGAAGCCGCCCCGCGTCAAACGTGTGACCTTATTTGCCATTGTTCTTCTCCATCTGGTCGCCCTGGAAGTGGATTTCCGTCAGGAAGATCGGCTGCGAGAACAGCGCGCCCGAATTGCGGGCCACGCGCATGCTCAGCGTCACGCGCGAATGGTCTTCCTGGTAATTGCCCTTCCCGAGCCTCATGATGCCCCACTGGGCCACGAGGCCGGTGGTCAGGTCGGAGTCGACCGGCCACTTGCCGCTGCCGCCCGCCTTGGACGCCTTGCTCGTAAGCGCCTGGAAGACCTGGCGGGAAATCGAGTTGATCTCACCCTTCTTCTTCGGCGCATAGCCCTTCGAGGTGTCGCAGAACTTGGCCCAGCCGCCGTTCTTGCTGCCCACGGACGCACCCGTCGCGTTGACGGCCGAACGCACGCTCGTCTCCCATTCCTGCCACGTCAGGTTGCGGGCCGAAAGCGCGCCGGCGATCTGGTTGAAGACGGCGTCGGCATAGGCCGCGGCCTTGACGTCGTCGACGCTCTGCTGTTCCTCGCGGTAGCCGAGCGGATAGAGGGAGACCATGGCCAGCACGCCCGCGGCCATGATGAACACGGCCAGGTTGACTTCCATCAGCGTGAAGCCCAGCTTCTTGGGAAGATGAAGTTTCATAGTGTGTTAAACCTTCAGCTCTTGGAGCGCCGGAGGGCCTCAGGGCTCGTCCTTCAGCGATTCGCGGTTGACCTTGCCGACGGTGGAGATGTCCTTGCCTTCGATGTCGTTCAGCTGGGAAATCGTGATTTCCTGCGTCGAAAACTCGTAGTCGGAGGAACTGGTGACCTTGTCGGGCCAGAAGACGAGCGCGGCCGGAGAGGCCGGCTCCGTGTCGGTTCTCTGCGGAGCCTTCGTGCCGAAAATGTAGTTCTTCGGCAGCGTGAACTCGGCAATCTGCGTGCCGTAGGCATCGCCGATCTTCCAGCCGGAAACGGCGAGGCCGTCGTTGCTCTGGTGGAACGGAAGCCCCCAACGGTAGGCATTGCCGTTCTTGTAGGTGGAGAACGGTTCGCCGGTGCCCTGGTTCTCCGTGCGGCCGTGGGCCGCGCACCAGTCTTCAACCTTCGTCTGGGCGCCGATCATGTACTCCGCGTTGAAACGGTCGAGCGACGCGATGCCGACCCAGTTGTACATGAGCGAGCTGCACTTGCGGATGCCGCTCTTCAGTTCGCTTTCGCTCTGCATGCGGTAGATGCGCGTGCTCAGCGCACGCGGCCCCGTCGCGGCTTCATGGGTAAACGACTGGTTCCAGTCGGCGAATTCGTCCACCAGCATGCCGCCGGAGACGGTTCCGCCCTGGGCCGTCTGACCGCCGCTCGCGACGTAGGAGATGCGGCCGGTCATGCGGATCGCGATGGCACGCCCGTAGGCGTCGCCGCCGTTGTTGGCCCTGTCGGAACGGAAGTTCATGAACAGCACCGCCGTCGGCACCTGGTCGATCAGGCAGGTCTGCATGGCGAAGCGCACGAGCGAGGCCGTATCCTGCACGGCGCCGCGCGCGGCCATGCCGCGCTGCACGGCGAAGTAGCCGCCGGTCGAAACCGTGGCCAGCATCGCCATCAGGCCGATCACGACAATCAGCTCGACCAGCGTGAAGCCCGCCCGCAGCGCCCTTGACGAAAAGGAGTTTTTCCGGTTCATGTGGCAACCCCGCCCTTACTTGTAGACCGTGACGCTGTCGGAATCGGCGTTGTAGGAAATCTTGAAGCGCCGGAAGCCGCCGCCGGTCGGCTGGTAGCCGAACGCCATGTCGGAAATCTTGATCGTGCCGCCGTGCCGCTTCTGCTTCTTGACGGCTTCGCGGAACTCGATGCCCCAGCTGCCGTTGCTCCCCTTCGGGGCGACGATGAGGCCCGTCACGTCCATCATCGGCGTGCCCGACTGGTTGACCGACTCCTTGACGACGGCGGAAATCACCGCATCGTATTCGGACTGGGTCAGTTCGCGGTTGCGGGAGCTGTTCGGCATGCCGTTTTCCGACCAGCTCTTGAGGACGCCGGGCCATTCGCCCATCTGGGAGCGGTAGGTGGCGATGCCGGCCTGGAGAATCTGCTGGCACGCGGAGGCCTTGCGGTCGCGGGCGTGGCGGATGGCAGTCATGGCCGCCGTCGAGACAAGGCCCAGCAGCACGGCGATGATGCCCATCACCATCAGCATTTCAACGATGGTGAAACCTTTGCGAATGCTCTTTTTCATTTGTCGCGAACCTCCTGATTACGGCGCCAGCTGTAGACGTTGTCGGCATTTTCCTTCGTCCGCTTGTGGTACGAGGTGCCGAGCTTGCCGTCGGCGCCCGCGCACCACGCGATGGCGTTCGCACGCACCCGGACGCTCTCGCCGCAGACCTTCGCCTCGACGATGCCGTCCATATCCGTATCGATCGCGTAGTAGATGATGTGGTCGCGGATCGTGCCGCCCGAGGGGACGCGCGCGTTGATGTTCTGGTTCTGGCTGCGCTTGAGCACGTTCGCGGCCCAGGGGCTCACGATGCCGAACTTGTCGACGCCCCTGAGGGTGCCGCCCTGGATGTTGACGCCCAGCAGGCCGTTCGACGCGAAGATGCG
>CADCPA010000250.1 GCA_902803135.1 uncultured bacterium
GCCGCCGTCACGCGCGCCTACGCCGCGCAGCGCTACCTCACCGCGTGCGCCGGACGCGGACGCCTCCCGATCCGCTTCAACGGCTCGATTTTCACCATCTCGTACAAGGGCGATCCCGACTACCGTCGCTGGGGCAGCGGCTACTGGTGGCAGAACACGCGTCTGCCGTACTATCCGATGTTCGCCGCCGGGGACCTCGACATGCTCCAGCCGCTCTTCAGGATGTATCTCGGTCTGCTCGACTTCAACGTGAGGCGCACGCGCAAGTACCTCGGCCACGGCGGTGCGTACTTCCCCGAATGCATGCAGCCGTGGGGCGACCACTTCATCGGATCGTATGGGCCTGTCGGCGAGTGGAAAGACCGCGCGGACAAGCTGCAGGCGAGCGGATACCACAAGTACGAATGGCTCGGGCAGCTGGAAATCTCCCTTCTGGCGATCAGCTACTGGCAGTATGCGCAGGACGACGCGTGGTTCAGGGGAAAGGCCCTGCCCGCAGTCCGCGAGTACGTGCGCTACTTCGACGAGCATTACGCGCTCGACGCCAACGGACGCTATCACATGAATCCTGCACAGGCCGCCGAGACGTGGTGGGACTGCACGAATCCGATGACGGAGGTCGCTGGGTTGACGCGCGTGACGGATCTTCTGCTGACGCTGCCCGATTCGGCGCTCGAACCGGGCGACCGCGAACTTTTCACGCGCATCCGCTCGCGCGTCCCCGACCTGCCCGTGCGGACACTCGACGACGGCGGCGTCGTGTTCGCGCCGGGCGAGAAGTTCGCGTCGCACAACAACTGCGAAACGCCGGAGCTCTACTGCGTGTTTCCGTTTAGGCTCTGCTCGTTCGAGAAACCGAACGCGGAGATCGGCCGGCGGACGTACCGCGACGGCCGCTTCCACAAGTTGTACTTCGGGTGGGCGCAGGACGAGCTGAACGCCGCCTATCTCGGCATGACGGACGAGGTGCGGGAACACATCGCGGACCGTGCGCTCACGCACTCGAAGAAGACTTACCGCTGGCCCGCGTACTGGGGGCCGAACTTCGACTGGTGTCCAGACCAGGACGAGGGCGGCGTGTTCCAGAACACGATCCAGTCGATGCTCATGCAGTACGAGGGGAAGAAGATATTCCTCGTGCCCGCGTGGCCGAAGGATTGGAACTGCGACTTCAAGCTCCACGCGCCGTACAACACCACGGTCGAGGGCCGCGTGGAGAACGGTGAAGTGAAGAATCTCGTCGTCACGCCCGCCTCGCGCCGGGCGGACGTTGTGGACTGGCGGTGAAATGATGAAACTATCAAGACGCGGATTTTTGTCTGGTACGGCGGCATTCGGTTTGGGCGGGTGGCGGCTGTTTGCGGCCCCGCCCGGCTGGAAGCACGGCGGCAAGCCGAATCTCGTATTTGGCGTCATCAGCGACACGCATCTGCGGACTGCGAACAAGGGCAACGGAATCGGGGCGAACTGGCCGGACAAGTACCTCGCCGCCGCGCTTGAATACTTCAAGAAGCAGAATGTCGACGCTGTGGCGCATTGCGGCGACATGGCGCACAGGGGACAGGTGGAGGAAATGAAGTTCCACGCGAACGTCTGGCGCAAGGTGTTCGGCAAAAAGGGTCCTGTCAAACTGTTCGTCACCGGCAACCACGACAGGGACGGCGCGGGTTACGGCGATTTCGTGAAAACACGCTATCCTGACGAGGAGAAACGTGCGAAACACGTTCTCGCAACCGACATGGCGGCAAACTGGGAGCGCATCTGGGGCGAGCCGTATGCAAATGTTTGGCACAAGGAAGTGAAGGGCTATCACTTCTTCGGGCGCAACTGGGGCGTTGAGGACAAGGAACTTTCGAACCTGATCAACACGTCCGCCGCGCCTTGCCGTCTTGACGAGGGCTCCAAACCGTTTTTCTTCCTCACGCACGCGCGGCCGCTGGCGCCGCTGCGCAAGGCCGTTTGCTCCCACCGCAACGCCGTTTCGTTCTTTGGGCACAACCACTGGAGTGTTGCAAACTGGAACATTCCTTCTCTCTATTACGGAACGCTCCCCTGCATCCAGTGCGCGTCGTGCGAACCGCGGGGATGTACTGCGCTCGTGGGCGATGGCTACATCAGCAAGGCCAAACTTGAAGGACGCGAAGCTGAGAACATCGGCAGGGGGCGGCAGGGATATGTGGTGCGCCTTTACGATGACATGATGGTCATCGAACGGCGCGAGTTTTCGCACGGCGCTGCAAGTCTTGGCGCGGACTGGGTGATGCCGCTGAATTGGAGAACGGGGAATGGGAAACGGGGAACGGGGAGGCATCCGTTCTTGAAGGACGAATTGAAGAAGGCCATTGGCGAGCCGCAATTCCGCGAAGGGGCGAAACTGTCAGTTGAATGTTGTCCGTGTGAAAATGTTGCCAAGACCGATGTTGCCAATGGCCAATCGGAAATTGGAACTGGCAAGGACAACAATCCCGCAAGGACAACACTCCCTCCCTCCGCGACTCCGCGTCTCCGTGTGAAAATACCCCTTGCCGACGGCAATCCCGATACGCGCGTCTATGCGTATGAGGTGGAGGTGACGGGCGACGATCCGGACAAGAAACTTTGCAAGGCCGTGTATGCGACGGGGTGCAACATGGGAATCGGGCACGAACCGAACGGCGGCATGACGACGCTTGAAATCCCCAAGTCGGAACTGCCGGGCGGCAAGACGCTCGTCATTGCGGTTCGACCTTTGACCTCGCTCGGCACATCCGGCAAAGCGATGGCAACGGATTTCACTGCGACTGATCGATTCCCGCAGAATGCATATTGAATTTCCCCGCACGGTATGATACGCTGAAACAGGTTAGGCTACCACTCAATTGGGAAAGTTCTAATGACTTCTACTCAGTGGAGAAAAATGATGTTCGCTCTTTGTGTCTGCCTTGCAGCGGCATTGCAGACATTGGCGAACGGCGAGAAGCGTCCGATGGCGCTTGTGATCATGGTGGACGGCCTTCGCGCCGACGCCGTTGAGTCCGGCGAGATGCCGAATCTCGAGCGCCTTCGCGCCGGCAAGTGGCGGGCGGGCTACAAGACCGCATGGTCGCTCACCGGGCAGATCACGCCCGGCTCCGCGCCGTCGTCCGCCCCCAACCACGTCTCCATCGCCACGGGCTACACGCCGGCGACGCACGGGCTTACGTCGAACTCCCAGCTTGAAGGCGGCGTGTTCTCCGCAAAGCCGACATGGCTCAAGCGCGTCGTGGACGCGAAGGCGGGCGCGTCCGCGCTCTTCGCCTACACGTGGGAGCCGGACGCCAACCTCGCCCCTGCCGAAGGCGTGACCTTTCTCGGCGGCACGGACGCCGGGAACACGGCCGCCGTTGCAGCCCGCCTCGCCGCGGCGGACGCTCCGGACGCCACGTTGTTCTTCCTCGACGACGTCGATCACGCCGGGCACGCCGGCACCTACTATCCATACACGGCCGTCTACCGCGCCGCGCTCGCAGCCGCAGACGCAGCCATCGGCGCGTGCCTCGACGCCATCGCCTCGCGCCAGACTTTCGCGGAGGAGAGCTGGCTCGTCTGCGTCGTCTCCGACCACGGCGGCTACAACAAGTACCATGGGCAGATTACAGCCGGCAGCCAGGCGGACACCGTGCCAGTGGTAATCTGCGGCACGGACGTCGCGCCCGGACGCATACCTGGCGTTTCGCACAACTTCGACGTCGCGGCGACCGTGCTCGCGCACTTCGGCGTGACCGTGCCCGACCTGGAGGCGACGCGCCGCGACACGTCCGCCGTCGCCGCCTCCACGCGCACCCTGAACGACGGCCTTGCCGTGTATCTGCCTTTCAACGTGGACTATTCAAACCAGATCGCCGCCAGCGCGGTCGCACCGTCGGCAAACGGCTCGCCTGCCGTCACGGCCAATGGTTTCGTCGGCCAGTTCCTCGACATTCCGTCAGGTTCAAGCCTGAAGCTCGACGGTTCGCAGGCGCTTTCGTTCGAGGACGGCGGCAAGAGCTTCTCGGCGGTCGTGTGGGCGAAGTTCGCCGATCCCAGCGGCGACCCGGTGATCTTCGGCAACAAGAGCTGGAGCGGCACGGGCACGACAAGCGCGGGCGTGATCTTCACGGCGAGAAAACAGGCGCAGTGGAGCAACGTCTCAGGAACTCACGCCGGCGCGGGGCTCAACGTGGGCGATGGCAGAACCCGGCTGGACGTCTATCCGTTCCCGACTGAGGGCGCGTCGCTCTGGACGTTCTACGCCGTCACGCGTTCGGAGGACGGCGTGTTCACGGTCTATCAGGGACGCAGCGACGGGACGCTTCACTGGGCGTCGGGCGTCCTCGCCAACGGCATGGTCGCGTCGGGGTCCCCGTTCTACATCGGGCAGGACGGCACCGGCGGCTACTCCAAGCCGTTCGCCGGCGGCGTTGACGACTTCGC
>CADCPA010000251.1 GCA_902803135.1 uncultured bacterium
CCGCGACTTGCGCGCGTGTGGGGTCTGAAGGGCCTCGACAAGGCCCACTCCTTCTCGCCCTACCTGTCGCGCAAGGACGGCGCCCGCGACTTCGCGTCGCTGACGCAGGTCAGCGGCGTCGACAATCTGGACGTCATCGGTTCGCTCCCGCCGGACAACGTGAACCCGGCGTCGGTCATGGGTTCGCAGATCGTGCCGGACTTTTTCAAGTGGGCGCGCGCGAACTACGAGCGCATCATCATCGACTCGCCGCCGTTCGGCATCGTGGGCGACGTGATGACGCTCGCGTCGATGGTGGACTCGGTCATGATCATGTGCTGCCCCGACCGTACGCATTTCAAGCCGATTCAGCACGCGGCCCGCCAGCTCGGCGAATCGGGCGCGACGGTCATCGGCATCGTCGTCAACGACGTCGAGATCGGTTCGTCGAACGCCTTCTCGCAGAGCGGCCACTCCTATGGCTACGGCTACGGCGGCTACGGCGGCTACGGTGGTTATGGCGGCTACCGCGCCTACGGTGGCAGCTACCGTCCCTACGCGCCCTACTCGCCGTATGCGCCGCTCAGGAGCAAGGACGGCGCCAAGAAGGCCGACGGCAAGGCGGCGGACGGGAAGGCCGCGGCCCGGAAGGCCGACGACAAGCCCTTGGCCGTCCATCCGAAGCCGGCCGACGACAAACCGCTTGCAATCCATCCGGAGCAAAAGCCGATCGTCGTGAAGGCCGCGGAGAAGACGTCGGATCTTCCGCCTTCGAAGAGCGCGCAGGAGCGTTCGGATCTGGTCGATGATGACTAAGCGCTTCATCGTCACAGGCGGAGCCGGTTTCATCGGTTCCGCCCTCGTGCGCCATTTGGTGCGCGACCTCGAGGCGACGGTCCTGGTCGTCGACAAGTTGACCTATGCCGGCGTGCCGGAGTCGCTGAAGGAGGTCGGACTCGATCCGGCGGCGGATATCCAGTCCGAAGTCGCGGCGCTCGATTTCACCGCCCCCCGCCGCCTCTTCTTCCTGAAGGCGGACATCTGCGACGTCGAGCGGATGTCGGCGGCGTTTGCCGCGTTCCACCCCGACGCCGTCTTCCACCTCGCCGCCGAATCCCATGTCGACCGCTCGATCGACGGTCCAGGCGAGTTCATCCGCACCAATGTGACCGGTACGGCGAATCTCCTCCAGGCGGCGCTCGGCTATTGGCGCACGCTTTCGGCGGATGCCCAGGAGGCGTTTCGCTTCCAGCACATTTCGACGGACGAAGTCTACGGCACCCTGGGCGAGACCGGGTTCTTCACCGAGAAGACGCCGTATTCGCCCCATTCGCCGTATTCCGCCTCCAAGGCGGCGAGCGACCATCTCGTGCGCGCCTGGGCCGACACCTACGGCCTGCCGACGCTGATCACGAACTGTTCGAACAACTACGGCCCGTACCATTTCCCGGAAAAGCTCATTCCGCTGATCATCCTCAACTGTCTCGACGGCAAGCCGCTCCCCGTCTACGGGAAGGGCGCGAACGTGCGCGACTGGCTCTATGTGGACGATCATGTGGCGGCGCTTTGCCTCGTGAACGAGAAGGGCGCACCGGGCGAAACCTACAATGTGGGCGGACACAACGAGCGCACCAACCTTGAGGTTGTGCAGACCGTCTGCCGTATCCTCGACGAACTGCGTCCGCGTCCCGACGGGTCGAAGTACGAATCGCTGATTGCCTTCGTCGCGGACCGTCCCGGCCACGACCTGCGCTATGCGATCGATCCGACGAAGCTCATGACCGAGCTGGGCTGGAAGCCCGCGCGCACGTTCGATACGGGCATCCGCGAGACCGTGCAGTGGTACCTCGACAACGATTGGTGGTGGCGGCCCATCCACGAGCAGAAGTACGCGGGCCAGCGCCTCGGAACCATCAAGAGGAACTGAAGCCGTTTCATGAATCTGTCCCTCCCTGTCGCCTCTACGCCCCTGAAGGGCGCGCTCGCGGTGCCGGGCGACAAGTCCCTCGCCCATCGCGCGGCCCTGTTTGCCGCCCTGGCCGAGGGGACGAGCGTCGTTGAAAACTATCCGGATAGCGGCGTCACGCGCGCGATGCGCGGCGCGCTGGAATCGCTCGGCGTGCCCTCGTCGCTTGAAGACGGCGTGCTGACGCTGAAGGGCAACGGGTTCCGTCCCTTCCCGAACGCGGGGGCGACGGCCGACTGCGGCAATTCCGCGACGACGATTCGCCTGCTGGCCGGCGCCTTGGCGGGAACGGGCACGGCGGCCACGCTCGACGGCAGCGACGGACTTCGGAAGCGGCCGATGAACCGCATTGCGGACCCGCTGCGCGAGATGGGCGTCGCCGTCGAGACGACGGAGGGGCGCGCGCCGATGGCCTTTCATACGACGCCGGCGGGCTTGAAGCCCGTCGACTACGCCGTGCCCGTGGCGTCCGCCCAGGTGCTGAGCTGTCTGCAGATCGCCGCCCTCGGCGCGTCTGCGGCGAGCCGCTTCACGGTGCCGGGCCCCGTGCGCGACCACACGGCGCGTCTGCTGAATTCCATGGGCGCGTCGATCCGGGACGACGGCCGGACGTCCGTCGTCGCGCCGCTCGCCGGAACCGCCCTCCGGCCGCTCCAGGCGCGTCTGCCGGGCGACATTTCGTCGGCGGCGTTCCTGTTCGTGGCGGCGGCGCTCGTGCCGGGCAGCGAGGTGACGATTGCGAATGTCGGCGTGAACGAGACGCGTACGGGCATTCTCGACGTGCTGGCGCAGATGGGCGCGCAGATCGTCCGTACGAACGAACGTCTGGAAATGGGCGAGCCGGTGGCGGACGTCACGCTCGTCGCGCATCCGCTCGCGGCCGTGTCCGTCCAGGGCGATCTGGTCGTGCGGTCGATCGACGAATTTCCCGCCCTCGCCGTTGCGGCGGCCTTTGCCGAAGGACGCACGGTCGTGCGCGAGGCGAAGGAGCTGCGGTTCAAGGAGACGGACCGCATCGCGGCCATCGTCACGCAGCTGCGCGCGCTCGGCGCCGAGGTCGAGGCGTTTGATGACGGTTTCGCCGTGACGGGCGGCACGCTGAAGGGCGGCACGGCCCGCGCGAACGGCGACCATCGCCTCGCGATGTCCCTGGCGCTGTGCGGTCTCCGCGTACCGGTCGAAGTCGAGGGGGCCGAGATCCTGAATGAGTCGTTCCCGTCCTTCGTGCCGTCGCTCACCTCGCTTTTCACGTGAAGACGGCGCGTTTTGCGAAATTTGCGAAATTTCAGCGAAAAGGGCAGTTGCCAAAAGCCCCCGAAAATGATACAATATCAATTCAATTTTCCCATGAAAGGAAGGTATCAAATGGTCAGCTACAAGAAGCTTGGTCTCGTCAACACCAAGAAAATGTTCGCCAAGGCGGTCAAGGGCGGCTACGCCATTCCCGCGTTC
>CADCPA010000252.1 GCA_902803135.1 uncultured bacterium
ACATTCTCATGTTCTACTGAAGGCATCGCCAAACGCCATTGACAAAACATGATGAGAAGACACCCCACGTGGATTGCCACGCAGCGCAACTTCGTACTCCGCTTTAGTTCATGAAATTGGCGATTTCTATTCAAAGCGTCATATGCTGTTGCGTACGTTCCTCCTTCGCCGCTTGCGCGGTTAGGGAGATGTGCCAGGTTCCTTTCGGGATTTCCCGGTTCCTCGGTTTGACGCATTTGCGTTCAGAGCGGCGGTTTCGTCGAAACCGCCCTACCGATGCGGTCACGCGGGCTTATCCGCCATAGCTTTTAGCGAAGGCGGAACGCGTGACCCCACCATGCGGTTTAACCGAGGTTCTGGCCTAGGCCGCGGGAGGCGGCGGTTTCATCGAAACCGCTCTACCATTCGGTCACGCGAGTTTATCCACCATAACTTCAGCGACGACGGAACGCATGACCCTACCCTTGGCTTCGGCCCGGTGGCGGACGCGAGATGCACCCTTCGCCGCACTGCTGCGTCACGAAGAGCCGCGCCCGCCGATGTCAAAGATCGGCCATCCCGCCCTTTACCTTTAACTGGACAGCAATATTATACTACGCCCGTGCTTTGACGCACAAGCGGAAGTTTCAGTTTTCAGAGTTGCACTTTATCTGTGCATTCGCCACAAGGCCTTTCCCCGTCGGCCGTTTGCCAAGCTCAGCGGGTTGGCAAAGGGCCTTCGCGCATTTCAACACAATCCCAACATCCACCACGCTGCGCCTCTTCCACCCACGATTTCATACGCACCGAAATCTTGGTTTCAGTTTGCCTTTTGCCACGCGTGAGACTGGGCAGGCTGAATGAGATTGCGGTGAGTATGAAATCACCGACATCGGCGGGTGAAAGTTCCATGGGGGCTTCAGCGGGCAGGCAGGCGCGCCACGCTCACGCTCGGCAACCTCCAACAAAAGGCGAGCGTTAGCGAAGCCTGTCCGTGAACGTCCGTGGTTCATTTCTCCACGCGAAACCCCGCCCGCCACGCGGCGAAACGCAACGCGGCGATGAGGGCGACAGTGCTCGGGTATGGGACGATTATGAATCACGCCGTCTTCCCTTACTGTTCCGCCATTGGAATCCGTTTCTTTTACGCCGCCTTGCGTTTGCACGCGGTTTTTGGCACAATGCACTCGTTTTCAAGACAAGAAAGGGTGAACGCCATGACAACAACACTTACCATCCGCATGGATGACACACTCAAGGCCGAGGCCGAAGACTTCTTTGAAGATGTCGGCATGAACATGACTACCGCCATCACTTGCTTTTTCAAGAAGTGCCTCGCTGCCGGTGAGATTCCCTTCAAGATTTCTCGCCAAAGCAAGCGAGAACGGATATTGGCGGCCGTTCGAGAGGCCAACGAAGTGGCAAACGATCCGAACGCGCCGTATTGCGACGATCCCGCCAAATTCAAGGAATTTCTGCTGTCATGAAGACGCCCTTGTAGGCGACCTCGCCGGATTTCGTGACTGCTACGTTGAAAACGACTGGGTTCTCCTCTACAAAATCCAAGACAATGTCCTCATTCTGACGCTTGCGGACACGGGAACGCACTAGCGGTAGGTTTCAAGGTACTTCGCCGAAATGGCGGCGGGATCGTGATTCGTGTCGAACGAGGCGGCGATCTTGCCGTTTTTGAGAAAATGGACGCGTGTGGCCGCCGCCGCGACGACGGGATCGTGCGTCACGAGGAGAATAGCGCTCTTCTCGTCCCGGTTGAGGGATTGCAGCAGCGCGCAGAGGTCCTTCGCCGCCGCGACGTCGAGGTTGCCCGTCGGCTCGTCGGCGAGGATGATGTCGGGCTCGGCGAAAAGCGCGCGGGCGATGGCCACGCGCTGGCGTTCGCCGCCGGAGAGTTCCGGCGGACGGCGCGTCTCCTTGCCCGCGAGCCCCAGCTTCTCGACCAGCACGGCCAGTCGCGCGGCGTCAGGCCGGCCGTGGTCGAGCTTGACGGGCAGAACGATGTTGTCGGCGACCGTCAGGGCATCCAGGAGATTGAAACTCTGGAAGACGACGCCGACATGGCGGCGGCGGAACTTGGCGGCCGCCCCGTCGCCCAAGGCCGTGACGTCCGTTCCGCCGATGCAGATCTGGCCGGACTCCGCCGTCAGCAGGCCCGCGGCCAGGTGCAGGAACGTGGACTTGCCGCTGCCGCTCGGCCCCATCAACACCTCGAAGGCCCCCGGCGCCAGTTCCAGCGCGAAGTCCTTCAGCACAGCCGTCTTCTTTTCACCACCTTGACCGTAGGCATGGCAGATGCCTGTCGCCTTCAAAGCTTCCATTTGTTTCCAACCTTTCGGTAGACGCGATTCCGACACTGGTTTTAACGCTCGTCGTGCCCTTCCGGTTCGTCGAGCGCGGCGAGAATCTTTTCCGGCGTCACCGCCTCGCCTTTCTTGCGGAGAACGAGGATGCGTGCGATGAGCGCGCTTTCAAAGTCGGTCAACCGCACGCCGTCCTTGCGGTCTTGAAGGATGTGCAGCAGGTCGTCCGGCGTCACCTTGACGCGCGCATGCCCCTTCTTCGGCTCGAAAAGCCCCGTCATGAAAACGGCGATTGACGTGAGCGGACGCATCACTGTCTCAAAAAAGCGGAACGCGGGCGCGAGCGCGAGCATGCGGCGGAGCGGACGCGTCGAGCAAAAGAGCTTCGGCAGGAATTCGCCGAACGACAGCATCGTGAGCGCTGCGCAAAAGCCCCAGACCGTGCGGGCGCCGAACGTATCGGGAAACGCCCGGGCGGCCAACGCGGCCGAGGCCGAAGAAAAGACGACGCTCGCAAGGTTGTTGCCGACCAGCAGACACGTGAGCGTGCGCGCCTTGTCCCGCAGCGCCTGTTCGACGATTTGCGCCGCCGCACTGCCTTCACGGGCAAGATGCACGATCCGCCCGCGGTTGAGCGAGAAGAAGCCCGTTTCCGCGCCGGCGCAAAAGCCCGCGACGACCAACGCGCCGACAAGCGCGACGACGAGAAGAACCGCAACCGTCATGCCTCGTCCTCCTCGGTTTTCCGCACCGCCTCGTCAGTTTCGTCGAGAAGCGCCTCGTCGGAATCCGTCTCGGGGAAGCGCAGCACTTCGAGCTTGACCTGCACGACGCGCCGTTTGCGGCGCTTGACCACCGTCGCCCGGCAGCCGTCCGCCTCGATCGCCTGGCCGACATGCGGAATGCGCTCGGCGTGGAACGCCACCCAGCCGGCGAGGCGGTCGGCGTCGCCGGCTTCAAGCTCGAGCCCCAGCTCGCGGTTGATCTCGTCGAGGCTGGCGCGTCCGTCGATGACCCAGGCGTTGCGGCCGACCTTCTTGAGGGACGGCTCGTCGTCCGGCCGTGCGAAAACGCCGGGCCCCATGACAATCTCCATCACGTCGTTGACCGTGATGATGCCGGCCGTGCCGCCGTATTCGTCCAGCACAACGGCGAGCGGCTTGTGGCTCTTGCCGAATACGACAAGCAGATCGTCGAGGGTGATCTGCTCCGGCACGAAGAGCGCGTCTTCAATGATACCCGTCTTCACGTCGATCACGCCTTCGATCGCGTCGGCCGTGCGCCGATAGACGGGCAAATAGGCATGGCGCGCCTTCGCGAGCGTTTCGTTCCGCTCGGCAGCCGAACGGTCGGAGTCAAGCCCTTCGATGTCGACGCGCGGCGTCATCTCGTCGTTCGCCTGAAGTTCGGAGAGGCGCAGCACGCCTTCGATCATTTCGACGTCCTGGGCGGAGAATCCACCCTGTTCGGAGACGGCCTCCAGGACGGATACAAGCTCGACGTCGGAGAGTGCGCGGCGTTCGCGCCGCAGGGCCGGCGCAAAGGCGCGCGACGCCAACGAGAAAATCTGGTTGAACGGCGTCAGGACCGCGCGCACGAACAGGAGGAAGCGCGCGCAGGCAGGCGCCAGATGTTCCGCATGGCGCAGTGCCAGCCTCTTCGGGGTGATTTCGCCGAAGAGGAGCAGGAACACCGTCATGACGGGAACGGCAACAAGTCCCCCCCCAGCCGGAAACAAATCGGAAAAAAGTCCGTAGCCCAGGGTGGCGATGGCGAAGTTGACGAACGTATTCCCCACGAGGAGCGTGGAGAGCAGCGTCGCCGAATCGTCGACGCAGCGACCGATCCGCGCATCCGCCTTCGCGCTGCGCGCGCGGATCCGCGAACGCTGCAACCCGGTCAACGAGAAGAGAATCGTCTCGGAGCCGGAGAAGAACGCCGAAAGCAGAAACAGGACGACAAGCGCCGCGATGGAGAAGACCGTCATTCAGCCTTAGCGCTGCACGCGGGCATTGCCGGCATAGACGTCCCACACCTGCTTCTCGTCGGCAGGCTCCGCATAGTCGTTGAGCGAGCTAGCCGCCATGACCCCGGAAGCCCAACCGAACTGCGCGCACTTCGCGCCGTTCCAACCCTTGAGCACGCCGTAGAGGAGACCGCCCGTGAACCCATCGCCGCCGCCAATGCGGTCGAGCACGTCGATGTCGCGCGGCTCTTCGACGAACCACTTGCCGCCGGCGCGCACGATGGCACCCCAGAGATGGTGGTCGGCCGAGACGACCTGGCGCAGCGTCGTCGCATACATCTGCGCATTCGGATACTTCTTGGCGACCTTCTCGATCATCTCCTTGAAGGAGTCGATCTTGCCCTTGAGGTCCTTGCCGCCGGCTTCCGGACCCTTGAAGCCCAGGCAGAGCTGGAAGTCTTCTTCATTGCCGACGAGGATGTCCGCCACGGAAGCGATCTGGTGGAACGCTTTCGCCAGCTCGGCCTCGCGGCCCTTCCAGAACGTCGCACGGTAGTTGAGGTCGAAGCTCACGAGCGTGCCGTACTTCTTCGCGGCCTTCGCAAGCGCAAGGCAGCACTTCGTCGTTTCGGGGCTCATCGCGGCGATCAGGCCGGAGAGATGGAGGATCTGAACGCCCTCCTCGCCGAAGATCTTCCTGACGTTGTAGTCCTTCGCGTCAAGCGTGCGGCCGACTTCGCCCGCACGATCGTTCCACACGCGCGGCGCACGCAGACCGAAACCGCTGTCGGCGATGTTGAACTGGTGGCGGTAGCCCCACGGACCGCCCTGCGCCACGTCCGGGCCCACATAGGCGATGTTGCGCGCACGCAGCTCGGACTTGATGAAGGCCGCCATCGGGCTCCCCTGCACGAAGCGCGTCATCACGAGGCACTCCGGACCGAGGGACGACGTCACGTTCAGCACGTTCGTCTCGGCGCTCGTCGCCTGGAGGAGGAAGCGGTTCGAATTGTGCACCGCCATGCGGTTCTCCGGTGTAATGCGCAGGCCCATGGAGGAAACACACGCGACGGCGTACTTGCAGTTCTTGCGGACTTTCATCAGTTTGACCTTTCAGTTGGTAAATTCTCACTTGATTATAGCACAATCGCGAACTACGCGCAATTGATTGCCCTCATTCTGCTCCCGCCTACATCCCGGGCCAATACTCGCAACGTCCACGCGAACGCGGCACGAAGCCGGGCATGTCCGCTTCGGGCGTCTTCGCCGCTTCGGCGGCGGCTTCGCGCGCGATGGACGCAAGCTCTTTCCAGGTCGGATCGTCCTTGGAGGCAAACGTAAACTTTGCACAGCCGCGTCCGCCCGCCTCCTTCGCGAGATGGGCCGTCAGCGCCGGACTCCACTCCGGACGCGAGAGGTCGAACCACCACCACTGGGGCTCGATGACGTTCGTGAGCGAACGTCCCAGGTCGATGTCGCCATGGCAGCTTGCGCACTTGGCGCGGTAGATCGGCAGGAACCGCTTCGTCAGCCACGGCTTCAGTTCGGGTCCGTCCGCCTCGCCCCAGCGGTCGCGTCCGCTCTTGCCGCCGACATGCGCGTGGTCGCTCGTCGCATAGTAGACGAGCTGCGAGTCGATCCACTCGTAGACGCGGCGCCGGTCGGCGGCGGGCATGTCGACGTCGTGGTGCGCCTTCGTCAGATACTCGGGCAGACGGCTCGCCAGCGAACCGCTCTCGCCGATTTCGAACGGTTCGGCAATGCCGTAGAGCAGATGGAGTCCCTGCACGAGCGGTTTGACCTTCGATTTGCCCGTGAAGTAGTCGCGACTCTGCGCATCGCTCTTCGAGCGAAGCACCAGATTGTCGTAGGACATGTTGAAGAAGCGCGTGTAGCCGCCGGAGAGCGAAAGTCCCTTGGGCGGATTCCCGCCCGAGTGGCACTTCACGCAATGGCGGTCCCACACCGGCTGGACAATCTTCACGTAGTCGAGAATGCCGGCATTGCCCCAGGCTGGCGGCGTAATCGGCGTCGGGGCGCGCCGTGCCGCCGTCGTTGCCAGCGGAGCGGCGGCCGTCCGGCGTCCTTCATGGCAGCCCGTGCAGCTCTGCGTCTCGCCCGGCATGAGGTTGATCGCGTCCGTCATGCGACGGATTTCACGGCCTTCCGCATCGATCAGCTGAAGGTAGATCTCCTTCAGCGCCGGCGCCTCGAAGAAGACGCTGCCGTCCGTGGCGACCGGCACCGTGGACCACACGCGCTTGCCGTAGTACGACGAGGCGCCCATGATCGGCCCCTGGTCGAGCACGCCCGTCCAGAGACGGTTCACCGTCTTCGGGAGCTGCTCCATCACGCGGACGTGCGTGACCGTACCGCGCGGCACCTTGCCGTCGAGTCCCTTGTACACATCGGAAACGAGAAGGTATCCGAGCGGCACCTTCTCTTCGTGGTCCTGTCCGGGCGGCGCGGCCGGGAGCGTATAGGTGCGCGGGGCGGGATTGACGAACGGCGCGATCTCCTTGGGCGCCTTGCGCGGCTTGAGCGGAAGCGGACGGAAGCAGCTCGTCTTCCGATCTTCGTAGACCGTTGCGCGTCGACCGTCGGCGGCGAGCAGCATCAACTTGAAGCGCTGGGTGGCGCCGTCGCCGCGGGACGCGACCACGCGGTCGTCCGCGAGCGGCGCCGGCCAGCACCAGGCCCAGAAATGGTTGCGGTCGTAGATGCAGGGAAATTCGGGCGTCCAGAGACGGAGGACGTCGGGGCCTTCGCCTTCCGGACCCTTCTGCGTATACACGCTGCCGATGGCGCCGTACACGCTGCCGTGATGCGGCGCGAACGTGCACACGGCGCCATAGGCCTTGCCCGGCAGTTCCATCGCCTGAGTGAGGCTCGCCGGGTCGACGGTCTGGTTGCCAAACCAGAGCGCCATCTGGCGTCCGTCCGGATACTGCGTCCACAACGACTGGCGGTAGGTGAGGTTCCAGTCCACATAGCTCCAACGTGTATAGAGGAGACGCCCGTCGGAGAGTACGCCCACCGAGAAGTCCGAAAGCGTGTTCGAACTGAGGCGTTTCACATTCGAACCGTCACCGTCCATCACATGCACGTGCATGCACGGACCATCCTGGCACACCGTGTGGTAGTACGGGGTACGGGACGAGACGAAGGCGATCTGTCCGCTCGGCAGATAGCACGGGCTGGCATTGTGCGCCTCCGGAGTGTTCGTGAGCGGGCGCAGATTCCGTCCGTCGAGCCCGATTTCGAAGATCTGCCACGCGCGCGCGCGATGCCGCTTCATTGTGAAGAGCAGCTTCTTCGCATCGAAGGCGAGCGACAGGTCGTAGATCAGGGAATCCCCTTCCTCGAAGACGGTGCGGACGGCCCCGTCGGGATTGCGCACGCGAATCGAACAGCCCCACTGGCCGCGGTACGGCTTCGACTGCCAGATGGCGTTGGGGATGGCGCCGGATTCGAGCGGCGCTCCGGTGAAGAAGACGAGCGGCGGGAGCTTCGCGACTTCGGTTGCGAGCGCCGCGTCGTCCTTCGACCAATCGACGAGGGGCGTCTGAAATTCATCCGCAAGGAAACCGCGCAGCGCGAGCCGCGCCGGCCGACCGTTGCGTCCGCGGTTGACGAGTTTCAGCGTATGGCGCCCTTCCGTCAGGCCTTTCGCCACGAGGACGCGGTCGCCGGCCGACGTGTCGTAGAGACCCGCCGATTGACCGTCGACGAACGCCTCGATGAAGCCGCCGGGCTCTTCGGCGTCGCGGTGGATGAGTCCCCAGACTTCGTACTTGGCGTTGGTACGGTACAGAAAACCGACCGCCGTGCCGGTGAAATCAAAGGTCACGGAATCGCCGAGCGCGGACGTGTGCCAGGCATAGCGGCCCGTTCCCAGATCGGGAGCGCCCTGATCGAAGTCCGCCCGCCAGGAACCGGACGGCTTGACGTCGGGGCACATCCACGGCACGGTCACGAGTTCCGTCGTCCGCTCGACGGTGCCGCCGCCCAGAACGCACGCTTTCAGGCGGGCGACGTCCTTGCGCGACCAGCCGGCGCCGCAGACGAGCTTCGCCCCCTCGGCGACTTCGACGCGTCCACGTTCCTCCCAGCCGGGCAGCGCGGCCGGCGACGCGACCGCGAGCACGCCGCCCGCGACAAACGTCTTTCCGCGCCAGGCATTGCGTCCGGAGAGGGACAGCACCCCCTCCCCCAGCTTCAGGAGGCCGCCCGCGCTTGTCGGCGTCTCGGGCGTCAGATCGAACGGGATGCGGCAATCGCCGCCCGCCGTGTCAAGACGCACCCCGCCGGAGCCGACGAGGAACTGCGCCGCTCCCGGGCCGGCGGCCAGAAACTTCGTCTCGTGCTTCGGGAAACATTTGAAGAGGCCGCCGTCGAAGACGAAGCGGGAACGACCCGCCCCGGTGCGCACGTACTTGGCGCGCAGCGTGCCGCCGGTGGCGAGGCGGACGTGTCCGTTGCCGGTCGTGCGATAGCCGATCCAGAGACCGCCCTCGGGCGTGCCGGGGCCCTGGGTTTCCGGCAGGAGGGAGAGGACGCCGTTCTTTTCGACGACCAACGAACCGTCATCCTCTTCCCCCACGACCATGCAGAGGCGTTCGCCGCGCAGCACGCCGCCCTCCAGGCGATACGTGCCCGAAGATTTTGGGTGGCGCGCCACGACGATGAAGCCGTTGCGAACGACGAAACGTCCGCCGGTCTGGTGCAGGATGCCGGTTCCCTGACTGCCGATGCGCACATTGCCGCTCGCCACGTCGACTTCGCCGCCTTCGAGCAGAAACGTGCCCTTGCCCTGTTGCGTGCCGAGCGCAAACGACGGATCGCCGCCCGTCACCTCAAGTCGACCGTCCCGTTGCTTCCGCGTCTCGCCGCGTTCGACCGTCACGCTCGCCGCCCACACGCAGGGCAACAGCAGCAACACGGAAACAACAGATAAGATCCTGATTTTCATGACACGATTAGAGCAAAAACGGGGGATTCAAGAAACCGTGGAGGGACGGGGAACGAGGCGGACGAGACTGGAGAGGACGGCGCTGACGAGGATGGCCGTCAACGTGGGGCCGATCGGGGAGCTGCCGGCAAACTGATAGGTCAGCGTGCCGGCCAGCCAGGCGAAGAGGTTCCACCACGTCGCGCGGCGTTTCACCAGATAGCGATCCACGAGCAAGACGGCGGCCATCGGGGCGAAGACGGAGGCGATCAGATAGAGGAAGTCGAGGTAGCGGTCCATGATGCCGCAGACGGCCAGCACCGCGCCGAGGGCGCACACGGCCACGCCGACCAGTTTCGGATTGAGGCGTCCGCACAGACTCTTCGCCGACTCGCCGGACGAGTAGGCGTCGAGGAAAGTCGTCGTGACGGTCGACAGGACGACGACGACGAGTCCGAAGCCGGCGAGCGGCTGTCCGGCCCTCACGAGTCCCGATGCGAAATCCGCCGCCCCGCAGCTGTTCAGCAACGCGCCGAGCGCGTACATCCAGATGCTGACAACCGTGTAGACGCCGGCGGAGACGGCACTCGCACCCAGCGGACGCTCGGCGTTCTTCGTGTAGTCGGAGATCAGCGGCAGCCACGAAAGCGGCATCGCGGCCGAGACTTCGAAAGCCGCCCAGAACGCCAGCGGCTCATGGGGCTGGGCGGCCGCATCGACAGGGAGCCCCGCAAGACGGATTGTAATGACGACCGACAGCGCGGCGAGCAGCACCATGCCGACCGTCGTGAGGCGCCACTTGTCGCCAAGGCCGATGAAGATCCACACGGCGACCAGCAATGCGAGCGGCACTGCAAGATAGACAGAGGAGTGGTTCATCAGCGGCCCAAGCGCCGCTGCGCCCTGCGCGAGCATGACCGCGGTCCAGCCAACGAGCTGAACGACGTTGGCAAGAGCAAAAAACCTCATGCCCCAGGAACCAAATGTCGACTCGGTCGTCTCCATCGCGTTCCGGCCAGAACGCGCGCCGAGAAGTCCGGCCAGAAACAGCAGCAATCCGCCGAACAGATGGCCGAGAACCACGGCGGACCAATTGGCGCCCGTCTGAAGGCCGGCTTCAATCTCCGCGATTGAGACCGCTGCGCCAAACCAGATCACGCCGTTCGTGAACAAATTCGTCTTCTTCATCCTATTTTCCTCCATCACCTCTTTTTTCGTGCAGATTCATCCAGCCGATCCAGCCGGCGATGCCGAACATCACGAGCGCCGAGAAATACTGCAGACACGTCGACGACGTTGTGCTTCGACCCAGCAGTTGCGAAACACAGCCGCCGCCGAACGCAACGGCATGAAAGACGAGCACGGTCGCCAAGGCAAAGACGAGTCCAAGCAGAAGGAACTGGACGACGACCCGCCCCTTTTCCGGCACGACGAACCGCGGCAGGAGCGCGAGGAAAAAGAGCATCACCTTCGGATTGAGCGCGTTCATCACACAACCACGCAGATAGAGGCGCAACGGCGAGAGCGGCGGCGCGGCGACGGCACCGTCGGTCGCCACGGCGACGACGCCGGCGGCGCGCCAGGCGCCGATGCCGAGTGCGACAAGGTACGCCGCGCCGAGCCAGGTCACCGCCTTGAAAAGCGCCGGCGACTTTTTCAGGACCGCCGCGATGCCAAAGGCGGCGAGAGACACATGGAAGATGAGACCGGTGCAGAGTCCGAAAGTCACGAACGAGCCGGCCTGCCAGCCCTGCGCAAGCGACTGGGCGAGGACAAAAAGGATATCCGGCCCCGGGGCGATGCCCAGGGCAAGTGCCAGCATGAAGAACGACAGGTAGCGCTTCATGACGTCGGGTCCGTCACACGCCTTTGAGGCCGACGCGCCCGAGCCGATAGCACATCATGCGCGGAGAAATGCCGAGTTCGCGCGCCGCGGAGCTGTGGTTGCCCTTGTTGCGGCGAAGCGCTTCCTTGAGGATGCGGCGTTCGAACGACCGCATCTGCTCGTCGAGCGACAGCATCGAGCGGGCGCGGAACGGGTCCTCGGCGAACTCGTCAAGCTGGAGGGCGATCGGCAGGTTGTAGCTGTGCACGCACTCATCCTTGGCCGTCAGTACGGCACGCTCGATGCAGTTCTCGAGTTCGCGCACATTGCCCGGCCAGGAATAGGCCTGGAGCATGTTCAGCGCCGGTACGGAGAACTGCGTCACCTGCTTGTCGTACTTGAGGCTCGTCTTCTTGAGAAAATGCTCAGCCAGCAAGACGACGTCGTCGGCACGGTCCGCGAGCCGCGGCAGCGTGATCGGGAACACCGACAGACGATAGTACAAGTCCTCGCGGAACAGCTTCTTCGCCATCAGGTCCTCGAGATTGCGGCTCGTCGCCGCAATGAAGCGCACATCGCTCGTGAGCACCTCGTTCGAACCAACCCGGGAGAACGTACGCTCCTGCAGGAAACGGAGCAGCTTCACCTGGACGGGAATCGACAGGTCGCCGATTTCGTCGAGGAACAGCGTGCCGCCATTCGCCGCCTCCGCGCGTCCGATGCGGCGCTCGCGGGCATCGGTGAATGCACCCTTCTCGTGGCCAAACAGCTCGGATTCGACGAGCGCATCCGGCAGCGCCGCGCAGTTCAGAACGACGAACGGACGATCCTTCCGCTGCGACAGGCCCTGCACGGCCTGCGCGACGAGCTCCTTGCCGGTCCCGCTCTCGCCGCGGATCAGCACGGTTGCCTCGCTGCCCGCCACCTGACGGATCTGCTCGTAGACGCACTGCATCTCCGCGCACTTGCCGATGAGATGGCCGGGATTGCCGTTGATCATGTCGCGCAGGTCGCGGTTCTCCTGGACCAATGCCTTGCGCTCGCTGTCCTCCTCGCGGCAGACATAGGCGGCTTCGGCCACCAGGTTGGCAATGATTTCCAGCAGCTCGACGTCGTGGACGAGCGCGGACGTGTCGCCGGTCATCTCGCGGTCCACGGACAACGTACCGATCACGAGACCGCGATGCATCAGAGGCACGCAGACAAACGACAGCGCCTCGTTGGCGGAACGGGATTGCGTACGGTTGAGGAAACGCGGGTCCTTGCGCACGTCGCAGACGACCTCGGCCCGGCCCTTCATGGCCACGAGGCCGGTAATGCCCTCGCCGATATGGTAGCGCCCCAACGCACGTTCCTCTGCGTTCAACTTGCGCGTCGACGCGACGATCCGCAGTTCGCCGTCTTCCAGCAGGGTGAAGGTGCCGCGCAGCATCCCCATGCTGTTCTCGAGGACGGCAATGACCTCCTCCAGCAGCTTGCGGACGTTGCGCTCGCGCGCAACGACCGACGCGATTTCGCGTAGAACGGCAATCTCCGGCGCCTGTTGTCTTTTCATCAAAAAACTTTCCCCGCCTTTCATCATGGATGGTTACGAATATTGTAACATGTTTTAAGCCGAATTTCAATTCCTGTAATTAAATTTGTCCTGCAGAGGTTTTTTAGCGCGAAATCGCGACCTGGCATGTCTTTTGCTAAACATCTTTTTAACACCCAAACACTTTTGGGTCCAAAAGGAAAAATCAAAATGAACAAGTATATTGAAGCCGTCCTGAAGGATGTCAAAGCCAAGAACGCGAACGAGCCTGAATTCCTCCAGGCTGTCGACGAAGTGCTCACCACCCTCTCGCCTGTGATCGACAAGAACAAGGCCTACCAGGAGCAGGCCATTCTCGAGCGCATGGTCGAGCCTGAGCGCACGATCATCTTCCGCGTGCCGTGGGTGGACGACAAGGGCAAGGTCCGCGTCAACCGCGGCTACCGCATCCAGATGAACTCCGCGATCGGTCCGTACAAGGGCGGCCTCCGCTTCGATCCGTCGGTGAACCTTTCGGTCCTTAAGTTCCTCGCCTTCGAGCAGGTGTTCAAGAACTCGCTCACGACGCTCCCGATGGGCGGCGGCAAGGGAGGAAGCGACTTCAATCCTAAGCAGAGCCCCCACACCCCCGGCAAGCGCTGCAGCGACGGCGAGGTGATGCGCTTCTGCCAGAGCT
>CADCPA010000253.1 GCA_902803135.1 uncultured bacterium
AGATCGCGCTCCCAGGCGTAGAGGTCGGGTCCGAACGACGGTTCGAGCACCGTGCCCTTCTTCGCCAGCGCGGCCTCGGTGCCCTTTTCATGCATCGTCCGCAACGCCTTCACGACGGGCGTGTAGAGCTTGACGAGATCCGCACTCTTCTGCGTTGCCTGCGCCTCGAGCGAATCGTCGCCCAGGTCTTCGAGCGCCAGCACCTTGAGATCGGGCAGATCGGCCAGCACGCGGGGCACGGGCACGCCGGCGGCGTCGAGCACCCCGGCATGGCTCGCGTAGCGGGCGTTTTCCGGACGCTTCGCATCATCGTATTCGATCGCAATCGCACGCTCGTCGCCGTAGACGAGCCGCCAGAAGGAACGATCGCTGCCGCGGGCGCCGAGGAAGGCGGCCGCCACGTCCTCGACCTTCCAGCCCAACGTCGCCGCGAGCTTCGCCAGGCGCGTGTCTTCGAGCTGCGCCACGCCGACCAGCGCGGTCGTCTCGAACGTGCCGCCGATCAGACCGCCCGTCACGACGCAACCGCCGAGATCGGCGCTCTCGCACAGCTTGACGCCCGGGAAAAGGATGTTCGGATTCTCGTCGAAACGATCGGGATTCAGAGCCGCGTGCGCTTCCAGATAGCTTTCAAGCGTGCCGCAGTCCGCCCAGAACGCCCCGTCGGGATCCGCGCCGCGCACGATGAGGCCGTCCGTCATCATCGCCTTCTCGTAGGCCTGGACGATCGTCGAAAAGCCCTCGGGCTGCACATAGTCGAGCACCTTGGGTCCCAGCAGCGCCAGTCCGCAGTAGGTAAACGTGCCGGCGTCGCCGGCCACGTCGCTCTTCCAGTTGCAGATGTGCCCCTGCGGGTCGGCCTCGATGGTACGCGGGCCGAACGCCTCGCTCATCCAGCAGCCGGCGAAATTGCCGCTGCGTTCATAGGCGTCGACGATCGGCTGGGGATCGAGGCCTTCCACGACGATGTCGCCGTTGACGAGCCAGAATGGCTCCGTTCCGAGGAAATAGCGCAGGGGATTCAGCACGCCGCCCGTGCCGAGGATTTCAGGCTCTTCGGCCACGGCGACCTTCGCCGTGCCCTTGCGGGCCAGCACGTAGCGGCGGATCTTGTCCGCCTGCCAATGCGCGTTGACGGCGATCTCCTCCACACCCCACTTTTCGAGCAGCGACAGCACGCGTTCGAGCATCGGCACGCCCCACATCGGCAGCAGCGGCTTGGGCGCGACAAGCGTGAGGGGGCGCAGACGCGTCCCGAAACCTGCGGCCAGAACGACCGCCTTCTTGATTTCAGATGCTTTCATACGGGTCTCGTGATCTTCACCTCGGCGCTGCCGAGGCCGCTGACAGAGCCATATTTGCGCACGGAGACGGTCGCGTGCTCGACCCGGGGATCCGCCAGGCAGACGTCGGCGACCACGTCGGCCGCACGCTCGAGCAGCCGGCACTTGGCGTCCTCCAGCGCCTCGCGGATGTTCCCCACGAGAAGCGCATAGTCGACGGTGTCGTCGAGGGAGTCCGAAAGCGCGGCGTCCTGGAGATCCATCTCAAGCACGACGTCGACGAGCACCTGCTGCTCCTTCTCACGCTCCTCGGGCAGATCCCCGAGAATGCAGTCGACGGTGATTCCATTGAGTTTCAGAACATCCATTGGCTACGTTCTCCCCCGCTTGGTCGTGTACGCTCCGACAGAGTTGTGCGCGTCAGCGCCACTGCATCCGCTGACGCTGCTGATGCACCTTCGGCTCCTCGAGATGGAGCGCGTACCAGGTGTCGCCCAGCGCCGTGTTGGAGAAGTGGGCCACGCGGTTGTTCGCCAGCTGCTCGCGGTTCGACTTCAGCGTCTCGTTGTCGCTCTTCTCGAGCGCGTGGACGAGCACCTTGAACGCCGCGTCGACATCGCCGCGCTTGACGAGGATCCAGGAATACGCCGCGGCGAGCAGCACGTTCTGGTTGTAGCGCAGCCGGCGCGTCGCCTTTTCGTAGACCTTGCCGATCTCTTCGGACGGCTTTCCCAGCATGTACATGCGCGCGATCTTCATCGCCGCCATCGAGGGATCGAGGAACATCGCCTTCGGCATCAGCGCGTCGACGTCCTTGAAATCCTTCACCATCCAGTGGAGGTTGAACTGGGCCGTGGCGATCTGGCGCTTCATGAACGGCACCCAGAGGTCGAACTTGTGAAGCTTCTCCGTCGCCGCAAGCGCCTCGTTGACGAACACCTTCGTGTCGCGCGCGATTTCAAGCTGCGCCTGCTGGATCGAACCCGGCGGACGCATCTGCCAGCGCGCGACTTTCGCCTGAATCCGTTTCTGGCCACCCACGAGAATGCCCTGCACCTCCCCCATCAGCGCCTTGACCTTCTTCTGGATCCGCCAACCGGCAACCGCATTGGCCGCGCCAAAGGCGACGACGCCCCAGAACGTGCTCCAGCCGTAGCCGAACACGTCGCCGAAATAGAGGCCCAGCGCAACTCCTGCGCCGAACAAGGCCGTGAGAATCACCGTCAACATTGATTGGATACCTTCTTTGTTCGCTGTTGAATCTGAATCACTTGCGGTTGCCCATCTTGAGCAGATCGGGCAGACGGCCCTGCACGAACATCTCGAGATACGGCATCGCCGCCGCCTCGACGCGTCCATGGCTGCAGAACGGACATTCGACATAGTAGGCGGACGGATGGCCGAGCGCCGTGCAGCTGGCGACCAGCAGACGGTTCTCCTCGGCCCGCGCCTTCCACTCCCACGGCGGTTCGCCGCACACGTCGACGATCGGCGGCAGGTCCTTCGAGCAGAAATTCAGCGGCGCGAGCCGGTCGATCTTCGGCAGGAACTGCGGATCCTTGTCGCCGGCGTATTCGCGCACGGCATAGTGTTTCGTCGCCTGGCCCGACACCGGCACGAGGCCGGCGAGGTCGTGGAGCGAGCAGCCCCACTTCGCCAGACGCGAAGGATCCATGCCGACCATCATCGTCAGATAGCCGCCCGCGGACATGCCGCTCACATAGACCTTCTTCGGATCGCCGCCGTATTCGGCCACATGCTTCAGCGCCCAGGCCACCGCGGCGGCCGCGTCGTCCACGCACGTATCGCCCGTCACCGAGCCGTCTTTCTGCAGCAGGCGGTAGTTCACCGAAACCTGCGCGATGCGGTCGCTGATGTTCACGAGATGCTTGCCGCCGCCCGTCAGTCCGCCGCCATGAAACCACACGACGGTCGAAAAGCCCTTCACGTCCGTCGGATAGCGGAAGTCGAGCTTGCAGCGGCTCTTCTGATAGTCGCCGGCCTGCGCCAGCGCCTCGGCGGGGTAATACGACACGTCGCGCAGCGTCTGCGTCGTCGCCCCATCGGCCGCCACGGCCAGACAGACCGCGAGGCAGACAATGCCAACAAAGCGATTCATTTCTTCCTCATCCGTTTCCAGAGGCGGCCCAGCCACGTACGGGCCTGGAGCGTCGCCTGATCCTTGAGCCCGACCTCCTCGCCGAAAATGACCTTGACGTCGAGTTCGGAAAGATCGTGGACGAGCCAGTCGCAGCCCGAGAGGTCCTGCGGACACGACGGCAGGCGGTCCACGCCGATGATGTGCATGCCCGCGGCCCGCGCCGCGGCGACGCCTGCCGTGGAATCCTCCACGACGACGCATTCGCTCGCATCCACGTCCAACATGCTCGCCGCCTTGAGAAAGCCGTCCGGAGCGGGCTTGCCACGTCCGTAGTCTTCCGCTCCGAGCACGAATTTGAGCTGTCCCGCGATGCCGCACGCCTTCGCCGCCGCCTCCACGTCCACATGGGGCGAACCGGAGACGATGACGCAGGGCGCCAGGCGGGACACCTGCTTGAAGAAGGCCACGGCGCCGGGAATCGCCTGGGAGGCGGGATCCGCGACCAGCCGGTCGTGATAGGGCCGCAGCGTCTCTGCATCCTTCGACGGCGTCGACGGCTCCAGCGCGGGGAAATCCGCGTGGATCTTCGCGTTGACGTCCAGCCAGCTGCGACCGAAGAGGACGGGCAGCATCGCTTCACGCGTCGTGGTCTGGCCGCGGTCCGCGAGCCAGTCCACGATCGCCTGCGCCCAAACGACTTCCGAATCGATCAGCGTGCCGTCGAGGTCGAAGAGAAACGCGGCGGGTTTCATTTATCCTTTCCGCAGCACTTCTTGTACTTCTTGCCGCTGCCGCACGGGCAGGGATCGTTGCGGCCGACCTTCGGAGACTCCCGGCGATACGGGGCGTTCGTCTCGATGGTGCCGTCGATGAAACGCCACTCGCCGTCGATCTTCTTGAAATAGGAACGCTCGCGGTGCTCGCACTGTTGGTTGTTCGCGGAATAGTGCGCGACGAAGGCCACGAAGCCTTCTTCGTCGTCCTTGCCGCCCTTTTCGGTCGCGAGGACCTCCAGACCCTGCCATTGGGCCGAAGAGGACCAGTCGCGCGTCGTCTTTTCGTCGAACTCGGCACGGACCTCGGGACCCGAGGAAGCAAAGAGAAATTTCACGTCGCCGACGGCATACGCGCTATAGCGCGCGCGCATCAGCTCGACGGCCGTCTCGGCCTTGCGGGCGCCACCCAGCACGGGACCGCAGCATTCGCCGAAAGTCTTTCCGCTGGCGCATGGACAAAGTTCATCGTTTTTCATGGGAACATTATACCAAAAAAAGGAGAAGAGGTGAAAGAGATAAGTGAGATGACGACCGGGGGCGGCGCCGGACGCCGCCCCCGGGACAATCGGGATCGACCCCCGATGTCCGGTGTCCTCCGCGAGCGGAAATCACCGGAAGATGACGATGCAGCCGCCGCCCTTCACATAAAGCGTGCCACGGCCGGTGACGAACTGCGCATGCGTCTGCGCATTGATGTGGCCGTAGACGGGCTTGCCGTCGACCCGAATGCCCTGGGCCTCGATCTGGCCGTCGAAATCAAGCGCCAGCTTCGCGCCGTCGAGCAGATCCACCGAAAGGCCCTGCAGGTGGTTGCCGCAGGAGATCGCGTACGAGCCGAGCTTCACCTCGTCGATCAACACGCCCAGCGAAGTGTCGTCGGGAATCGTGAAGGTCAGCGTGTGCGTACCGCGGCCGAGCCGGCCGAGCGCGACCTGGCGAGTCGTCCACTGCGCGTTCTTGACAGGTTCCTCGCTCGCTTCGGGATAGGTTTCGACCGTCTCGCCGTCCACCATCACGTAGAGGCGGACCGGGGAGACGACATTGTTGTAGAAGCGGGATGCCACGCGGTATTCGAGCTCGAAGACGCCCACATCCTGCGTGACCTCGAACGTGCGGGAGATTTCACCGACGCCGTCCTTCACGAACAGGAAGGCGCAATGGCGATTGCCTTCCGGTTCGCCGGCGAACTGCGAGGCCTCGGTAAAATAGCTGATCGACGAGCAGATGCCCGAACCGTTACCGCCTGTAAACGTCCAGGTCGGCAGGGCGGACGCGAGATACGCGGCATCGCGCGTGCAGCGCTTGTCGCCCGATCCGCGATTACCGGAATCCTGCGACAGCGGCGGAGTGGGCTCGAAACCGCCATCCGCCACAAGCGCCATCGCGGCCTCGCCCTCCACAACGTCCCCGATGCGGAATGTGCCTTCCGCGACCGTCACCGAAGCGTTGTCCATCACGGGATCCGCCGTGAGACCGGGAACGATGCCGAGCGTGCCGGCGCCCTTCTTGGTCACCTGCACGTTCCGGTAGGTCCGGAACTGGAGTTCGCCGGATGCCGTGTTGACAATGCTCGGCGCCGCACCGTCGGACGACAACGTCCCGTAGGACTGCGTCGAAAACGCCTCGTCCGAGGGCGTGAAGAAGATCTTGGAGCCGTTGACGAGCGCGAGGTCGGAGCCGGCACGCAGGCGCTTGTTGAGACGCAGCGTAGCCGAATCAAGCGTGGTGGGTCCTGCATACGTCATGTCGGCATCGACCGTAAACGTCGGCAGGAGCGAACCGCCGCGGATGACAAGCGGCGTTTCCGCCGCCCCCTCCGCACTGCGGATCGGGGACTTCGCAGTCACATGATGCTCGTCGCCGCCGCCGTACGGACGAAGATCGATTGTGCCGCCTTTTTCCGTCAATTCGACGACCGGCTGGCCGATGCTGACAGACGGGAAGATGTCGCTGTCGGCCGTCAGGCCGGTAACCTGGAACGTGCCCCCGTCGAGACGCAGCACGGTATTCGTGCAGTTCCGCGTGTTGGCCGTGGTGCCCGGCGTGGGGAAACCCTTGGTCACCAGCACCGACCCCTCTTCCACCGTCAGGTCGACATTGCATTCGTCGATTGTCTCCCAGTTGGGCGTGGAATCGGCGAGGCGGAGGTTCGGCGCGACCAGCGTGGTGCCGCCCGCCAGCTTCGCCTTCAACTGCGCACCCGTAAAGTCAAGATAGTCCGTCGTGAGCGTATTGCCGCCCGTGATCGTCACCGTGCCGCCCAGAGAGCGGCGCGCATTGTTCTGCACGACAAGCTTGCGGAGCTTCGTCGCCGGCAGCAGCGTATCCAGCACGACGGCGTTGTTCGGACGCACCTCGAGGCTGTCCTGCAGACCGTCGACGCGCGCAATGAAGTCCACCTAGGCGACTGTATTGGAGCGGAACACGAGCGTTGGATCGTTCCCGGCCGCGTCCGCAAACGCATGAACCGCGAATTCGCCCGTCTGCCGGCCGTTGGGATGCTGCACGTCGGCATCCGGCGCCATGACGGACGTGTCGGCCACGGTCAGCGTCTGCCCCGGCAAGGCGCGCACGCCGGCCGCGCTCATGCCGACAGAGGACATTTTCAGCGCGTGGAACGGATTCGAGATCATCACGTCCGTCCCCTCGACGGAGAGCACGCCCGCCGCATTGCCGCCCGTGAAATCGTTGAAGGCGATTGGCGCCTGCGGCGCAATCGTGTCCGGCGAAGCGAGCAGCAACGTGCCCTTCTTCACGTAGACGCCGTCGGCGAACAGCCCCGTGCCGCCCACGCGCAGCGTTCCGTCGCCCTCCTTGCGCAGCGCGATCGGCCCCGGCGCAACCGTGCCCGCGAAACGGTCTTCCGCGCCGGCGGCAACCGACACGGCCAGCACGGACGGTTCCGTCCCGGCCGCCACCGTGCCGGCACCCGTCAGGCCCTGCACCGTCACGCTGGGCGTCTCCATCTTGAAGACCGCCCCTTCGGCCACGTCGAGCGTACCGAGGATCCGCTGTTCGGGCAGGAACGAGGAGACAATCGCCCGCGCCTCCCGACCGTCGTCGCAGACGACCTCGTAGTCCGTTCCCGCCTTCAGCGCAATCGGCTGGGGAAGGCGCAGATAGCGGAAACCGTCACGGAGGAGTCCCGGCGCCGCTTCGGCGAAACGCGTCTGCGCCACCAGGGCCTTTACATCGGAGGCCTCGGTCGTCTCGGTCGCCTCGACATGCGTTACGGACGAGAGGTCGACACGCGCCGTCGCCGCGCCGTCCGCCACGCCGAGATGCGTGACATAGACTGTTCCCTCCGCCGTGAACGCCGCCCCCTGCACCGTTCCGGCCGGCGCACGATAGGCCAGTTCGCCGCCCTGAACCGAAACACCGAGCAGAGAGGTGGCGCAGGGCAGCGCCAAAGTTCCCGCCCCCTTCTTGTCCAGCGCGTTGGCGGCCAACCCGTCCGCAAGAATCAGTTCGCCGGCGTTGACCGTCACATCCGCGGTATCGGCAAACGCAAAGCGGCCGTCCACAACCGTACGGCGAACGGCGTCGTCCTGCACGATCGCCCCCAGTCCCACCATGTCGCCCAACGACACGGTCTGCGTCTCGACCGACGCGGGAGAGCTGAAATAGAGCGTGCTGGCCGCGCCGCTGAGCGGCAGGCCGTCGCGCCAGTTCCCGACGTCGCTCCAGTCGGCCGTCGCCCCCTCGGCCACCCAGACGCCGTCGCGATCGACCACTTCAACGTCGAATTCCTCCAGATTGCCATAGGCGGTGAACTGATGGTGGTCCGCCACCGTGGCATATTCGGCTGCCGCCCAATCTTCTGTCATGAGACCGTCGTAGACACGCAGTTCGTCCACTTCGCCACCCTTGAACGGATAGGCGAAATCGCCGCCGTACGTGCCGTCGGCAAAGCCGCCCATATTGCCGAAACCGATCCAGCCGACGTTGTTGGCATCGGTGAACGTCGGCGCGGAGGGCGTACCGGAGGTCTCGGCATTGACCATCTCCTGCCCATTGAGATAGGCAAGGAAGTCGGCACTTTCGGCGCACACGACAAGATGCGACCAGCCCTCCGTCGACCAATCCAGCGGATACATCTTCTGGTACTTGTCCGAGTCGCCGCGGATGTACAGCTTGCCGTTCGTGTTCTGAAACGTGTCGAGTCCGGGCCGGAAGTGGTCGGCCTTCCAGGCGAGCAGACGCGTGGCGCGGCTGGGAGTCGACGACGCGGGCTTGAACCAGCCGGAAATCGAAAACCGTGCGGCGTCCGTCAAATAGGCATGCGGCGTCTGGGCCAACACACCGGTTCCGTTCGCCGTCGCAGCTTCATATTTGAATCCGCGCCCGAGGAGGCCGTTGTCGTCCACGGCGGAAGCATTCTCCGTCTTGTAGGGAAGCGCGTGCGCCGTCGAGTCGGGAGACTCGTAATTGAAGTGCCACACGCCGACATAACGCGACCAGACGTCCGTGGAGGGGTACGCGGCCGGGAACGAGCTCGCGCGTCCGAACCAGGCCGTCACCGAGGTCGCGTGTCCCGTCAGGACGGGAAGCTTCACCCAAAACAGCACGGAATCGCCCGTGGCGGAATCCACTTCGTACGCCAGCGGATTGCCTTCGCCATCGCTGAAAAACACGTCGCCGTAGGTTAATGTATGAAAATGCCGCTTCGGCAACTTCACCAAGGCGGGGAAGTCCGTCAACGAGGACGCGCCCGCATATCCCGAAAAGGTGATTGTCTGCCGATAGCGGAATCCCGTCGTATCGAGACCTTCGGCCCACAACCCGCCGACCGCGAGAAGCGAACACGCAAACGCCAACGGCACCATCTTCCTGATCATACGCTCTCCTTTACATCCCGAACTTTACATCCCGAAAACGGCATGAGACTACCGCCAGGCACCCACATGGAAGCCTCGCGATTTCCATTTTACCATTTTCGGAACGACAACTCAATCACGTTTCTTGCGCGGAAGAAACAGAGCAGCCAGCGCCAGGGCGGCGAGAACCAGCAGCGGACCGTCGCCCCAACGCGTATACGGCGTCGGTACAGGCGCAATCGGCACGGCCACGGTTTCGAACATCGTGCCCGCGGCATCGACGAGAGGCCGCCCTTCGCCGTCTTCCAGCCAGCGGGTG
>CADCPA010000254.1 GCA_902803135.1 uncultured bacterium
CGCGGCCGGAACGTTCGTCGCAGCCGCGGCCGGAACGTTCGTCGCAGCCGCGGCCGGCGCAACCCGGGGGACGGCCGGTCTCGGGGGCGGCACCGCGCTCGGCGTCGGAACCGCCGCGACCGGGCGGACGGGCTCCGGCAGCTCAAGCGCCGGAAGATCGTCCGAGAGAAAATCCCGCGCGATGCGCAGGCAGAGCACGCCCAGAAGAATCAGGGCGGCGACCAGCGCAAAGCGAAAGCCGGCGGACTTCACCTTACTTCCACTCGGGGGATTTCTCGAATTCGGGGACATAGATGGAGAGGACCTCGCAAAGGTGGGCCATCTTCGCACGGCGCTCGTCGCGGTCGTCCTTGTCGCGCCGGGCCTGCTCGTAGAGCTTGCGGAAGACCTTCACGTATTCGTCGCGGTCGATCCGGCCCGCCAGAGCCTTGCTGTAGTAGGCCTCGTCGCGGAGCAGCAGCTTCTCGCACACGGAAATGCGCTGCCAGTCCGGCACAAGCGCCAGCAGGTTCGTCACAAGGCGTCCCGCGTCCTTTTCCCGGTCCTTCGCCTGCCGCGTCTCGTCGATCAGCGTGGCATAGGCTTCCACGTAGTCCGGCACAAGTTCCACGAGCGTGCGGCGGAAATGCGCCGCATCCGCGGCGCGGCCTTCGGCCGTCGCCCGCTCGGCCAGCGCGTCGAACGTGCGGATGTAGTCGCGCATGCGGCGGCGCGCATCGGCGGAAGACTGCGCGCCGAGCTTCTGCGAAATCTCGTTGACCTTCGCCTCGGCCGGCGTGCCCTGATCGTTCGCCTCCGGCCAGTCGACCTTCACGACGGCATTCGTCTTCGGCGCCCCGCCCGCAGCCGCCTCCGCGCCGGGCGGATCGTCTTCGCCCGCGGTTTCCAGGTCGGCCGCGGTCAAAGC
This sequence comes from uncultured bacterium, assembly GCA_902803135.1. Lineage (GTDB taxonomy): Bacteria > Verrucomicrobiota > Kiritimatiellia > RFP12 > UBA1067 > RUG572. The sequence continues at coordinate 908 of CADCPA010000254.1, forward strand.
ACCCGCTTCGTCGAGCGCCAGCAGACGCTCGGCGCGCTGAAGCGCCAGCATCTCCGCACGGCTCGTTTCCGCACGGCGGTACATGCGCAGCTTGCGGTCGCGCTCGGCCTGCGCATTCGCCTCGGCCGCCTTCAGTTCGTTTGCGCTCTTCTCCAGCGCCGCATCGGCGATCTTCTTCGCCGCTTCCAGACGCACGGCCTCGGCCTCGGCCTTCGCCCGTTCCGCCTCCGCGCGCTTGAGCGCCAGCTGTTCAAGTTCGATCTTCTTCTCCGTCTCGGCGCGCGCGGCATCCGCCGCCGCCTTCTGCGCCGCGGCCTTCTCCGTCTCGGCTTCCGCGGCCGCCTGGGCGGCTGCGGCCTTCTCGGCCGCCGCTTCGTCCGCCGCCGTCTGCGCCTTGAGGTTCTCGGCCTCCTGCTTCTTCGCGGCCAGTTCGCTCGCGGCCTTCGCCTCTTCCGCCGCCTTGATCTTCAGCTCGCTCTCCTTCTGGAGCTTCTCGGCCTCGGCCGTGCGGGCCTCGGCTTCGCGGGCCTTCTGCTCGGCCTCCTTGGCCTTCAGCTGGTTCTGCTTCGTCTGCGCCTGAAGCGTCAACTGACGCGTCATCTGGGACGTCTTGAAGAAATAGGCGCCCGCGCCGACTGCCGCCAGCGCCACCAGCATGAGGACCGTTCCTGTCGTTCCGGAAAGTTTCATCTTGTCTCGACCTCCTTCGGATTTCAAATTTCAGATTTCAGTTTGCCGTCCGCGTTGTTTCGCTGTTACGGGTCTTCCTGCCATTCGAGGTAGACGGGCTTCGATTCCCGGATGGTCATCTTCGCCTTGACGACATGCTGCATGCCCATGCAGGTCGCGGTGATCGTGAGGCGGTAGAGCGCGCCGTCGCCCTTGCCGCCGGTGAAGCCGATGTATTCCTGGGCCACCTTGTCGATCTCGTCTTCGGTGATTTCCTGCAGCTTGCTCCAGTCCTTGATCAGCGTACCGGTCTCCTCCTGTTCGAGGTCGACCTCATTGCCGCCCATGTCGATGCCGCCGCGCCAGTCGATGATCGCCTGCGAGATGAGCTGCGCGTCCTCGTCGTCCTCGGGATCGTCCGTCGACCGGATGCCGGGGATGCACATGAGCACGTTCTTCGAGGCGATGTTGACGTTGATTTTGTCGCCGCCGAACACCGTGAGCACCTCGGTGATGTTGGAGACCACGATCTGGTCCTCTTCCTTCGCGTCGGGATTGTACACGCCGCCCGTGAGCAGGCCGGGATGTTCGCGGAAGGGACCGATCTTCGCGAGTTCCTTCAAGTCGGGAATCGGACCGTTCCGCGGCTTATACACTTCTTCCTCATGCTCTTCACAGAGGTCCTCGTAGTACTCGGTCTCGCCGCCGTCCTTGCGATTGTCGCCGTAGTCGCCCATCTTCACGTCGTCGTCGTCGCGCCAGTCGATCCACGCGTTCATGAAATACTCGTGGTCCGTCTCCGGCACGCCGGCCCAGTAGAGGATGTTCTCCCAGATCTCCGCATAGTGGGGATTGCCCTTTGGATAGAGGTTGTTGATGTTGAAGCGCGGGCCGCCCCCCTCGCCGCCGCCGACGCTCTCGATCTCGACCGTCACCGTGCCGCGGCCTTCCAGCTCCTCGGTCGAATCCTCGATCGGACCGGCCTGGTAGCCGTCCTTCTGCTTGATCTTCTCGTCCACAATGATCGGACCGATCTTCGCCGTCGAGCCGGTCTGCTTGAGTTGGCGCTTTTCCCGGAGCCAGCGGTCGTCTTCGAGCAGCTCGTCGATGTTCTCGTCTTCGGAGTAGTCGGCCACCTCCTGGTGCTTCGCGATCACCATCTCCGCCAGCACGCGGCCCGCGTCGATCAGATGGTCCATGTGTACACGTTCGCGCACATAGACATTCGCCGCGCTCTGCAGCTTGGCTTCGACGGCGAAGCTCACGACCATGATCGAGATGACGGCGACCGTCCAGATCACCATCACCAGCGCCGAACCCTTCTTGAACGCCCGCTTCATCGACGACCTCCGCCGCCGCCGCCGCCAAATCCCCCGCCGGGCATGCCGCCGCCAAAGCCGCCGCCGCCGGAACGTCCACCGCCAAAGCCGCCGCCGCCGGAACGTCCGCCGCCAAAGCCCCCGCCGCCAAAGCCCCCGCCGCCGGAACGTCCGCCGCCAAAGCCGCCGCCCCGACGACCGCCCCCACCGGACCTGTCGCCACCGCCGCCCCACGAACCACCGCCGCCG
>CADCPA010000255.1 GCA_902803135.1 uncultured bacterium
CCCGTTCCGAACACGGAAGTCAAGCGCCTCTTCGCCGAGGGTAGTGCGGGACTCGCCCGTGCGAGAGTAGGGCGCCGCCGGCTTTTTTCTTCACTCCGCGCGCGGCGCGCGCGCGGCGCGGGACCCACGGGGCCCCGCGCCTTTTTTTGCCCTTGCATCTGCCGTCGGTGTTTTGAGATAATACAGACTCCAATCATGGACACATCGACCCTACCTGATTCAGGTGCGCCGCGCCGTCGACGCCCCAGCATTCGCGCCGCTATCGACGCGTTGAAGCCTTTTTCGCGATTCTTCATCGAGCGGCCGTGTTTCGCAGCCGTGATTTCGATTGTGCTGTCGATCTCTGGTGCCGTCGCACTCTATCATCTGCCGGTGACGCAGTATCCGAAAGTGCAGCCGCCGCGCGTGTTTGTCGGATGCAACTACCCCGGCGCAAATGCACGCGAAGTGATGAATACCGTTGCCGGTCCGCTTGAGGACGAAATGAACGGCGTCGAAAACATGCTCTTCATGACTTCCTCCTGCACGGACGACGGTGCCTATTCGCTGGGTATTACCTTTGAAGTCGGTACAGACCGCGATGTCGCGCTCATGAAAGTGCAGAACCGCGTGCAGCAAGTGCAGAACAAACTGCCCGTGGAAGTCAAGAATACCGGGTTGCGCGTCCGCCTGGCGGGAGAGGACCAGCTGTGCATCATTACGCTGCGGTCGAAAACGGGGAAAATGTCGCGCATCGAGGTTTCCGACTACATGTTCGGCGTCGTCCAGCCTGCGCTCCTGCGCGTGAACGGCGTCGGCGATGCATCCGTGCACGGACCCAAAGTGGCGTTGCGCGTCTGGCTGGATCCGAAACGGTGCGCCGCACAGGGGATCAACTCGGAAGAAGTCGTCACCGCGATCAAACGGCAGAACATCCAGGCTTCACTCGGATGCATCGGTTCGTCTCCGGCCCCTGATCTGGACGGCTGTTCCCTTACGCTGATTTCCAAGGGCCGTTTGCGGACGCCGGAAGAATTCGGCGAAATCATCATTCGTCGCGATGCGGCCGGCGGCCTTGTGCGGCTCAAAGATGTGGCGCGTGCCGAATTCGGCGAACAGGGCTACAACCACCACAACGCCTTCAATAACGGCGTGGCCATTTCCGTCGATGTGCAGCAGATTCCCGGCGGCAATTCCATCAGTACGATGAAGCATGTGCGCGAGACGATGGAAGAGCTGGCCCGACGCTTCCCGGCGGACTTGGAGTGGTTGATTCCCTACGACACGACCGACTATGTGGTGGAATGTCTGAAGGAAATCGTGTTGACCCTGTTCCTGACGATTTTCCTTGTCGCGCTTGTCTGCTGGATCTTTCTGCAGGACTGGCGGGCGACGCTCGTGCCGACGATCACCATCCCCGTGTCGTTGCTGTCCTCCTTCATCTTGATGGCCGTGCTCGGCTATTCCGTCAACATTCTGACGCTGTTCGGACTTGTTCTCGCCATCGGCACCGTGGTGGACGATGCGATTGTCGTGGTCGAGCGCGTGCAGGAGCTCATGACCCGCGGCCTGAATGCGATGGAGGCGTCGATTCAGGCAATGGCGGACGTTTCGGGCGCCATCATCGCGACAACCCTCGTTCTGCTCGGCATTTTCGTCCCCGTCGGCTTCCTCGGCGGTTTGACGGGCAAGATCTACCAGCAGTTTTCCGTCACGCTCTCCACGGCCGTCGTCTTTTCGAGCGTCAACGCGCTCACCCTCTCGCCGGCCCTCTGTTCCGTGCTCCTCAAATCGGCGCCGGCGGGTGCGCGGAAGAACGTGCTCTTCCGGGCTTTCAACTGCGGCCTTGGCGGCACCCGCGCGTTCTACACGAAGCTGGCGTCCGTCTTCGCGTTGCGTCCGATGGTCCTGACGGCCGTCTTCGTCGCCATGACCTGCTGGGCGATCCATCTGGCGAAGACGATTCCGCAGGCGTTCATTCCACACGAAGACCAGGGCTCGGTCATGGTGGATGCGAGCCTGCCCGAAGGCGCGACGCGTGGCATCACCATGCAGGCCTGTGCCGAGTCGGTCGAACGCATGCGTGCCATCCCAGGCGTCGAAAGTGTCCTGATGACCGCCGGTTTCAGCCGGATTGGCGGCAAGGGCGAAAACCAGGGTACGATGACCGTGCGTCTGAAACCGTGGGCGGAACGGCGGGGCAAGGAACTCGAGGTCCAGGCGATCCGCGAACAGATCATCGCGACCAATTCAACTTTGCCGGCACTGCAGATGCGCGCGTTCGCACCGCCGCCGATTCCCGGCTTCGGCGCCGTGGGCGGCATCGAGCCGGCCATCTTCTCGCTGGCCGATACGGACACGGAGCGACTCGCGCGCGTCGCGAAGGAACTGGTGGCCCAGTTCGAGGCTTCGCCTTTGATCGCCTCGGCGATCTGCGGCTACAATGCCGACACGCCCCATCTGCATCTCAAGGTCGACCGCGCGAAGTGCGAGCTCTTTCGCGTTCCCCTTGCCACGCTCTTTGCCACGTTGCAGAACTATCTGGGTTCGATCTATGTCAACGACGTGAACCTCGGCACGCAGGTGAACCGCGTGACCGTGCAGGCGGACTGGTCGGGGCGTGCGAACGTCGAGGCGGTACGCAACCTCTATGTGCGGTCCGACACGGGGGCGATGGTGCCGGTCGGTTCGCTGGTCGAGTTCGACGAAGAACTGGGTCCGCGCGTCATCTACCGCCGCAATCAGTACATCTATTGCTCGATCGTCTGTACGCCGGCCGTCGGCGTGGAGCCAGGCGTGTGTCTGCGCGAAGTGCAGCGGATTCTCGACCAGAATCTTCCGCCCGACTATTCCTACGACTGGTCCGGCTTGACCTTTCATGAAATGCGGGCCCGGGGCACGGCCGCGCCGCTTCTCGCATTGGCCATTCTCTTCGGCTATCTCTTCCTTGTCGCGCAGTATGAAAGCTGGACCGTGCCGCTGCCGGTGATGCTCTCCGTCGCGACGGCCGTACTCGGCGGACTCATCGGTCTGCAGATTGCGGGGCTCTCCCTGACCGTCTATGCGCAGCTCGGCATCCTCCTGCTCGTCGGACTCTCCTCGAAGAACGCCATTCTGGTGGTCGAGTTTGCGAAGGAACGCCATGAGCGCGACGGACTCGGCATTGTCGAGGCCGCCCTTGCCGGCGCACGCGAACGTTTTCGCGCCGTGATGATGACGGCGCTTACGTTCGTGCTCGGCATTCTTCCTCTGGTGTGGGCGACGGGAGCCGGTGCGGGCAGCCGCCGCGCCATCGGCGTGACGACGTTCTCGGGCATGCTCGCGGCGACGTTCATCGGCCTCGTTTTCGTGCCGGGTCTCTACGTCGTCTTCCAGACTGTTTCGACACGCTGCCGAAGCGGCACATGAAACGCGGCCGCGAACGGCGTGCCAAACGTCCGCCGATTTGGTATAATGCCCCCTGAGCGAGAGGAGTGATACCATGACGGTGACGTTGAAGATCGAGAAGAACGTGTATGGCGGCGACGGATTGAGCCGCCTTGGGGACGGACGTGTCTGTTTTGTGCCGGGCGCCTTCATGGGCGAAACCGTCAAGGCCGACATCGTCGAGCAGAAGAAGCACTACGTCAAGGCCCGTTTCGTCCAGCTCCTCGAGCCGTCGGAGGACTGCCCGCGCGTGGATTCGGGGTCGGCCGACAAATTGCCGGTCGACATGCCGACAGGGGTCGATCCCGTTTCCATCGGTCTTGTCTACTCCCCCATTTCCTACAAGGCCGAGGTGTACGTCAAGGAAGACCAGCTTTCGAACTTCCTCTGGAAGGTGACGCATTCCGTCGTGCCGCTCGATGTCGTGCCGGCGCCGGAGCCGTTCCACTATCGCAACAAGGTCGTCTACCACACGGAACGTCAGAACGGACGCTGGGTGCTGGGCTATCGCACGGAGCCCGAACATCGGGTCGTGGACATGCCGCAGGATCCGCTGGCCTGCAAGGCGATCAACGCGGCGCTGCCGGAGATTCGCGCCAACGTGTTGGCTCTGCTCACGCAGGGGGCGCGTGCCGTGCGTCAGAGCGCGAAGGCTGCGGACAACGTGACGATCCGGTGGACGCCGATCGACGGCGTGCGCTGGTGGCTGGGCGAGCCGCCGGCGAACCTCGAACTGCACGAGAAGACGGACGGCCATACGTTCCTCGTGCCGGGCGACGGTTTCTATCAGATCAATCCGACGATGGGCGAATGGCTGGTGAAGGCCATACGCAAGGCGTATGCGGCTGGTGCGGAAGACGCCGCGCACATCCTCGATCTCTATTGCGGTGTGGGCGTGTTCGGTTTGAGCTGCCTGCAGGGCGGCCAGCCGGCGGCGAAGGGCGACGCGGCGCCGAAGACGGTGCCGCGCCTCGTCGGCATCGAGTCCGGCCGCGCGGCGGTCGCCACGGCGAAGAAGAACGCCGCGGCGATGGGCGTGCCGGCGAATTTCTTCTGCGAGCGTGTCGGCGCAAGCCTCAGCCGCATCAAGGTCGGGCCCCACCACACGGTGATCGTCGACCCGCCGCGCGGCGGCATGGAGTCGAACGTGCCGGGATGGCTCGCGAACCGTCCCGCACCGCGGATTTTCTACGTGAGCTGCGATCCGGCGACGCTCGTGCGCGATCTCGGCGCACTGGTGAAGTCCTATGAAATCAAGCAGGCGACGCTCTTCGACATGTTCCCGCGCACGGCGCGCTTCGAGACGTTCGTCGAACTCGTGCGCAAGACGCCGGCGCCGAAGAAGGCGGAGCCGCGGAAGCCGACTCCGTCCCAAACGGAGGCGCGCGCGTGAAAGCGTCCATCGACCATCGTGCCCGCAAGCAGGAAATCATCGCGCAGGCCATTCGGCTCTTCGCGCGGGAAGGGTATCGCAACGTCTCCTTCCGCGAACTGTCGGAAGAATGCGGCGTCGCGCGCACCGTGCTCTACCGCTACTTCCGCGACAAGCGCCAGATCTTCGACAGCGCCATCAGCCTTGTGCTCGTGCGCATCGTGCAGAAGCACACGGAAATCGTCCATTCAAAGCTGCCCGCCGCGGTGCGCCTGCGCCAGATTTGCACCGTCGTGACGGCGACGCTGTTCGACAATCGCGAATTCCTCTATGTGATCATCGACTACGTGATGGCGCGGAAGCACGAAGGGCACGACATGTCGCGGCGTATCATGCGCTTTACCATCGGCCTCAAGCGCGTCATGCATACGCTTCTCGCCTGGGGCGTGCACCATGGCGAGTTCAATTCCGGCGTGAAGCCCGACATTCTGACGGACCTCCTCTACGCGCAGTTTGAAAGCGCCGTCCTGCGCCTGGCCATCAGCGGCGACGCGGTCCAGACCGATGTCCTCGACCGAATCGATGAAATATTGAAGGGCATCGAAAGAAAGTGAAGATGGCCCCCGTTGAAGAAACAGCCGCGACGCCGCGCCCCGCCTGGTCCATCCACCCCGACGAATGGAAGCCGCTTCTCGTGGCGCGCGGTCTGCGCGCCTTCCGGGCGGACCAGATTCTGCAGGCGCTCTACCGCGACTGGATCTGGGGTTGGGACGAGGCGACGACGCTGCCCAAGGATTTCCGCGAAACGCTGAAGCGCGATTTTCCGCTCGTCGTCCCCAAGGTGCTCGCGACCGACCGGGCCGAGGACGGCACGACAAAGCTGCTCCTCGGGCTGGCTGACGGAAATACCGTCGAGACCGTGGTCATTCCGGCCTCCTCGTCGAAGGTGTCGGCGAACCGTCCGGGCCGCCTGACGCAGTGTGTCTCGAGCCAGGTCGGCTGCGCGATGGGCTGCGCGTTCTGCGCGAGCGGCAGCAGGGGACTCGTGCGCTCCCTCACGGCGGATGAAATCGTCGCGGAGGTGATGACCGCCCAGCATCTCTTCGCCACCGAGGAGAATAAGCGCCAGGGCTCGGGCCTCTGCCTCACGAACCTCGTCGTCATGGGCATGGGCGAGCCGTTCGCGAACTATGACGAGACGATCAAGGCGCTCAAGATCCTCAATGCCGGGAAGGGTCCCAACCTCGGCGCCCGCCACATCACGCTGTCCACCTGCGGCATTGTTCCGGGGTTCAAAAAATTGGCCGCTGAAGGTCTTCAATTTGAACTTTCGGTCTCCCTGCATGCGCCGAATGACGAACTGCGCTCGTACCTGATGCCGGTGAACAGGCGCTGGCCGATCGGCGAGCTGCTGGCGGCGTGCCGCGACTACACGCGCGAGACCGGTCGCGTCATCACGTTTGAATATACGATGGTCAAGGACGTCAACGACTCGCGCGCCTGCGCGGAGGAACTCGTCCGCCGGCTCAAGACGCTGCCGTCGTGCAAGGTGAACCTCATCCCGCTGTCGCCGGTCGACCACCGCCCCGATTTCAAGACGCCGGACGAGTCTACGCAGCTGATGTTCCTCGACGTTTTGATGAAAGCCCGCATCCAGACGATGCTCCGCCGCAGCCGCGGCAAGGACGTCGCGGCGGCCTGCGGCCAGCTCCGCCTCCGAAACTGTCAAATAGGACACTCTTCTTCCCTTTCTGGGATTTGATTCTTTCTGCGGATTTGGTATAATTGGGGCATGAAAACTAAATTCTCCCTTATGTTGGCTGCGTGCGCGTTGAGCGCAGGCAGCGTGTCGGCGAGCTTCGAGCCCAATTGGGAGTCGCTTGAGAAGAGGTCTGTCCCCGCGTGGTACGAAAACGCCAAGTTCGGCATCTTCTGCCATTGGGGAATCCAGTGCGCGGCGGAAGACGGCGACTGGTACGCGCGGTACCTCTACGATCCCAATCACTGGCAGGGAGGGCATTTCCGCGAGCGGTATGGCGACCCGAAGAACGGCGGCGCCACGGAGCTCATCCGCCGTTGGAAGGGCGAGAACTGGAATCCGGACGAGCTGTGCGCGCTTTACAGGAAGATGGGCGCGACGTTCATCCTCGCGATGGCGAACCACCACGACAACTTCGACAACTGGGACTCGAAGTACCAGCCGTGGAACTCGGTCAACATGGGTCCGAAGAGAGATGTCCTCGGCGAGTGGAGCAAGGCCGCGCGCAAGAACGGACTTCGGTTTGGCGAGAGCTTCCACGCCGCGCACGCGTGGACGTGGTATGAAGTCGCGCGCGACTACGACGGACTTCTCACCAAGGAAGACGGCAAGGGCAAGTGGTGGGAAGGTTACGACCCGCAGCAGCTCTACTGGCAGAACCACGAGCCGTCGCCCGACTACAAGAACCTCGGCCTCATCCACCGCCGCTGGAACTGGGGCGAAGGCGCGTCGCGTCCGTCCGACGCGTTCATGGAAAACTTCCGTCTCAGGACGATGGACGCAATTGCGAAGTACAAGCCCGATCTCATCTACTTCGACGACACCGCGGTGCCGTTCTGGGGAGTTGCCAATATCCAAGCCGCTCATCCCGGACTGAGGATTGTCGCGGACTTCTACAACCAGAATCCCGACGGCGTCGCGGCGGGGAAGTGCCTTGACGAGCGCCAGCGCAGGGCGATGACGTGGGACGTCGAACGCGGCACGCCGCCCAAGCCGATGTATCCGAAGTGGCAGACCGACACCTGCATCGGCAACTGGCACTATGAGCGCATTGTCTACGATCGTGGCTGGTACAAGAGCGCGGCGGACGTCGTGCGGCTTCTCGCCGACGTCGTCTCGAAGAACGGCAACCTCTGCCTCTCGATTCCGATCAGGAGCGACGGCACGATCGACGAGAAGGAACGCAAGGTGTGCGAAGACGTCGCCGCCTGGATGGCTGTCAACCGTGAGGCGATTTTCGACACCGTGCCGTACGAGATCTGCGGCGAGGGACCGCAGATTGCGAATACGCCGGAGCTCAGCGGGCAGGGCTTCAACGAAGGGCGCATTCCGGGTCCGTCGAAGGATGACGTCCGCTACTTCAAGGCGAAGGATGGAAAGCGCGTCTACGCAATCGAGCTTGCGCCGGACGGCAAGCCCCCGCATTGTCCCGCGCTCGAGGCCAAGGGAATGAAGCTTGCAAAGTCGTTCGATACGATGCCCGGCTTCCCCGCGGTCCACGTGTTCGAATGACGGCGTCGCCCCTGCGGTGATTCCCGTTCCACAATTCACCTCCCCATGACCGTGAACTTCGCCTTGCGCGGGCGGGGGATTATTGATATAATGATATCACACTAGGCAAAGGGAGGTTTTGCTTTGGTTGGCAATTTTTTGCTAAGTCACTGTCACTCCATAAAGAAGGATAAAACGATGAAAGCGATAATTGGCCAAATCCGCAGGAGGGGAGGGGTAAAACTTTAAGTTATCTCATTGTCGCATTCGCGGCAATGGCGTTTTGTTTCTCTGCAAGCGCCGCGACGTCGCTCACGCTGAACGACGGCGACACGCTCACTGGCGTGTACGAGGACTACGAGATCACCATCGCGGCAGGCGCGACGGTGACGTTCAACGGC
>CADCPA010000256.1 GCA_902803135.1 uncultured bacterium
CTTTGCGGCGGGCGGCACGGGCGCCGTAGCCGCCCAGCGACGCGAATCACCCCTCCGAAATCATCCTGCTATGGGATGGTAGTGATTACACTTCTCATCGTTATCTGCCGGCGGGAAGACCGTTACCGCCCAAACGTTCTACACGTTCTGCATGTTCTACACGGCTATCTGAACTTTCCTATGATGTCGCTGTTCGTCGTGTAGTGCTTCGTCTTCTTCTGCATGTCAAGCGACCAGTTGGACTGCCACTCAAAGCCCGGATTGTATTCAGGATGCCCTCCCACGATCATCTCCAGCGGCACGAGCAGCTGGTCGGCGAGGTGCTTCTCGCACGCCTTGCCGGACTTCACGAAATCGCGGACCGCCGTAACCACTTCGTGGCCTACGGCCTTGCGCGACTTCGAGTAGGTGCCCACGGACGAAAACACCACTGACACGCGCTCATAGTCGAGCTGCGCGTAGCAGTAGTTGCCGGGGCCGAACGACGCCACGCGGCGCGTCTCGCGCTCAAGCCCAAGCTCGCGCAGCTGCGTTCCGACGATTCCGACCTCCGCCTCTGCAATGGAGTCCGGGATTCCGGAGACGACTCCGACGACTTTCCCGCCGCGATACGCGCCGAGGTCCGTGAGCTCGTACCTGGACGGCGTTGCGCCGTCCGCGAGCGGCCACACCCTGAGCTTCACGACGCCTCCCGCCGCAGGGTAGAATCCGCAGGTGTCCAGCTCCGCCTCGACGCGGACGCCCAACCTCCGAAGCTCGGGAAGGTACGTCTCGGCGAAGAACTCCCAGATCGGCGCGAACGGAACGTGCGTTCCGCCGGTAATCGTGACGGAAGAGGGCGCGTCCGCCTTGATGAGCACGGGCAGGACGGTCTGCGCGACAAGCGTCACGCTGCCGGCCGTCCCGACGTCGAAGCGGTATTCGCCGCCCTTGATCGCGCCAGGGACGAACTCCAGCTCACTGGAGCCCACTTCTACGTCGGACGCCTTCGCGCCGCAAATCTCCGCGACGGCCTTCACGCACGTGAGGTGCTGCCGCTTCAGTCCCGGCTTCTCGCGCCCGGCGCGGATCTTCTCGATCCGCACCGCACGCCCCGTAACCGCGCTCAGCGTCAGCGACGTGCGGAGGACCTGACCTCCGCCCTCGCCCTGCGATCCGTCTATTTCGATAAAGTCTTTCATTGCATTATTTTAATGCAGAAACCGTGCCAACCCAGTTTTTGGGGAAATCCAGGGCATTTGGGCTTTTATATGATACTAATTTATAATCTCTATCTCACAGTATAGACGTCGACGCCGCAATATGGTACAATTCGCGCCATGAAAATAACAGCGATATCAGTTCTCGGAACACAGAAGGACGCGCACGGCGGCGCAGGCCCTGCGCGCTGGGACACGTGGCGGCCGACCATCGGGCTCGTGCAGCAGGAGAACCTGCCCATCGACGAACTGCACCTGATCCTCAACAAGGAGTACATGCCGCTCGCCGAGCGGATCAAGGCCGACATCAGGAGCGTCTCGCCCGAGACGAAGGTCATTTTCGACATCATCCAACTGAAGGACCCGTGGGACTTCGAGGAGGTCTACGGCAAGTTCTACGACTACTCGAAGTCACCATGCTTCCACAAGGAGCAGACGAACTACTACATCCACATGTCCACCGGCTCGCATGTGGAGCAGATATGCCTCTTCCTGCTCGCCGAGTCGCGCCACCTTGCGGCGAAGCTCGTGCAGACGACCCCGAAGGAAGGACATGTGCGGCACTCGAACGACCCGAAGGGGACGATCAACGTCATCGACCTCGACCTCTCCCGCTACGACAAGCTCGCCAAACGCTTCGAGCTGGAGCGCCAGGACGACCTCTCGTTCCTCAAGCAGGGCATCGACACGAAGCACGCCGCGTTCAACAAACTGATCGAGACAATCGAGCGCGTGGCGGTCCGTTCCTCGGACCCCATCCTGCTCACCGGCCCGCCGGGCGCCGGGAAAAGCCAGCTGGCACGGCAGATATACCTCCTCAAGAAACAGTCCGGCAAGGTCAAGGGCGCATTCGTCGCCGTCAACTGCGCGACGCTCGGCGGCGACCTCGCGAAGTCGGCGCTTTTCGGACACAAAAAGGGGTCGTTCTCCGGCGCCGGCGCGGATCATGACGGATTCCTCAAAGAGGCCGACGAGGGCATCGTGTTTCTCGACGAAATCGGCGAACTGCCGCTTGAGGCGCAGGCGATGCTCCTGAAGGCCATCGAGGAGAAGACGTTCCGTCCGCTCGGCGCGGCAAAGGACGAACGCAGCGACTTCCAGCTGATCTGCGGCACCAACCGCGATCTGGCGGTGGACGTAGCCGACAAGCGCTTCAGGGCGGACCTCCTCTCGCGCATCAACCTCTGGAGCTTCAATCTGCCCGGCCTCGCCGAACGGCGCGAGGACATCGCCCCGAACCTCACCTATGAACTGGCGCGATTCTCGGAAAAATCGGGCAAGCACATCTCCTTTAGCAAAGAGGCGTACAAGCGCTTCATGGACTTCGCGCTCAATCCGTCCAACCGCTGGCCGGGCAACTTCCGCGACCTGAACGCGATGGTCGTGAGGATGGCGACCCTGTCCGACGGCGGACGCATCACCGAAGACGTGGTGACGGACGAAATCGCCAGATCTTCATCAGGCGTGCAGCTGTGCGCGGAGGCGGCCTTGCCTGCGAACGGCGTCGACGGCAAGGCTCTAGCGGACATTCTCGGCACGGACTACGCGACGCGCTTCGACGAATTCGACCTCGTGCAGCTCGCGCACGTCGTCCAGGTCTGCCGCGAGTCGGACTCCGCCGCGTCCGCCGCGAAGAGGCTCTTCGCGGTCTCGCGCAAGGCGAAGAAGTCCAGCAACGATTCAGATCGTCTTGCGAAGTATCTCGCGCGCTTCGGCCTGAAGTTCAAGGCGCTTCGCCGCCGGCCTGTTGAGTGAGGCCGGACGCTGTCACCAACCTAAATGCGGAGGTGGTCGCATCTGCCTCTGACTTCGCATTGTTCACAAATCTCAATTGTCCACAATTGCCGCAAATGCAAATTTCTGCCATTTGCGATTTGTGGACATTTGCGTCAATTGCCATTTCTGAACACTAACCATGTTATCCTCATTTACATTCCCGTGCGCAGCGCGGGCGGCGGGCTACTCTATCAATGCTGCTCTATCAATAAGCTATTTCAGCTTTTCCAGCAGTTTCTTCAAGGTGAAATCCACCCAGATGATTCCGCAGTTCTGGTTCTCTTGCACCCCGGCCGCGAAACTGTCCCCCAACGCTTTTACCGGCAGGTCGAACTTATCCCAAATCTTGGCGTCAGCCTTGTAGCCGATCTGGTAAACCACGGTGTTCGGCGCAAAATAATCCGCCCAGCTCTTGAACTCTTTTTTCATTGACGCAAAAGAGTGGTGCTGCTGGCTGTCGTCCACAAAAATCATGTCGGAACGGTATGTCTTGGGGAGCCATTCTTTGTTCCAATGCTTCACAAAGCAATTGAAACGCGGATCGACTTTTTTAACGGCCTTATCGATGGTTTCGGCGACTTCGTCGGAAAGCGGCGTCCCGCACCCGCGGGTATTCCCGGTCTTGTACCACTCGACGTCAACCCCGAAACCTTTTACGCTCGGATGATGTTTGTACCGCGTCATCGTCCGAGTGGCCAGCGCCACGACATCCGCATCGCCGGGTTCCACCTGAAGCCATACTTGGCAACCCTTTTCGTCGCAAAGGGCAAGGAATTCCTCGTTTTTATCGACGGACGAACCGGAGGCTTTCTCCAGCGGCGCTCCGATCGGGAAATTCAAATGGCAATGGCCGTTGTTCCCAATGCAGCCGACGATCCAAATGAACGACGGCACGCTCCCCGGAAACTGCTCCCGGATCTTTTCCGCGCAACTTATCCACTCCCCGCCCGAAGGGAACGGGCGGATGCCGTAGCTTGAGCAACGGCATCCGGCGATTGCGACCGGGGCCTTTTTCGCCGGGCGGTCCGGCTTGGGGACGCTTGGCAAATTTTCCGGCGCCGCCCCAAAGACCGACAGCGCCACAACCGCCGCCGAAAACATCAGGCGATTTTTCACTTCTTCCTGAATCCCATCAGGTGCTTGACGTATTCCGCCGCGCCGCCCGCCCTGTAGCCCGTCTCTCCCACCTTCTTGCCGTCGCCGTCGAGTATGAGAGCCGTGGGGAATCCTCTTATCCCGTACTTCTCGACGAGACCCTTGTTTGCGGCCTTGGCATGCTTGGAGAGAACGGCCTTGTTGTTGGGCGAGTCGATGAACACGAGCACGAAATCGTCCTTGACGCCGGCGACGAACTCGTCGTGCGAAAACACTTCGCGCTCCAGCTTGATGCACCAGCCGCACCAGTCGCTTCCCGAGAAGCAGGCGTACACGAGCTTGCCCTCGGCCTTCGCCTTCGCGAGAGCTTCGTCCAGGTTGTCCGTGAAACCACGCGGCGTGGACGACTTGGCCTTGGCCGCCTTCGCCGGGTCGACGACCCCCAGCTTCGGATCCGGCGCGGGCGACGGCCGCGGCTCGAGCACCTTCGCCTTTTTCCCCTCTTCCTCGCTGTTGGCGAAAAGCACGTTGACGGGCACATCGCAGATGAAGAACGAATTGTTCCGCGGCGCGTCTTTGCCCGCTTCCAGCTCGCCGGTAATCCTCACGGACTTCAAGAGAAGCGGCTGCGCGTACGGCTCGTGGCCGCCGGCGCCGAGGAGGATGATCTTGGTTGTAGTTCCCTTGCCGGACAAAAATCCCGACGCGCTGGTGCCGAACGGATCTTCGCCCAGAATCGACTCCTTGAAGTTGGCCCCGAGGTAAAGCCGGGATTGGACGTCCTTGGGGAATTCATAGGAGAGAAAGAACACCGCGAGCTTCCCCGGCGGCACGACAATGCGCGTCTCCGGCGGAAGCGGCTTTGGATTCGCCGCGTCGCCGTCGGACATGACGCCCACGCCGTCGAGCTTCACCTTGAAATCGGCGGGGCTGTATTTTACGTTTGCGAACGCGACCGAGGCCGCAGTGACAGCTATCAGCAATGTCTTGATTTTCATGGCGAAAATTATACCATATTTCCCATGTCGCGTTCAACATGTTCAACTGCATGTTGACAATGCGCCGTCGTCCTCATTGTCGCGTCCCTTTTGGTTGTGGGCAAATTCGTGGCGTCAGGCGGGCGGAAGCTCCTCCACCAGCTCCTCCACGATGGTGCGCTTCTCGGACGAGAAGGAGATGCCGACGAGCGTGATGCGCTTCTTCGAAAGCGCATACTTCCCGGCGTAGTCCTTGCCCTTGATCTGCTCCATCGCCTCGGCGGCAGGGCGGTCGAGCTTGAACTCGATGATGTAGATGCCGTCCGGCAGGTTCACCACCATGTCCATGCGCCCGTCGTGCGTCTTCACCTCGCACTCCACGGCGGCGCCGATCGCCTTGAGAACCACATACACGATGGTCTGCCACATCTGCTCGTTCTGGCGGTCGGTCAGGTCATAGGGAATGTTCGCGAAGAAGCTTTTCAGCGCCTTGATGAACTTCGGCACGTCGTGGGCATAGAGTGCCCTCGCGGCGGCGATCTGCGCGGATTCCGCATCAGACGGCTCCTGCCCTACGTATGCGGGTGCCAGCCGCGTCAAGAACGAATTGGCGACTTCCCGGTTCGGGAAATCGAGGTCATAAACCGACATTTCGTTTAGACGATGCATCGCCTTGAGAGTCAAGTAGCCGGTCTGGTAAAGGAGCGTCGTGATGTCGGGGCGATCCGGCTCATACGCCTCAAGCCGGTCGTCCGTTATGTCAATGGAGGCGAAATTGAGCGGACGCTCCTTCAGGATGTCGATAAGGAACGTCGGCACCGCCGTCTTCGACCAGTAGTTCGCGAACTCGTTCATGTCGAAGCAAAGTCCGAGCGACACCGGATTGATGACTGGTTCGGCACCGGGATGGAACTTGTAGCCGTCGTACCACCTGACAATCTCCGCGAACGCCCCTTCGTCCGTGAGACCCTGCGCCTCCGCGAGCGCGTGGATTCTTCCGGGAAAATACTTCAGCACCTCGGCATGCGTGTAGCCGAAGAGCGTCGCCGCCCTTGGATGCATCGTCCAATCCTTCAGGTTGTTGAGATCGGAGAAGATGGACACCTTCGAGAACTTCGAGACGCCCGTGATGAACGCGAAGCGCTGCTTGCACTCCTCGTATTTCACCACGCCGTAGAACGACTTGAAGAAATCGCGGAATCGGATGACATCTGGCGTGTTAAGCGCTTTCAGAAGAGGCTTGTCGTATTCGTCTATGAGCACGACACACCGGCCATCGGCAGACCTCGCCGCAAGACTGCGAATCAGCCCCCTGAAAATTTCAGGCAGCGCGTCGTCATCGTCAATGGTCAGTCCATGTTCGGCGGCTTGTGCTCTGAAATAGTCCTTGAGCGACTTCTTCAATTCCTCAACCGTGTCGTACTGCATCGTTCCCATGTCGAGGTGCAGTACGGGCCACTTCTTCGACCAGTCCCACTTCGGCTCGATGGCGAGGCCCTTGAACAGCTCACGCCTCCCTTCAAAGAGCGCCTTCAGCGTCGAGACGGCGAGCGACTTTCCGAACCTGCGCGGACGGGCGATGAAGAACAGCTTGCCGACTTCGCCAGACGCCATCGCGTAGAGCGCATCCGTCTTGTCAACGTACGTGAAGCCTTCCTTTCGCAGTTCCGCGAACGTGTATATGTCTGTCGCTACCTTTTCCATGGCGCACATTATACCACAAATCGGCGGGCGTCACTCCGCAGTTGCGGGCAACGAGCCGGCGGCCTTGCTGTACGCAGCGCCGTAGAGCTTGCCGCCCACGACGACGCCCACGACCGTGTACTTCGTCTTGGCCTTGCCCTCCACCACCGTGTACGTGCCCTTCACCGCGCCCGTCTTCTCCGTGAACGAGAGCTTCAGGCCCGTCGGGTTTGGATCGGGATCGGCCTTCTTGTTCTGCTTCGGCGCAGTCCACTTCTTGCCTGCAACCGTGAAGCCCTGCGACACGCCGCCCGCCCTGAACGTGTGCTCGCCGTCGGCGAGACGGAACGACGCGCTCGGCGCAACCAACGAGGCCGCGCCGGCGGCGGTCAGGTCGCTCACCGCCGCCGAGCCGTCGCCTTTCACCCAAAACACCAGACCCAGCGACCCCTTCTTCGCGTAGGCGAACGGGATCGCCAGCGCATTGTCGCCCAGGACGCCCTGCGCGCTGACGCTCACCTTCGTGCCGTCAGGCAGCGTACCCGCAAGCTTGCCCTTGCCCTTCTTATCGACAGTCACCGTGAACGCCGCATAGCCCGCATCCGTCCCCAGCGCAAACGTCCACGCCCCCGCCTTTCCGGCGGCGAACGCGGTTGCGGCGGCCTTCTCGGCCTTGTCCTTCGACTTGAGCGTGTCCTTGCCCGCCTGAACGTCCACATCCACGCCCACGATAGCGTCGCCCGTGAACTTCACCGTGCCGAGGCCCGGCAGCGCGACCGTCGCCACCGCGCCCGCGACCGGCATCGCGTCGTTCGGGAGCTTGATCGTCTGCTTCTTGCCGCCGAACGGCGTGTAGGTGGCGGCCAGCTTCGACTGCCCGCCCTTCTCCGGCTTCGCCGCCTTTCCGGCCTTCACCGTCAGCAGCCCCGCAAGCGTGCCGTCCGCGTTCCGCACCCAGCCGTTGTACGTCGCGTCGCCCTCGAACGCCGTCTCCGCCTTCCCGTCGGCAAACAGCGTCGGCGCATCGGCAGGCGTAGGATCGACCGTCCCCCCACCGCCGCCGCCTTCGCCAGAACCGCCTTCGCTGTAGTTGCCGGACCACCGCGCGTAGAGCGTCATGTCCTCCGACACCTTGATCGACTCCCTGTCCGCAAAGACGACATTGCCGTCAGGCGTGCGCGCCCAGCCGACGAACGTCTCGCCGGCAGTCGGCGGCTCCCACGTGTTCGCGGCGAGCGCCTGCGGAGCCCAGCCGGTGAACGTCTGCGCCGCCATCTTCTCGCCCTTGCCGCCGTTCGGCTCGAAACTCACCGTGTGGCTGCTCTCGGCCGCGCCGGATGCCGCCCCGCGCGCCGCGTCGATCTCCCGAAGGTACGGCTCGACGCCGTCGTCGAAGACATCCGGCTGGCCGCCGAAGTACGTCTCGTAGTAGCCCTTCGCGAAGTAGGCGTAGCTGCCGAGGCCGCGGTTGCC
>CADCPA010000257.1 GCA_902803135.1 uncultured bacterium
CGACGTTCAGGAAAAGGCGTTCAAGCGCGCGCAGTGGAAGTTCATCCTCTGCAGCATGATCGCGTATGCGTTCTTCTACGTGACGCGCAAGAACCTGTCGATGGCCCAGCCGGAGATGTTGGCGCAGGGCATCATCTCGAAGGAGGCGCTCGGCACGATCCTCACCGTGCATGGCGTCCTCTACGGCGTGAGCCGTTTCGTGAACGGTTTTTGGGCGGATCGGCTCAACGGACGCATCTTCATGACAATCGGTCTCGCGCTCTCCGCGCTGATGAATTTCCTCTTTGGCTGCACCTCGCTGACCATCCTCTTCGCGGCGTTCTGGATCATTAACGGTTGGACGCAGGGGATGGGTTTCCCGCCGTGCGCGAAGATGCTCACGCACTGGATTCACCCGAAGGAGCTCGCGACGAAGATGTCCATCTGGAATACGAGCCACTCGTTCGGATCGGCGATGGCGCTCGGGCTTTGCTCGATGCTATTCGCGCTGGGCATGGGCTGGCGGTGGTGCTTCTACGTGCCGGCGGCGCTGGCTGGCCTTGCGGCGGTGTTCTGCTTCTTCTGCGTGAAGGACGGTCCGCACGAGGACGGCCTCCCCGAGCTCGACCTCTCGGATGTGCGCGGCACGAAGGACGATGCGGCGGAGAAGCGCGTGGTCACGGACGCGGACCGCCGCCGTCTCGTCTACCGCAATCGGGTGATTTGGCTCTGCGCGCTCGCGAACTTCTTCGTGTATGTCGTGCGTTTCGGGTTCCTCGACTGGGGGCCCACCTTCCTGAAGGAATACAAGGGCATCGACGTCTCGAAGGGCGGGCTCATGATCATTGCCTTCGAGCTGGCGGCGGTTGTCGGTACGATCTTTGCGGGATGGGTCACGGACAAGGTGTTCGGCGGCCGCGGCGTCCGGACATGCGTCTTCTGCATGCTCTTCGCGGGGCTTTGCGCGCTCGGATTCTGGTACCTGCCGTCCGGCGCCGCGATCTGGCTGGCCACGCTGCTGTTGATGGGAACGGGCTTCTTCATCTACGGCCCGCAGGCGCTGATCGGCATCGTGGCCGCGCAGCAGGCGACGAACGACGCGGCGGCGATGGCGAACGGCTTCATGGGCATCATGGGCTATGCGGCCACGACCGTCTCCGGCCTCGGCATCGCGCTCATCAGCAAACACTTCGGCTGGAATACCGCGTTGCTCTCGATCGGCGGTTTCGCGATCGTGGGCATGGTGTTCTTCCTCTTCGCGTGGAACGCCCAGGCGACCGGCTACAAGAAAGCGGCGGCGTGAACCGACGCGAATTTCTGACGGGCGGCGCATTTCTTTTGATTTCCCCCTTGCGGACATTCCTGGTTTTGTGGTACAATGCGCTCTGGAAATTCACGAAGGTTCTTCCGGGCGACTGGACGGGCCTTCAGAAGTCGGCGCGAGCCGAGGTTCTCCGGATGCGTTAGCGGGCGGTCATCGTAATTAACAATTACGGCTCTTCTGCTGACGGACGAGGACACGCTTGAGGCGCGTGAAGGGGGACGGAAGCGGACGACGACGTTTTTTAGGTGCGTGGCGACACGTGCCGCCGCCGCAAGGCGAGGAGGCCGAACGCGGGTGACCGTGTTCGGCTTTCTTTTTTGATTTTGAAGGAGGTAGGACAATGCAGGAGTTTCTTGATCGGGTGGCCGAGGT
This sequence comes from uncultured bacterium, assembly GCA_902803135.1. Taxonomy (GTDB): domain Bacteria; phylum Verrucomicrobiota; class Kiritimatiellia; order RFP12; family UBA1067; genus RUG572. The sequence continues at coordinate 1,676 of CADCPA010000257.1, forward strand.
GCTGGAGGTCCCGTCGGTCCGTCCGGAAGACGACTTCCGCGCGGTGCCGATGTGGGGCTCTCTGACGGGCTTTGCATTGTCGGTGATGCTCGAGCAGCAGTACGGGAAGGTCCTGGCGCCGGGCGATTTCGCGCACTTGAAGACGGTCGGCGACCTCGCGGCCTTTGCGGGGGTGTCCGCATGAGCGCCACGGCGTGTACGGTCGTGACCGGTGCGTCGAGCGGCATCGGCGAAGCCGTCGCCCGGCGTCTGATCGCGCGGGGCGAAAACGTGCTGGCCGTCGCGCGGCGGGGCGACCGCCTGCGCGCCCTCTGCCAGGGACATTCGAATGCGCGTGCCCTTGCGTGCGACTTGTCCGAATCCGCGGCCGTGCAGACGATTGCCGCCGCCGTCACGGACGCATTCGGCGCGGTGCGCGGTTTCGTGCATTGCGCCGGTTTCGCGGCGCCTGCGCCGCTGTCGCTGGTGGACGACGCCACGGCGCATCGTCTGTATGCCGTGCATGCGTTGTTTCCGCTGCGCTTCCTCGGATGGCTCGCGAAGGCGCCGAACCATGTGGCGGGAACCTCGTGCGTTCTGCTCTCCTCGCTGGCCTGCCATGAGGGCGAACGGGGCAACGCGGCCTATGCGTCCGCCAAGGGGGCCGTGGAGGGCATGCTCAAGGCTGCGGCGAGCGAATGTCTGGCGCGCGGGGTGCGCGTGAACGCGCTGGCGCTCGGCGTTGTGGATACGCCGATGGCGCGCGAGACGTGGATGAAGCGCGTCACGCCGGAAGAACTGGCGGCACGCCGTGCGGGTTATCCGCTGGGGTTCGGCGAGCCGGAGAAGGTCGCGGACATCGTCGACTTCTTCCTCGGGCCGGCTTCGTCCTGGATTACGGGGCAGTGTCTGGTGGCGGACGGCGGCCATCTGCTCGTCTCAGGTCGTCAAGGAGTTCTTTCATGAAGCATTTGATCATCGTCGGCGCCGGCGGATTCGGGCGCGAAATGTATGGGGCGGCGCGACAGGCCGTCGGGTACGGCGAGACGTTCGACGTCAAGGGGTTCCTCGACGCGAACGCGCAGGCGCTGGACGGATTCCAAGGCTACCCGCCGATCGTCGGCACCCCGGCAGACTATGTGCCGCAGCCGGACGATGTGTTCATTACGGCGCTGGGGAGCATCGCGTCGCGCCGTCGGTGCGCGGCGGCGCTCGAGGCGCGCGGGGCGACGTTCATCGCGATTGTGGACCGCACGGCGTTTCTGGGGCCGAACGTCACGGTCGGCGCCGGCTCGTTCATCGCGCGCAACGCGTCGCTGACGGCGGATGTGACGGTGGGGCGGCATGCGTGCGTGTTCCATGGCTCGTCGGTCGGACACGACGCCGTGCTCGGCGACTTCTCCCACGTCTACGCGCAGTGCGCGGTCGGCGGGGCGGTGAAGCTGGGCGAAGGGGCCTCCGTCTATCCCGGCGCCGTGATCGTGCCGCGGCGCACGGTGGGGGCGGACGCCGTGGTCGGCGCCGGTTCTGTGGCGGTGCTCAATGTGCGCGCGGGCGAGACCGTGGTTGGCAATCCGGCTCGGCCGGTTCAGGTGATGAAGTGAGGCACGGGTGAGAAAGCATTGGTTTTTCGATTTCGACGGGACGCTGTGCGACACGGAGGCGGACATCAAAGACGCGTGGCGGTCGGCCATTCGCGGCTTGGGGAGGGACTGTCCCCATTTCGACGCCGTCTACCGGACGGGTCCGACGCTCGACCAGATGGTCGCGATGCTCTTTGACGACGCGACGCCCGAGCTGGTCGAGCGGACGCGGGCGCTCTTCAAGACGAGCTACGACACGAGCGGCTTTCCGCAGACGCATCCCTATGCGGGCGTGCCCGCGTGGCTGGCGGCGCTCAAGGCGCAGGGCTGCCATCTTTATGTGGCGACGAACAAGCGCTATTCGCCGATGGGTGCGCTCATGGCGAAGATGGACTGGTTGACGCTCTTCGACGGCTACTATTCGTTCGACATGTATCCCGGCGCGCGTCTGAAGAAGCACGAGCTGCTGCTGCGCGTGATGAAGGCGCGCGGCATCGATCCGTCGGACGCCGTCATGGTCGGCGACACGAAGGGCGACGTGGACGCGGGCAAGGCCGCGGGACTCCATACGGTCGGCTGCACCTGGGGGTATGGCACGCGGGAGGAACTGGAGGGTGCGGATGAACTCATCGACGCAGTCCCCTGAGGAGGACGTGGCGCCGCTCCTCGACCGCACGCTTGAGCGGAAGCGCCTGAGCCGCGACGGGGCGTTGCGCCGTCGCCTCGCCGACCATCTGATTCCCGGTCTTCCCGTGGACGGCGACGCGCGCGAAGTGCGGATCCCCGAGGCGCGCGTCGGCTCGTTCGTCGATGCGATCGTTTCGGAGATGGTGACGGTAAAAGAGCCGTTTTTCGATACGATTTGCGCGAATTGGAGCAAGATGTGCCCAGATTTCCCCGGGCGCCCCGGTCGTTATCGCGACGGACATCTGTTCATCTATGTTTCCAATTCCGGACTTGTCTTCGCTTTGAGGACGAAATTGCCGAAGATCAAAAAGCTCCTTCTCGCGCTTCCGGGCGCGCCGAAGGCGAACCGTCTGACCCTTCATCTCGAGGTGCACGGCACGCGCTGAAAAAATGTGCTATAATATTCCTTCACCTCTTAAGGAGAAAAGAGATGTCCTCGACGCTTGATAAAATCGCCGCGAATCCGTCGGCCTATTCCTTCGACATCGACGTGCTGGGTCCGTGTAAAATCCCGTCGCCGGTACGTCATCACGCGTTTGTCTGCGAAGGCGAACGCGTCCTCATGACCGAGAGCGTCCCGCTCGTGAAGCAGCTGACGGAGCGCCTGGGCCACGAGCCGAGCTTCGAGCGGGCGGGTCCGCATGCGAAGATCTTCCACGATCCGAGCTGGACGCGCGTGGGCATCCTGACCGCGGGCGGTCTCTGTCCCGGTCTCAACAACGTCATCAAGGGCCTCGTCGAGATTCTGTCCTTCGACTACGGGATCAAGACGATCTACGGCATTCCCTTCGGCTATGCGGGCCTGATTCCGCGCTACGGCTACAAGCCGGTCATGCTCGATCCCGACGTGGTCGACACGATCCACGAGAAGGGCGGCACGGTTCTTGGCAGCTCGCGCGGCCTGCAGCCGACCGAGGAGATCGTCGAGACGCTCGTGCGCATGAACATCAACACCCTCTTCTGCATCGGCGGCGACGGCTCGCTGCGCTGCGCGCGCGAAGTCGCCGAGATGTGTCTGGCGCGCCATCTGTCCATTTCCGTCGTCGGCGTGCCGAAGACAATCGACAACGACCTGCAGTTCGTGGGGCCGTCCTTCGGTTTCGAGACCGCGGTCGCCGAGGCGACGAACGTCATCCGCAACGCGCACGTCGAGGCGAAGGGCACGATGAACGGCGTGGGGCTCGTGAAGCTCATGGGGCGCGACTCCGGCTTCATCACCGCCTACGCGGCGGCGGCGAACCCGGTTGTGAACTTCTGCCTCATCCCCGAGACCGATTTTGAGCTCGAGGGCCGCCACGGTCTGCTCGCCGCGCTGGAACGCCGTTTCGCGCATGGAAAGACGCACTCCGTGGTCGTGGTCGCCGAAGGCGCGGGCCAGCGCCTCATCGAGGGCGCGAGCGAAAAGGACGCGAGCGGCAATGTGCTGAAGAAGGAGATCGGCGAGTTTCTCAGGCAGAACATCACCGCCCACTTCAAGAAGCTGGGCGAGATCTGCAGCGTCAAGTATTTCGATCCCAGCTACATGATCCGCAGCGTGGCGGCGCGCGGGACGGACGCCATCCGCAGCTACATGCTGGCGCGCAATGCGGTGCATGCCGCGATGAGCGGCCGCACGAACTGCGTGGTCGGCACGGTGGGCAACCTCGGCGACCTCTATACGCTCGTGCCGATCAAGCTCGCGACGATCGAGCGCCAGCAGGTGCGGCTCGACAGCGACCTCTGGCGCAGCGTGATGGACGCGACGGGCCAGGAGGTCTATTTCAAAGGCACGGTGAAGGGCCCGGAGATGGCTCCATGACGGATGACTATGAACTGATCGATTCGGGCGACGGACGCAAGTTCGAGCGTTTCGGCAAGTTCACGCTGGTGCGTCCGTGTTCCCAGGCGCTGTGGCGTCCGAAGGACGAGCCCGCGTGGGGACGCGCGACGGCGACGTTCGACCGCGAGGAGGGCAACCGCTGGCATGGCCGCGGGGCGCTGCCGAAGGAATGGACGATTACGACGGCCGGCATCAAATTCAAGCTTTCCGGCACTGACTTCGGCCATTTGGGGATTTTCCCCGAACAACGCACCCAGTGGAAATGGATTCGCGAGACCGTCACGGCAGCCAAAGAGACGCGCGGGACGCGTCCGCGCGTGCTGAACCTCTTCGCCTACTCGGGCGGCTCGACGCTGGCCGCCGCGCTCGGCGGCGCCGAAGCGTGCCATCTCGACGCCGCGAAGGGCATGGTGCAGTGGGCGCGCGACAATGCGGCGCTCAACGGTCTGGCCGACCATCCGATCCGCTGGATTGCGGACGACGCGCACAAGTTCCTGCGTCGCGAAATCCGCCGTGAACGCCGGTATGATGCGGTGATCTTCGATCCGCCGACGTTCGGCCGCGGCGCCAACGGCGAAATGTACAAGATCGAGGTCTCGTTGCGCGAGACGATTTCGCTGGTGCGCGACGTGCTGTCGGACGATCCGCTTTTCGTGCTGTTTTCGTCCCACACCCCGGGGTTGTCGTGTCAGGTCGCCGAAAACATCCTCGGCCAGGCATTTCCGCGGGCGCAGCGTGTGGAGAGCGGCGAGATGCTGCTCGAACCCGCGGCGGCGTCCGGCGCCTTCGCCTGTCCGTCGGGGATTTATTGTCGGGCCGTTTTTTGATATACTGGCGCGTAACTGGATATGAAGAAGTTTGGACTGTCAAATCGCGGAGTTGCGCTTCTGGCCGTGGTCGGATGCGCTTTGACGGGTTTTTCCGCGCTTTTCGTCCGGTTGCGCGGCGTTTTCGCCGATCCGCTGGAGGACATGTCCTTCGGTTGGCTCGTTCCCGTCTTTTCGCTCTACGTGTTGTGGACGGAGCGCAAGGAGCTGCAGCGGAGCCTGGGCGAACCGTCGCTGGCGGGACTGTTGGCGTGTCTGCCCTGCGCATTGCTGGCGCTTCTCGGCACGCGCGGTCTGCAGATGCGCTTCGAGCAGCTTGGTTTCATCGGACTCTGCGTGACGCTGCCGTGGGCGTTCTGCGGATGGCAGATGGCGCGGCAGTTCGTGTTTCCTGCACTCTATCTCGCTTTTACGATTCCGCTCTCGTCGTTTTTGGACGTTGTGACGATCCATCTGCGTCTGCTGGCGAGCGGTACGGCGCTGGCGGTGCTGAAGGGCATCGGACTCGAGGTGGTGCAGCAGGGCACGGCCATCTACGCGCAGGGGGCGCATCCGTTCTCGATCGATGTGGCAGAACCCTGTTCCGGACTTCGCTCGCTCTTTGCGCTGATGGCGCTCACGGGGGCCTATGCCTGGTTCAACCAGCCGACGTGGACGCGGCGGGCGATGCTGTTTGCCTGCTCGGTGCCGTTGGCCGTGTTGGGCAATGTCACGCGCATCCTGTCGATCTGCCTGGTGGCCGCCTGGGGCAGTCCGTCCGTCGCGACCGGCTTCTACCACGACTACTCCGGCTATGTGGTGTTCATCGTCGCGATTGCGCTGATGGTTGCCTGCGGCGAGGCGATCACGCGGGTGGCCGAGAAGCTCGACGCCGCGAAGGGGACGAAGGCGGAGAAGCCGGCCGAGGAACCGGCGGCGGTCGAAGCGGCGCCGCGGGGCGCGGGCGGCCTCCGGGCGAAGATCCTGCCGTGGTGCACGGCGGTGCTGCTGTGCCCGATCTTCCTGTTCCAGGCGACGACGCCGCAGTCGACGTTGGCCGATCCGCCGAAGGTCGTGCTGCCGTACATGCTGGCGAACTGCGAAGTGGATGAGGTGCGGTTCTGCCAGCGCGAGCAATGCGCGGCGGTTTTCCCGCTTTCGCGTTTGGAGAAGGGGACGGAAGGGCAGTGTCCGCTCTGCGGCGGCGAGCTGGGGAAGATCGCCTTGGGCGAGCGCACGGTCCTGCCGGCCGATACGGAAATCCTCAAGCGGATCTACCGGACGCCGCGCGGCGACCAGTTCCTCGTGTCGGCGGTCATCGGCGGCAAGTCGAAGAGCTCGATCCACCGTCCGGAGCTCTGTCTGCCGGCGCAGGGCTACCAGATGCAGCGTCCTGTCGATTTCACCGTCGGCGCCGCGCGCCGTCCCTTCCATGCGGTGGGGCTGCAGCGTCCGGGCCTCTTCCCGGCGACGATGGCCTACACCTTTTTCAACCAGGCCGGGCTGCGCACCGCCTCGCACGTCCGCCGCATTTTCGCCGATACGTGGGACCGTTCCGTGTTCAACCGCATCGACCGTTGGGTGATGGTGACGGTCTTTGCGCAGAATGCGCAGGGTTTCTCGCTGGACCGTCCCGGCGACCGGCACGCGTTTGAACAGTTTCTCTCGGCTTTAATGGAGACGATGCCGTGACAGCATTCGGACAAGCTTTTCTGGATCTGATCGTACGCACCGCGCCGTGGTGGGGACTTTTCCTCGCGGCGTTTGCGTTGGGCTACGTGCTCACCCCGCTCTGCCGCGGCCTCTCGCGCAAGCTGGGCATGGTCGACAAGCCCTCCGCCCGCCGCATCAACACGACGCCGATTCCGCGCGGGGGCGGTCTCGCCGTCTATCTGGCGATGTCCTGTGTGCTTCTCGGCTACACGTTTTTCTCCCCGAAGCCGATTGCGCCGATGTTTTCCGACGAAATCGCCGTCCGCATGTGCGCGCTGTCCGGGCTCCTCGTCGTCGTCGGCCTGCTGGACGACAAATTCGGTCTGCCGCCGCTCGTCAAGCTGTTCGGCCAGATCGGCGTCGCCGTCGGCGCGTTCTTCTGGTGCGGTGTGGGCTTTCGGGCGATTCCCCTGCTGGCGTGGCTACCGATGCCGGTGGACGCGGCGCTGACCGTCTTCTGGATCATCGGGGCCATCAACGCCTTCAACCTCATCGACGGACTCGACGGCCTTGCGACGGGGCTGGCGCTCATCGCGGCGATGGGAATGGGCGGCGCGCTGTTCTTCATCGGCTACCCGCAGGCCACGCTGCCGTATTTCGTCTTCGCGGGCGCCTGCCTCGCCTTCATGCGCTACAACTTCCACCCGGCGAGCGTCTTCCTCGGGGACACGGGCTCGATGTATCTCGGCTTCACCCTGTCGACGCTGCCGTTGCTGACGAAGGCCGGCGACTCGTTCTTCGTCTCCCTTGGCGTGCCGCTTCTCGCGATGGGCGTGCCGATCTTCGACACCTCCCTGGCGATCATCCGCCGTACGGTGCGCGCGGTGCTGGCGCACGAGGAGAAGGGCAAGGACGAAGGCAATACGCATGTGATGCAGGCCGATACGGACCATCTGCACCACCGCATTCTCCGCAAGTACGCCTCGCAGCGCAAAGCCGCCGCCGCCCTCTATGGGCTCGCGGCGTTCTTCGTCGCAATCGGTTTCGGCGGCTTGGCCCTCCGCGACCGTGCGGCGGGACTCTTCATCCTCGCCTTCATCGTGGGCGTGGCGCTGATCGTACGCGACATGCGGCGCATCGAGCTCTGGGACGTCGGCCGCCTTCTGAACACGGTGGCGCACGATCCCGCCGCCGCCAGCCGCCGGAAGCGCCGGGCGCTCGTCGTGCCGATGCTCGTTGTGCTGGATGCGCTGTCGCTGATCGCGGTCTTCCTGCTGGTGCACCTCGCGCTCGGCCTCCCCCTCAACATGCATGCGTTCCATACGGGGTTGCCGTTGCGCGTCGTCACGACCTTCTTCTGCCTCGTGGCGTTCCGGTCCTACACGACCATCTGGGGCCGCGCGCAGATGTCGAACTACATCCGTCTGGCCCTCGCGTGCTTTGTCGGCACGATGGGAGGGTCCGCCGCCATCATCCTGCTCCATTATCCCCATCGGCATCTGGTCGCCTTCTCGGCGCTCTATTTTTCCCTGTCCCTGCTGGCGCTCTGCGGCATCCGTCTGCTGCGCGCGATTGTGCGCGACGTCTTTTACCTGCTCGACCACAACCGCCTTGCCGAGCGCGCCGAGACGAGCCGGGTGATCGTCTACGGCGCGGGTCTGCGCTACCGCATGTTCCGCCGCGAGCTCGTGCGCTCGTCGTCGCGCAACCGGCGCATGATCGTGGGCCTGCTGGACGACGACATCCTGCTGCGCGGCCTGTACGTGGGCGGCCAGCGCATCGAGGGGACGCTGTCCCAGGCAAAGGACGTCATCAAGCGCCTGAGAGCCGACGCCGTGGTCATCGCCTGCGTGCTGACTCCCGAACGGCTGGCCCTGGCCCGCAAGACGTTCGAGGAGGCCGGCGTCAAGGTGACGCTTTGGAAGTGCGAGGAAGTGGATGTTTGAAGATTGGCGGTTTCGCCGGAAGGAAGCAGAAGGGATGACAAGAGAAGACGTGCTCAAGTACCATGAAGGCGGCAAGGTGGCGCTGCGCCTCACGCGCGCGCTCAAGACGGCGGAGGACCTCTGCCTCGCCTATACGCCCGGCGTCGCGCATGCGGTGAAGGAGATCGCCGCGCGGCCCGAGAGCGTCTACGCGTGCACCGCGAAGTCGAATCTCGTGGCCGTCGTCACGGACGGCACGGCGATCCTCGGGCTCGGCGACCTCGGCGCGGCCGCGTCGATCCCCGTGATGGAGGGCAAGGCCGTCCTCTTCAAGTCCTTCGGCGACGTCGACGGCTGGCCCGTACCGCTCGACCATTGCCGCCAGGGCGGCGGAAACGCCGGCAAGACCGACCCCGCGCGCGTGATCGACGCCTGCCTTGCGATCGCGCCCATGTACGGCGGCATCAACCTTGAGGACATCGCCGCGCCGGCCTGCTTCGAGATCGAAGACCGTCTCGACGCCGCGCTCGACATCCCCGTCTTCCACGACGACCAGTGGGGCACGGCCGTCATCTCCCTTTCCGGCGTCATGAACTACGCCCGCCTCGCCGGCAAGGCGCTCGGGGATCTCAAGATCGTCATGAACGGCGCCGGCGCCGCGGGCATCCGCATCTGCGAGATGTGCAAGGCCGCGGGCGCCGTGGACGTGACGATGTGCGATTCGAAGGGGACGATCCGCACGGACCGCACCGACCTCAATCCCTACAAGGCGCGCCACGCCGTCGAAACGCCGGCGAAGACGCTCAAGGAGGCGATCGTGGGCGCCGACGTGTTCATCGGCGTTTCCGCCGCAAACGTCCTCGACGGGGAGGACGTGAAGGCGATGGGCGCGTTCCCGGCCATTTTCGCGATGGCGAACCCCGACCCCGAAATCGCGCCCGCCGAGGTGGCGCGCGCCCTCGCCGGCCGCCGCTACGTGATGGTGACCGGCCGCAGCGACTACCCGAACCAGATCAACAACGTGCTCGGCTTCCCGTATCTCTTCCG
>CADCPA010000258.1 GCA_902803135.1 uncultured bacterium
ATAATGGCTAAGATAGAAGAGCTCTCCACGGCCACTCCGGACGATCCCGAAGTCGCACTCAAGGCGAAGCGCATCATAGCCGACCACATGCGTACCGCCACCTTCATTCTCTGTGACCCGAAGGGCGGCGTCAAGCCGGGCAACGTCGGCGCGAACTACGTGCTGCGCCGCCTCATCCGCCGCGCCGTGCGCTACAGCCGCTTCCTCGGTATCGCCCCGGGCTTTACGGTGAAGATGGCCGAGACGATCTGCGCGAAATACAAGCACGTCTATCCGGAACTCGCGGTCAACCTCGAATCCTGCCGCGTCGACCTCGAGGCTGAGGAAAACCGCTTCAACCAGACGCTCGACAAGGGCGCCGCGATGTTCGCGAAGGTCGCCGAGCAGCTCAAGCTCCATGGACAGACGCAGATTTCCGGCAAGACGGCGTTCAAACTCTATGACACCTTCGGCTACCCGCTCGAGATGACGCTCGAGCTCGCGAAGGAGCAGGGCCTCGACGTGGATGTCGCCGGCTTCGAAGAAGCGAACAAGAAGCATCAGGAACTCTCGCGCACGACGTCCGCCGGCTCGTTCAAGGCCGGCCTGCAGGACAACTCCGCGGTCGTCACGCGTCTGCACACGGCGACGCACCTGCTGCACGCCGCACTCCACCAGGTGCTCGGTCCGACGGCGAACCAGAAGGGCTCGAACATCACGGCCGAGCGTCTGCGCTTCGACTTCTCCTGGCCGCAGAAGATGACGGATGAACAGAAGGCCGCGGTCGAGAAGCTCGTCAACGAGTGGATCGCCCAGGGCATTCCCGTTACGAAGAAGATGACGACGGTCGAAGAGGCGAAGGCCGAGGGCGCGATGGCGCTCTTCGGCGCCAAGTACGGCGATCAGGTCTCGCTTTACACGATCGGCGACATCTCGAAGGAAATCTGCTGCGGTCCGCACGTGGAGAACACGCGCGAGCTCGGCAGCTTTAAAATCAAGACGGAAGAAGCTTCCTCCGCCGGCGTGCGCCGCATCAAGGCCGTCATCGGCAACCTGAGCTAATGGACGCGCTCGATCGTTTGAACGAATGCTACGCCGCCTATGTGGATACGTTCCGCGTCGGCGGCGTGCTGCCGCCCATGATGGCGCTCAAGCTGGAGCACACGGGTCATGTGGTGGACAACGCGAAGCTCATCGCCGCCGGCGAGGGCTTTGATGCGTTGACGTCCCGCGTCTGCGAGGCCGCGGCGCTCCTGCATGACACGGGCCGCTACGAGCAGCTCAAGCGGTACAATACGTTCCGCGATTCGGACTCCGTCGACCACGCCGTCTTCTCGCACGACATCGTCGTCGAGAAGGGCTGGCTGGATGCCGTGCAGCGCGCCGGAGGGCGCGTGCAGAGCGCGGAGGGGGCGAAGATTCGTCAGGCGGTTTTGGATGCGGTGCTGTTCCACAACCGCCGCGAACTGCCGGAGGGGCTTGACCCGCTCACGTTGGCGGCGTCGCAGACGGTGCGCGATGCGGACAAGCTGGACATCTTCCGCGTGCTCGAGGACCAGATCGCGAAGACCGACTGGCGCAACGACTGCCAGGCGTTCTGGAATCTGCCGACGACGGTGCGTCCGAACGACGCGGTGCTGGATGCGATCCGCGCGGGCCGCCCCGTCGACTACCAGGACATCCGCTCGCTTGCCGACTTCGTGCTCATCCAGGTGGGCTGGATGATCTCGGGCCTTTCCTACGCGACGTCACGCCGTCTCTGCGCGGAACGGGGGCATCTCGCCTTCCGGCGCGACTTCCTCCACCAGCTGACGGACGATCCGGCGGTGGACGAGATTTGCAACCTCGTCGGAAGTGTGGTATAATGGCTTTCGTGGCAAAAAAATCGGTAGTCTATCCCGGGACGTTCGATCCCATGACGCTTGGTCATTTCGATTTGATCAAGCGCGCGGCCGGCCTGTACGATTCGCTCATCGTCGCGGTAGCCGCGACGAGCACGAAGAATGGGGCGCTGTTCGACGCCGAACGCCGGCTCGACATGATCCGCGAAGACGTCGCGGGCGCCGGGCTGACGAACGTGACGGTGGAGATTCTCGATACGCTCCTCGTCGACTTCTGCCGTCGGCACAACGTGCGCACCGTCATCCGCGGCGTGCGCGTGTACTCCGATTTCGAGTACGAATTCCAGATGGCTCTCACCAACCGCCGCATGGCGCCGGAAATCGAGACGCTCTTCATGATGCCGAGCGAGAACCTGGCCTACGTGACGGCTTCGACGGTGCGCGAAATCGCCCGGTACGGCGGCGACACCTCGACTTTTGTCACCCCCGCGGTGCAGAGGCGCCTTGAAGCGCTTTTCGCGGGAAAATGACGGATTTTACGATGGAATTCGACGAACCCACAGAGAAGCTGCTCATTGACGTGGCGCGGCTGGACAAAGACGGCGAGACCTATGCGGGCGTCGTCGACGATGCCGTGCTGGAGATGGCCGACAACGAGCTGCTGCGTCCGTTCGGCGGCATCCGCTACGAGCTGTTCGTGCAGCTGTTCGGCACCGAGCTGCTCGTGCGGGGTACGCTCGCGCAGGATTTCGACGCGGTCTGCTGCCGCTGCGGCTGCGATTTCGACTTCACGACGAAAGTCGACGACTTTACCTTCAATCTTGAAGTAAATGAAAAAACTGAATTTGCGGATTTGACTGACGAGCTCAGACAGAGTATAATACTTTCTTTGCCGTCGTACCCGATTTGTCGGCAAGACTGCCGTGGCGTGTGTGCGTCGTGCGGGAAGAACCTCAACGAGGGGCCCTGCACGTGCGAACACACGGAGCGCGACAGCCGGTGGGGGGCTCTCGACAGCCTCCGGCTGGGCGGGAAGTGAACACGAGTTTGGTTACACAAATAAAAGAAGAGAGAGTGCATCATGGCATCACCGAAGAACAAGAAGTCCAAAATGCGTAAGCGTCAGCGTGAGGCGCAGCTCGAGAAGGCGATCCTTGCCGAAGTGCAGGCCTGCCCGAACTGCGGCGGCATGAAGCAGGCGCACCATGTGTGCCCGAACTGCGGCATGTACAACGGGCGCAAGGTGTTGTCCGTCTCCGCCAAGTAAAAAGGTGTATGACGCGCGTTGCGCTAGATGCAATGGGTGGCGACAACGCCCCGGGCGAAATCGTTCGGGGCGGTGTCGAAGCCGCCGTCGGCCTGGATGACGTTCAAGTCATCCTGGTCGGCTTGAAGGATCAGATTGAGGCTGAGCTTGCGAAGTATCCCAGGGATGTCGAGAAGGCCTGCAAGAAGGGTGCGCTCGAGGTCGTGGGGGCTTCCGAGGTCCTGGAAATGGACGACGAGCCGGCGAAGTCGGTGCGGGCGAAGAAGGACTGTTCCATCAATGTTGCCATGCGTCTCGTGAAGGGGGGCAAGGCGGATGCGTTCGTATCCGCCGGCAACTCCGGCGCCGTTTCGGCGAGCGCGATTTTCACGTTGGGCCGCATCAAGGGCGTGCATCGTCCGGCGATTGCGGCGATTCTGCCCACGCGGCGTCCGATCCGCCCGTTGCTCCTGTTGGATGCGGGTGCGAACATGGACTGCCATCCGGACTGGATCGTCCAGTTCGCGATCATGGGCAGCGCCTATTCGAAGGCGGTGTTGAAGCGTACGAAGCCGCTTGTGGGTCTTCTCTCCATCGGAACGGAAGACTGCAAGGGCAACGATATGACCAAGGGCACGTTCCCTCTGCTGAAGGAGGTCTCCAGCATTGACTTCCGCGGCAATGTCGAAGGGCATGACATTTTCCAGGGACAGACGGACGTGGTCGTGTGCGACGGCTTCGTCGGCAACGTCGTCCTGAAGACGGCCGAGTCTCTCGCGCATGCCGTCGGGTACTTCCTGAAGAAGGAATGCTTCAAGGGACTTTCGCGCATTATGGGTGCGATTCTGCTGAAGGGCGCGTTCAAGTCGCTCAAGCAGCAGCTCGATCCCGACATCTACGGCGGGGCGCCGCTTCTGGGCGTTCCCGGTGCGGTGATCATTACCCACGGTTCGTCCACGCACAAGGCGATCTACCATGCCGTCCGCGTCGGTGCCAACGCCGCGCGCAACGACGTCACGGGTCTCATCGCCAAGCAGATTGCGGAGTACGAAGCCTCGCGCAAGACACTTTGACGGCTGGGGGCTTAGCCCATCCGTCTTTTTCTTTACGGAGCGTTGCACAGCCTGGTAGTGCGTCTGCTTTGGGAGCAGAATGTCGGGGGTTCAAATCCCTCCGCTCCGACCAATTTCAAACGGTACTAAGAGAATCTCTCCTTATTACCGTGTAATACGAACCCCAGAAAACCCCAAGTAATTTGGGG
>CADCPA010000259.1 GCA_902803135.1 uncultured bacterium
ATCTGCCACCGGTAGGCGATGGAGGTGAACCACGCCATCACAAGCGTGCCGTCGTCCAGCGTGACGATGCCGGAATCGCGGTCGTCGAGCAGCGTGTTGCAGATGTTCACGGGCGCGCTCCAGGTCCGGCCGCCGTCCGTGCTGCGGATCAGCTGCGACTTGCCCCACGGGCAGACGTGCTCGTCGCGGTCGCCGGAGAAGACGGCGAGCAGGTCGCCGTTCGAAGCGCGGCAGACGGCCGGCCAGCCGATGTAGCGCCCGGATTCCTTGCAGAGGGGCTTCGTCCAGAGGATTTCGGCGCGCGCCTGCACGCGCGGCGCGCCGCAGATCTCGTCCGCGCCCAGCGCGACGCCGATGCATGCGGTTGCGATTGCAATCAAAACGTTCTTCATCGGAAGATTCCTTTCTTGCTGAAGATTCCTTTCTTGCCTGAGACAACATGAGTATACCACAGGACGACGGCAAAAACTTCCAGAATATTGAAATTGCAAATTCCTGCCGCCGTTTTTGACTCCGCGGTTGACGGACTTTCACTTTTCATGCTAAACTAGAGGCACATCTTCGGTTTCCCCCGAGGGTTGGGTGTCGTACCGCAGGTCCGCGCTTTGTCGTATGAATGAAAAGGAGTATTCATGAAGCTGAACAAATGGTGCTTTTCCGTTCTGGCGGCCAGTCTGGCTGCGCTCGGTCTCGCCGACAACCATCTTGTGTTCCGCCACAACGGTTATGGTCAGCGCGACGGCATGGGGAACGACAACTGGATCAACATGAAGCTTTCGGAGTATCGCGGCGGCGGGGAGCTCGGCAGCGATCTGAACAAGTATATCGGTACGGGCAAGTACATGCTGGGCCGTTCGCAGAACCGCATCAATACATGGTTCTACGTGCCGGCCGAGAAGGCCGGGACTTGGACTTTCATCCAGGGGTTCGACGACTACATGGGCGTGCGCATCGACGGCACCTGGGTTGTCGTGAACCGGACCTATACCGAGCAGAAGCAGGGTGTGATGGAGGTGTCGGAGGGCTGGCATGCGTGCGAAATCACGTATGGCGACACCTATGGCGGGTATGGCCCGAACAACCATTCGCCCTATGACGGCAATTATCCGATCGCCATCGCCATCGGCGCCGCGGGCATGGTGAAGTTCAACGAAGAGAATCTGCAGTTCGGCGATCCGACGGCGGAATGGGTCGGCGATTTTCGTCCGACCTTCGGCGGCGAAGCCTATCTCTATCCCTCGATTGCGCCGGGGGCGAACTGCCGCCTGATGGTCGAGCCCGCAGGGCCGAACATCCGTCTGTTCGCGGCGCCGGACCTCACGAGCGGCTGCAAGTTCGCGCTGGCGGACTCTGCCGCCGTCACGTTGGGCCGCTATCTGCTCTGCGAATGGGAGACGGGCGAGGCGAGGATGCCGGCGGACCTCAACACGCTCTTCGACGGTACGAGCGTGGGCGCCACTTCCTACACGGTGGAACTTGAAGGGCTCGGCTCGGCGGGCGGACGTCTCTGGGTCGATTTTGCGTATACGGCCCCGATCGTCGTCTTCCGCCATCTCAAGTTCCCTGCGACGATCGCTGCGCTGACGCTGGACGGCGGCTTCCAGAACATGCCGCCGGAATCGTATGTGACGGCGACCTACGGCTACCACGACGTCTCGTGCCTGGGGAACGGCCAGAGCATGGGCGACCAGTCCTGGGCGAATGGTTTCGTGGCGCACGCGCAGAACCGTCTCGACGGCTGGTTCTACGTGACGCCCGACCAGGCAGGTGCTTGGCGGTTCGACCAGGGGTGGGACGATTTCATGGCGATTGCCGTCGACAACAACTGGATCATCGTGAACGAGACCTACCTCGTGGATGCGACGGCGACCGTGAACTTGACGGCCGGCTGGCATTCGTTCGCCGTGGTCTTTGGCGACACCTATGGCGGGTATGGTCCGAACGACCATTCGCCGTGGCCGTGGGAGTATCCGATCGGCGTGAGCATCAACGGCAACGACCGGGTCAAGTTCCTCGCCGCGAACGTGAACATGGGCAATCCGCTGGTTGGTCTCGTCGGCGATTTCAACGTGACGGTGCCCGGAAACGCGCAGTTCTACGAGCCCGAGGTGCCCGCGACGGGGCGTATCGTGTTCGATCCGGCGGTGACGACGCTGCATTCCCATCAGGCGCCGCAGTTCGCGGACGGGGCGAAGTTCGCCTTCCCGGCGTCGTATGCGGGCGCCACGAAGGGCCGCTACCTGCTGGCCAGCTGGGATGTCGGCACGTCGAATCTCACGATCGACCATTTTGACGCGACATGCGTGAACGCGCCGAATGCCGAGCTGATTTTCGAAGATGTCGGCGAAGGCGGGCGCGTGTGGATGAATCTCGATCCGGCGGCGACGGTCGTGACGGCCCGCTGGACCGGCGCGGTGGACGGCGACTGCGCCAATCCCGCGAACTGGACCTGTCTGAACGCCGCTGAAGGAGTCATCGAAGGGGCCTTGCCCGATGCCGGCACGACAGTCTACGTGTCGGGTCCGGCGGCGCTCCAGATTCCGCTCGGCGCGTCGTTCGCCTGCGGCGAATTCGTCATCGACGGGGCGACCGACCTGATTGCCGACTGCGACTGGCGCGGCCTGGACGCGGCGAAGATTGCCGGCGTCTCGAAGTCCGACGGCGCGGTGTATCGGGAAATCGCCTCCTTCAAGGTTCCCCAGGGCGTGTTTTTCGGCACGGGCTTCAAGCCGAACCAGGCCTCGCGCGTGGTCATGGACGTGGAGGTGGCCGGCAAGATGGAATACTGGTTTGGCGCGTGGAACTACGCCTACAACAACGGTGCCTTCTGCGTGGGCAACGACGGCGACATCGGCATCTATTCGGGCTACGGCAATCAGGGCGGTTCGCAGGGCGCCTATCTGGAAAACGGCCGCCACACGATCGAACTTGACCGCAACCGCGTGCTGATCGATGGACAGGGTGTGCGCGAGTTCGGGGCGAACGACTTCCAGCTCAACTACGAGCTGACGCTCTTTGCGCAGAACCGGGCGGGCAGTTCCTATTGCCGCTCGGATGGAGAGCCGGCGTTCTACTCGTGCCAGATCTACGACAACGACACGCTCGTGCGCGACTTCCGTCCGGCCTACCGTCTGGCGGACGGTCTGATGGGCCTGCTCGACCGCGTGACGCAGAAGTTCTACGTGCCGTACGGCGGCAAGCCGCTCGCCGTCGATGCGGAATCCACCCTGCGCACGCTCGACGTCAAGGGGCATAAGCTCTATCTTTCGAGTCCGCAGGTCTCGGACGGCGTCGCGCTGACGGTCACGGACACGACGCCGGATCTGGCCGCCGCGGGCGAAATCCATTTCGACATTCCGGCGGATACGCTGGCCCAGAACACGGCCATCTTCCTCTCCGGCAACCTCAAGCTCGTGAAGGAGGGCGAGGGCACGCTGATGCCGCTCGTGCGCAACGTCGACTACGCCGGCGGCACGGTCGTGGCGGCGGGTACGATGCAGATGGCGCGCGGTTCCAACGACGACGACGGAGCCTACAGCCCGTGGAACTTCAAGGACGGTTTCGGTAAGCGCGACACGACGATTTCCGTGTTGCCGGGGGCGACTCTCGACATCCAGGGCAACTACGACATGTACGTCTATCAAATCGAGTTGGCCGGCGGCACGCTGGCGTCGCTCGGCGGCCGCAACATGCATCAGACCGGATGGGGCAGCCTCGGCAACGTCCGCCTGTCGGCGGATTCAAGCCTCGTCGCGGCGGGCACGGTGTCGTACATGCGTATGCCGCTCGATCTCAACGGCCATACGCTGAACTACGCGATGGACCACCATTACGAGTACTTCGGCGAATGCACCATCTCGAACGGACGCGTCAACTTCCTGCGGGGCGACACGCTTGAGACGACGGCGATGCTGCAGACGCGCGGCGCTGTCGACGCTTCGACGGCCGACCTCGACTTCGACGTGCTGATGGAAGTGCGGAACGAGGTGAAGGTCCACGACGTCTGGTTCCGCTACGCGCACACCTGGGGCTGGAGCAACGACAATGGCAGGTTCCTCGTGAACGGGACCTTCCACCCATGCGCCTGCTATTTCCCCAACGTGGTCCTGCAGAACGGTTCCGCCATCGACCTGTCCGACCAGGATGCGCCCGTGTCGACGAAGAGCCTTGACGACACCCGTACGGATGGCGTGGCGGTGTCGTACTGGATTTCCTTCGCGGAGGGGGCGAAGATCGGCGTGGACCTGGGCGACCGCAAGGTGGCCAACGGCGACTGCCTCATGACCTGGGCGACCGAGACGCTGACCGACGAAGCGGGGCAGTCGCTGGAGGTCGTCCATCGTCCGCCGGCCGGCGTCAGCTTCAAGCTGCTGAACCGCGGCGGCGAATGCGCCGTGACCGAAACCGGCCTCTACTACTTCACCGGCCTGGCGCTCATCATCCGTTAATCGAACTCTCCCGAAATGTCGATGAGAACGTGGTTGTTCGCCTGCGCGCTGGCCGCGGGAACGTGCGTGTGCGCCGAACCGACGGTGCGCGAGGGACTCAAGACGCCGCCGCCCGGCTATGGCGAAGTGCCGTTCTGGTGGTGGAACGGCGAGACGCTCGACAAGGAACGGCTCCTCTGGCAGATCGAGGAACTGCATCAGGCCGGCATCTCCGGCATGCAGGTCAACTACTGCCACTACGTCTCGGACGGCTGGAAGACGGCGGCCCACGATCCGCCGGTCTTCTCCGACGCCTGGTGGGACGTCTTCTCCTTCGTGGCGGTCGAATGCGCGAAGCGCGGCATGGGCGTGGGCCTTTCGGGCTACACGCTCGACTGGCCGGGCCGCGACAACCTCTTCCGCCAGCTCGGCATCTGCGCGCCCGAGACGTGCGGAAAGGTGCTGGTGGACGAGGGGCACGGCCAGATCGGCGTGCGCGTGAACGGCGAGTCGCTCGATCCGTTCAATCCGGAATCCGCCCAACGCGTCATCGCGCGTTTCTTCGAGCCGTTCCTCCGGCACGTGCCGCCGGAGGCGCACAAGGCGCTCAACTACTTCTTCCAGGACGAGCTGCGTCTCAACGGCGACCTCCGCCTCTGGGGCGACGACTTCGCGGCGGAATTCAAGAAGCGGAAGGGCTACGACATCGTGCCGCGTCTGCCGCACCTGTTCGGCGGGGCGGGACCCGAGGTCGAGAAGACCCGCCTCGACTACAACGACGTGCAGGTCGCGCTGACGGAAGAGCGCTACTTCAAGCCCATCTACGACTGGCATGCCGCGCGCGGGATGATCTACGCCTGCGATCCGGCGTCCCGCGGCAGGAATCCGATGGAGTTCGGCGACTACATGCGTTGCATGCGCTGGTACACGGCGCCCGGCTTCGACACGCCCGGCAGCGGACCCGACCCCGTGAAATGCAAGATGGGCTCGTCCATCGCCCACCTCTACCACCGTCCGCGCGTGTGGCTCGAGGGCTACCACTCGCTGGGCTGGCAGGCGTCGACGGAGACCATCTTCGCCGCGACGGCGCGCAACTACGTCTACGGCGCGAACCTGCTCAACCTGCACGGGCTCTACTACACGACGTTCGGCGGCTACTGGGAATGGGCGCCGCCCTGCTACCACTTCCGCCAGCCCTACTGGACGCTGCTGCCGCACACCCTCAAGTATTTCGAGCGCCTTTCGTGGGCGCTCACGCGCGGCGACCACGTGTGCGACGTCGCGATCGTCACGCCGCAGGAGACGTGCGTGATGGACCGCGGGCGCGGCCGCCAGGCCGCCGGCCTCTCCCACCAGCTGGTGGACAAGCTCGCCGTACACGGCACGACGGACTGCGACTACATCGATTCGGATTCGCTTGCGAAGGCGACGGTCGGCAAGGACGCGTACGGTCCGACGCTCGATGTCGTGGGCGAGCACTACCGCGTCGTCATCGTGCCGCAGATGAAGGTCATGCGCGAGACGTCGCGCACGAAGCTCGCCGCCTTCGCGCAGGCGGGCGGACGCGTGATCGACGCGTGGACGAGCGAGGACGTGAAGCTGCCGCTCGTCGCCGTGCCGGACGTGACCGGCAACCCGGGCCTCAAGGTCAACCACCGCCGCACCGCGGACGAAGACATCTACTATCTCGTGGACTGGGACGGCCAGACGGACATCACGTTCCGCGCGACGGGCCGGCTCGAGATCCTCGACCTCTGGACGGGCGAGCCGACCGCCACGCCGCGCGCGGGCGAACCCGTGCTCGCCGTGATTCGCCGCGCCGCCGCGGGCGAACCGTGCGTGCTGCGCGCGGTCAAGGAGACGACGACGGAGGTCGTGCGTCTGCCCGACATCTGGGAGGTGGAGCTGAAGCCGACGATGGACAACCGGTGGGGCGACTTCCGCCAGCCGCCGTCGCCGGCGGTGATCGGACCCGAGGTGCGCGAGATGACGTGGGTCGAGAAGAACCGGCGCGTGCCGCTGTCGTACGGCCCGCAGTTCCTGCAGGACGGCACGAACGTCTTCTCGTTCAGCTGGCAGATGGGCGTTTGGAACCAGCCGCAGCAGCAGAACCGCCACCACGGCCTCAACATGCGCATCGGCGACGAGTTCTTCGTGCTGGGCCCCTACTCCGCCGGCTGGGACGGCTTCTACGACGTGGTGCCGGGCCGGGTCGGCGACAAGTCGACGCCGACGACCTACGAAACCTACGTCTTCGCGCCGGAGGCGCTTGGGGCGACGGTGGTCTGCACGGCCGAAGCCGCAGGCGAAAAGATCGGGTCGGGCCGCGCGAAACCGTGGCCGACGGAGATTCTCGTGGACGGCAAGTCCGTCCGGACGAACGCCGTCGTGAAGCTCGCGAAGGGCTATACGCCGGTGAAGGTCTCGTTCAACGGCTTCGGGCGCGCTTCGCTCGTGTTCCGCCGGGCGGGAGTCGCCTTGCCGAAGCGGGATGAATCCAAACCCCGGCTCGCCATGCGGTGGTACGACGATCCGGGCGTGCTGATGTTCGACCCCTTTGCCGGGCGCGAGACGCGCGGCACGTTCACGGCGACGGTGCCGCCGGGCACGGTGGACGCGGTGGTCGACGCGTGGGGGGAGGTCGTGCGCAAGGAGATCAAGGACGGCGTGCTGACGGTCGAAGTCGCCTACGCGCCGGGCCGTATCGGCGCGGGCGCGTTCAAGGGGCCGATCCAGCTCGTGACGAAGCCGGCGCCGATGAAGCTCGGCGACTGGGCGGCGACGGAAGGCCTGCGGTGCTACTCGGGCGGGGCGGTGTACCGCACGTCGTTCGACCTCGCGGCGAAAGATCTGGCGCGGACGGGGGCGCGGTACGCGCTCGATCTCGGCCGGGTCGGCTGCGCGGCGTCCGTGCGCGTCAACGGCGGCGCCGAACATGTCGTGATGTGTCCGCCCTGGACCGTGGAGGTCACGGGTGACGTGAAGGCGGGGGCGAATGCCGTCGAAGTGACGGTCTACAACACGCTCAACAACCATTACCAGACGATTCCGACGCGGTATAAGCGCCCGGTACGCGACGTGCCGTCGGGCCTGCTGGGTCCGGTCGTGCTGAAGGCGAAGACGAAGTAAAAACGCGGTTCACAAGTCGCCGATTATTTGGTATACTAAACGGACTTATGGGCGAACTAGAAGAAACAAGCGAGCTCCGTCTCGACTTCACCAAGCTGGAAAAGGTCGGCAGGCAGGTGGCCGATACGCGCATGGCCGCTGCGGCCCCGTGCGATCCCGGCGTCATTCCCGTGGCCGTTCAGAATGCGGACACGAAGGAAGTCATTCTCGTTGCCTATACGAACGAATGCGCAATGAAGGAGTCTTTTGCGAAGCGCAAGCTGATTCTCTGGTCCACGAGCCGCAACAAGCTGTGGTTCAAGGGCGAGACGAGCGGCGAGACGTTCGACCTCCTCGAAGCCTATGTCAACTGCGAACAGAATTCGCTCCTCTACATCGTGCGTCCGTGCCGCGGCGGCATCTGCCACACGAAGAACAAGGCCGGCCAGCCGCGCAACTGCTACTATCGCAAGATCGACTTCGATACGCTGGCTCTGACGTTCGTCGACCCCTGAGCGCTTCGGTTCGGTGAAACGGTGATTTGATCCAATAAAGAAAGATTTGATCCAATAAAGAAAAGGGAAAGTAAAATGGGTATCCTCATTGGTGTCCTCTATCTGATCGAAGTGGTCGTGTGCCTGCTCCTCTCCGGCGTCGTGATGCTCCAGAAGCCGAAAGAGGGCGGTCTGGGCGGTCTCGCGGGCGGCATGGGCGAAGCCGTGTTCGGCGCCGATGCCGGCAACGTGCTGATCAAGACGACGATTTGGCTCGGTACGATCTTCCTCGTGAACACGCTCGTGCTGGCGCGTCTCACCTCGACGATCCACTCCGGCTCGCTGATGGCCAACGAAAAGGCTCCGGCTCCGCAGACGGCTCCTGCCGTGCCGCAGATGCCGGCGCCGGCCGCGCCGGCCCCGGTTCCGGTCCCGGCGGCTCCTGCTTCGGCCCCGGCGGCTCCTGCTTCGGCTCCGACCGCGGCGCCTGCGACGCCTGCCCCGGCTTCGGCCCCGGTCGCGGCGCCTGCCACGCCCGCTCCTGCTTCGGCTTCGACCGCGGCGCCTGCGACGCCCGCCCCGGCTTCGGCCCCGGCCGCGGCGCC
>CADCPA010000260.1 GCA_902803135.1 uncultured bacterium
CGACATTGGCGACGGCTATGTCGAGGTCTATCTGGCCTTTGCGGGCACCCCTGAAATCACCGCCGCGTCGCTCTCCAAGGACGCCAATGGCGCCTTCGCCGTTTCGGCTACGCTCGGCACCGTATCGGCAACGCTCACCGCCTACGCCGACGACGGCGTGAACGCGCCCGTCGCGACGCTTCTCGGCACCGACGTCGCCGGTGCGGGCACCGCGTCGGCCACACTTTCCGGCCTCTCGTCCGACACCACCTATTCCGTCTATGCCGTCGCCGAGAACGCCGCAGGCGCCGTGACGAACAACCTCGGTGCAATCTACAACGGCGTTCCGCAAATCGCCGGCGTCTCGGACGCCCTTGAGCTCGGCCTCGTGCCCGGCACCGGCACCGTTTCGCGAGCTGCGGCAGCTGCGTACCCGCTCACCGTGAACCTCGCCTACGCCGGGACGGCCGGGGCTGTCGAGGGACAGACCTACGCGACGCCGGCCGCGACCGTCACCATCCCCGCCGGAGCCGCCTCGGCACCGTTCGAGATCGTCCCGCTCTCCGATGCGTCCCTCACGGTGGATTCCTCGGTTGTCGCCACGGTCGCCGCTGGCGACACCTATCTCTCCGCCACTCCCATGCCTTCGGCCGCGATTGGCATTCGCAACAGCGCCTTGCCGACGGACCGGAACGTCTGGATCGCCTCCTCGGACGGTCTCGCCTCCGATGGTGACAACTGGTCGCAGGGCGCTCCGACGACATCCTCGGACATCCTTTTCGACGGTACCTTCTCCACCGCCCGCTGCATCTGGGACGCCGACGCGACGCATACGGTCGCCTCGTGGACGCAGAACGCCAACTTCACCGGAACGGTCGAGTTCCAGACCACCTACGAAAACGGCCCATTCCCTGTTTTCGCCATCGCGGGCGACTGCACGGTGAATGGCGGCAAATGGACCCAGACGGCAAACTCGAACGCGCAGGTCTACCGTCTCAGCGCCACGGTCGGCGGCAATTGGACTGTCGGCACGGGCGCGACAATCACCGCCACAGGCAAGGGCTACTCCTCCGGCAACTTCCCCAGCGGTTCCGCCTGCGGCGTCCACGGCGGGTCCGTGGACGACCTCTCGAAGGTCTACGGCAACCTGAAGCATCCGGTTGACATCGGTTCCGGCGGCGCTTCGAATGGACTGACCGGCGGCGGTGCGATCCACCTCGTGGTGACGGGCAACGCGACCATCAACGGGACAGTCGCCGCCCAGCCGAGCCAGGGGGCAGGCAACAACCAGCATGGCGCCGGCGGGTCGATTTACCTGCAGGCCGCGTCGGTCGACGGCACCGGCACGATCTCCGCCGCCGGCTACGGTTCTGGAGGCTGGACGCTCCGCCCGGACGGCGCCGGCGGCCGCGTTGCCATCGTCCTCACCACCGCGACGACGCTGGGACTCCCCGCAGCCAACCTACGCTGCAACGGCACCACGGCGGGCTACGGACGATCCAGCGGCGGCGGAACGATTTTCGTCAAGACCGCCGCGCAGCAGAACGGGACGCTCTACGTCGTCAACAACTTCGACAATTTTGTCAGCGCGACCTACTGGCCGACGAAGCGCGGCGTGACGCCGATTCCCGCCGGACAGACTTGGACGCTTGACGAGATTGTCTTCCGCGGCGTCGGCGTCCTCTGCGTTCCCGATGGAACGACGCTCGAAGTGCCGGTCGACGGCGTTTCCGCGACGGCCGAGCGCACCGGCGGCATCCTCTACGAGGGCGGGACGATCGACTTCGGCACCGCGCCCTACGCGCTTTCCGGGAACTGGGTCTTCCAGGCGGACGTCCCATTCACGTTCAACGGCGACGTGACCGTTGCTGGCGGTGCCAGCATTGGCTGCCTCCGCTTCTCCGGGTCGATTCTGGACGGATCCAATGAAAACGGCGCGAAGTGGGACGACTTCGCCGTCTGCGACGTCACGGTGGACGGCGACCTCACCATCGCTTCGGGCGGCTACGCCTCTGCCGAACTCGGCGGCCCGTGCGGCAACGCCGGGACCGGTGGACGCGGAGACGGTGGCGACTTCTATCCGCGCCATGGAGGACAGTATGCGCCACTGTCTGGAAACCATTGCTATGGATCCGTTTTCGATCCTGTGCTGCCCGGCCAGTTCGCCCAGTGCGGCGACCACGCGACCATCGGCGTCGGCGGCGGCGCGCTCAAGCTGACGGTTACAGGCGATCTTGTGGTGGACGGCAGGATTACCGCTGATGGTGTCATCCGGTCCAAATCCAGCGCTCCGGCAGGTTCCATTAACATTCGAGCGAACACCCTGTTGGGAACGGGGTCCATTTCTGCTACCGGGAATAAAGCAGACGCCGTCGGCTGGGGCGATCCGAGCTACCACGGCGTCGGTGGGCGCATCGCCGTGCGCGTGACGGGCGAGGACGTCGGCACGACCGGCGTCTGGACGAAGTTCGCCGCCCGCGGATGCGCCACGAACCAGGTCAACACGACGAATGTGCGCAACCAGAACACCTCCGCCGGCACGGTCTACCTGCAAGGGCAGTCCGACGGCGAAAAGGGCGGCACGATCTATGTCCGCAACCAGAAGAACTACGACACGTCGAACGTCGCGACGTGGCTCCCGGCCGGGACGCTCGGCGACGCGGCGGCGGACTTCAAGAAGGCGAAACTCGTGATCGCGGACCGCGGCGTCGTGGCGCTCGGCGCGACGCTTTCCATGGACTCGCTCTCCATCGAGGCGAACTCCCGCCTTGACCTGCACGGGGAGTCGCTGTCC
>CADCPA010000261.1 GCA_902803135.1 uncultured bacterium
CGCGGTCGGCCATGACGATCGGCAGGCCCTTGTAGTTGTCCGCCAGTTCGGCCACCGCGGCGTCGATCTCCGCATCCGCGAGCGGGAAGTTGTCCTTCATCGCGAGGTCCGCCGGCACGAGGATCTTCATGTCCACGAGATGGCGCTGCAGCGCCTTGATGTCGATGTCGCGCACGGTCGTGCCGTTCTTCACGGCCATCGCGGCGGCCGTACCGGCGGCATAGCCCTGATTCTGGACATCCGGCTGCATGCGCAGGATCGGCATGGCGTCGCGATGCGCGCTGATGCCGAGTCCCGTCACGAGCAGTCCTTCCAGCTTCTTCGGCAGCAGGCAGCGGTACGGCAGGTTCACGTACATCGCCTGGTGACCGGGATCCTGGATGAAGAAAAGGTCGTCGCGGGTCTGTCCGTGCGAGTCGAAGTTCGAATAGGTGCGCGTGATGATGTCCGGATACGTGCGCCCGCACACGACGTCGGACGCACTCATGTAGAACGCGCCGATCAGGCGGCGGCGCTCGCGGCTGTCGATCACCTGCGCCTGGTCCCACGTGCCCTCGGGGAGGCTCAGACGCGACCGCAGCGCGAAGTAGAAGACGTCCGCGGCGTCCGTGTCGTCGACGAAGCCGATGTCGGAATTCGCGTAGCCCGTGCCCATCGTGTTGCGCGCGAGGCCCACGCCCTGCACGGAGAGTTCGTCGTCCGTGAGGAACTCGGTCTCCTCACCCGCCATTGCCGCGAGCTCGGCGTTGCCCGTCGCGTCGACCGCGTTCTGGCAGCGGACGAGTCCGCGCGTGCCGTCCGCCATCACGACGACGACGCCCGTGACGCGTCCGTTCGCCGTCACGACGCCGTTGACGAACGCGCCGAACCAGATTTCCGCGCCGGCCTTGCGCTGCTCGGCGCGATACCATTCGCTCTTCGCCTGCGGGAACACGCTGCCCGTCGCCTTGGTGCCCTCGTCGATGTCCTTCGTAAAGCCCACGCGGTTGCCATAATAGTAGGTGCCGATCAGACCGTCCGTCTGCACGCCGCCCTCGACGTAGAGGTACTCGGCGACAATCGTCTTCGCCCCGTGGCGCGCGGCGGCGATGGCCGCGGGCGCGCCGCCCGTGCCGGCGCCGGCGACGAACGTGTCGCAGGTCGCGAAGACGGGCAGCTGGTCGGCGGCGGGGACTGTCCCCTTCGCGTTCACGAGATAGGCCGGCAGTTCGCCATGGTGCTCGCCCAGCCGCGCCGCGTGAGGAAGCGGCGCGGCCTTCGCCGCCGGCGTGCACGCGAGCGCCCCCGTCGCGTTCGCACGCTTCTTCGCCTCGGCCGCGACGGCCCGGCCGACGCGCGCGCCGAGACGCAGGGCATTGCCGGGCAGCTGCAGTTTCGCCGCGCCCGCGCGCGTGAGATCGGCGAGCGGACCGAGCACCCACACGCCGTCGACGCCTTTCGGACGCAGCGCGGCCAGATCCAGCGCGTCGGCGCCCTTCCACGCGACATTCGACGCGCGGCAGAGGAAGTGGTCCGGCGCCACGAGCTGCAGCGT
The DNA here is from genome assembly GCA_902803135.1 of uncultured bacterium. Lineage (GTDB taxonomy): Bacteria > Verrucomicrobiota > Kiritimatiellia > RFP12 > UBA1067 > RUG572. Next base: position 1,535 of record CADCPA010000261.1, read on the forward strand.
ATTCGCCGCATCGACCTGCAGCGTCGTGAACGTGCGGTCGCGCGCAATCTGCTCCGCCGCGGCGTAGCTGCGCGCCGAGCCGTCCTTCATCGGAATCGGAATCGTGCAGTCCCAGAACGCGGCGTCAATCACATTCGTAAAGGCCGTCTTGAGATGGTTGCGCACATTGACACTGAAGTTCTCGGAAATCTTGCGCGCCGTCACGCCCGCACCCTTCGGCGCCTCGCCCGAGACGACAATGCGGCGGAACGAATAGGTGCCGGACGGGAACGCGGCCGTCAGGCCGCCCGCGCGTCGCGCCGCCTGGGCGCGTTCCGTCGCATCGACGAGCACCTTGGCGCGGACGACCTGGCGTCCGCTGCGGTTCGCCATGACGACGCCGGCGAACGTGCCGTTGGCATCCTTCACGACATCGCACACGAGCGTGCCCGTGAGATACGGCACGTTCGCCGCGAGCATCGCGCGGTCGAGCGCGCGCTTCACGATGAACGGCGTCGTGCGCGGCTCGAAGGCGGCGTTTTCGTCCGGCGCGCGCAGCACCTTGATTTCCGCCAGCAGCTGCCGCGGAAAGTCCGGCGTACGCACGGCCTTCACGCGCACGTAGCGCGCGGCAAAGGCCTTGTCCCACGTGAACGTGCGCTGCTCGCCCGCGGCGTCTTCGAACTTGTTCACGGCCACGGGCTCGGACCATTTCGTCCCATCGACGCTCGTCGACACGATCAGGCCCTGCGTCGAGAAGCCGACGCGCTGTCCGCTCGTCTCCGTGCGCAGCTTGTCCTTCTGGTCCACGCGGAAGAACGTCATCAGGGAGAGTCCTTCCGCCTTGCGCACGGCGCCCAGGTCAAGCGTCACCGTCACGTCGTCCGGAAACTGCACGCTTTCGCGGACGGCGTCCTGGTACTTGCCGTCCGCCAGCATGGTGCCGGACTTGTCCGTATGGATCTTCGGATCGGATTTGACGTCGGTCGTGTAGGTGAACGGCCAGCCGGCCCCGCCGCGGGGCGCGAACAGCGTGCGGAAGATCGGCTCGCGCACATCGTCGGAGGGATCGCGCACCACGTTCAGCGTACCGGCCATGTCTTCGCCGAGGTACGGCCGCGGCGCCAGCAGAAACACGTCCGCCCCCGCCTCCTTTGCGGCAATCGCCGCCGAGACAGCCGCCGTCGAGCCGCCGACCACCACGACATCCGTCGTGCGCACGACGGGCAGTTCGGCAGCCGGCAGGCCCGCAGACGCCAAGATAACCGAGACCAAGGAAAGATGACATATTTTCATGGGCTTGATTATATCAAAATCCATCCGAAAACAGAAGTCGTCTTCATCTTTTCAAAGCGATTCGGGTGCAATCGGATCCGACCCGAATCGGCCGCACCTGCAGAAACACGGCGCGCCGTCTCCCAAAGGAAACGGCGCGCCGTGTAAATAAATTCTCCCATCTTCCTTCGTACCTGCGCTAGGAATCACAGGACAGCCGGGGGACGGTTGAAATCCGACTTTTCCTTAATCCGCGTTCGGACGGACCTTGCCTTCCTTGACGCGCTTTTCGATAACCGTCTTGGCGATGGAGGCCGGAACCGGCTCGTACGCCTTGAAGATCATCGTGAACGTACCACGACCCTGCGTAACAGTGCGAATCGCATTCGAGTAGCCGAACATCTCGCCCAACGGAACCGTCGCCTTGATGCTCTTCATGCCACCACGCTCGTCCATGCCTTCGACGCGGCCGCGGCGCTGGTTGATCGAACCGTTCGCCGCACCCATGTACTGCTCAGGCACCACGACTTCAACGTCCATCATCGGTTCGAGCAGCTGCGGCTTGGCCTTGAGGAAGCCCTGCTTGAAGCACTGCATCGCGCACGTGATGAACGCAAATTCGTTCGAGTCGACTTCGTGATAGGAACCGAAGTACACGGTCGCCTTCACGTTGACCACCGGGAAGCCGCCGAGCGGGCCGGACTCGAGCGCCTTGCGCACGCCCTTTTCGACCGCCGGGATGTATTCCGTCGGAATCACGCCGCCCTTGACCTCGGTGACGAACTCGAAATCCTTGCCGGGTTCCAGCGGTTCGAGCTTGAGGCACACATGGGCGTACTGACCGCGGCCGCCGGACTGCTTGACATGCTTGTACTCGCTCTCGACGGGCATCGTGAGCGTCTCGCGGTACGCGACCTGCGGGGCGCCGACGTCGCACGCGACGTTGAATTCGCGCTTCAGACGGTCGACGATGACCTCGAGGTAGAGCTCGCCCATGCCCGCGATGATCGTCTCGCTCGTCTCCTGGTCGACCGTGACCACGA
>CADCPA010000262.1 GCA_902803135.1 uncultured bacterium
ACGCACCTTCGCGACACCCCAGGCGACAATGCCCGCAGCCAGACACAGCGCGAGCACGTAGAGGCCGGAGGCGTGTTCAAAGGGACAAGGCACCGCCGCGCAGACGGCCACCACGGTTGCCACAAACGACCAGACCGGCAGCTTGAAGGCAACCGCCACCATGCCGACCAGCGCACAGCAACCCCAGAAGGTCAATACGCCGTTCCAGAGATGGAAGACCGAAAAGGTCCTGACGAGCATCAGGGCCAATCCGAACGAGTACACGAGACCCGTGAGCAGCTGACCGACCACGCAAGCCGCCTTGCCCGGCTTGCCCCTGACGAAGGCCACATAGCCCGGCAGCGAACACGCCATGAACGCGACGCCGCCCCAGGCAACGGCGTTGGAAAAGCCGTGGTGGTTGAACGCCCAGACAATTGCCAGAACCGGCCACAGCCCCATCGGCACGACGGCCCGCGTCACCCACACGACCGGCAGGGTCAGCGCGCCCATCAGGAGAATCAGCTGCGGCACCGAGCCACCGATCTGATAGGTCTGGGCGACGAGGCAGGTCGCCGCCCCCGTGAGCACGAACCAGGCGATGCCAAGCGGTTCCCAGAAGAGCCGGCTCTGCCAGTTCCTGCGTGCCGCGACGAAGGCGGCGAGTCCGCACAGGACAACCGGTGCAATCGCCACCGCCGCGCGCGCGCCGCGGCCGAGAGCGTCCCAGTTCGCCGCGAAGAGCGCGATGACGCCCAAGCCGATCATGAACGCGCCGAACCCGCTTGCAACCATCGCGCCCCAGGAGAATCTCGGGCCCGTTTCCAGATATCGTTCCGTGAGGACGTTCGCCGTCTTTTCGTCGACGACGCCCTCCGTACGCCACGCGGCGATTTCCTGCCGCATCCATTCTTTTCGGTTCATTTGATGTCTCCCATGTTATACCACGCTTCGAGCTTCTTGTTGAATTCGAGGCGGGTGAGTTTTGTCCAATCGCCCACGCGGTCCGTGAGGTTTTCGAAATGCATCGTCACCGGACGCTGCCGGCGCGTCGCAAGAACGCCCAGCCAGAGCAGGAACGACTTCACCAGGGTCGGTCCGAAGGACGGCGAGACCGTGCGGCCCTTGCGCCCCCATATGCTGCCCCAGAGGCCCAGCGTGCGCACGCCGATCACGTCCACGCCCGGCGGCAGTTCGCGGCAGACGTTGTAGGCGAGCTGGCGGGTGCCGATCTCCTCCTTCGGTTCGGTCCAGATGTGGCCGGACGGATAGAAGATCACATTGTCGCCGGCCGCGAGCGCGTCCGTCACGACGCCCGTGAGGCCGCGGGCGATCTTCGCACCCGCTTCGCTGCGGTGCTTGCGAAGGTCGGGCACGCGCACCGCCCCGAGCGTCTTGAGAACGCGCGCGGAGACGCCGCCGCGGTCGAGGAAGAGTTCATCGCTCAGCGGCTTGACCGGCGTCCGCCAGAGTTCCGCAGCCACCAGCATCGGATCGACCATGGCCGGGTGGTTCGGCAGCACGAGATACGTCTTGCCGGTTTCGAAAACGTCCAGGCCGGTCGTCTTCACCGCATAGCGCCGGCGGAAGATCCAGCGGCCCGTAAAGCAGAGCGCCGAACGGTAGGAGAAGACGAAGGCCAGCGGCGCGAGGGCGAAGACGAGCGCGAGCACGAGCAGGAAGGCGCGCGGACCGAAGGCGTAGCCGACGGCGAGATTGAGCACCGAGCCGAGCAGCATGAAGATGAAAGACATCTGGTTGAAATAGGCCAGCATCGTGTTCAGCTTCGGCCCCTTCACCGTCTTCTGGATTTCGGCGTCGAACGGCAGCTTGAAGAGGCCGAGATCGAAAGCGAGGAGGCCGACGAGCACGCTGAAGGCCGCCGCGCCCAGCGGCGCGAAGAAGAGCACGGCGAGGAGAACGGACGCGATGCCGCCTGTCAGAAGCGTCGCGCCCAGCAGGAAATGCCTCTTGTCGATGAAGCCCGCGACGATCTGTCCCGCGACGATGCCGACCGCCGCGCCCGCGAGAATCAGTCCCGTCTGCGTGTCGCCCAGTTTGAGTACCTGCTTGCCGTACACGAGCAGACCGACCTGCAGCATCGCGGCCGCGCCCCAGAACACGCTCAGCGCGAGGATGACCGCGTTGAGCCCGGGGTACTTCCGTGCCGCCTTGCACGCCTCGATCAGATAGGTCACGGGATTGATGGCGTTGTCCGCCGTGTTCGGCTGCTCCTGCGCGCGGATCGCATAGCTGGACAGCAGCCCGCACGCGGCGAAGCCGACGAGTCCGAGGCACGGCAGAAAGAGTCCGCCCCACAGCCCCATCAGCTGCGCGAGCCAGCCCGGCACGTTCGCCGGCACCGCCGCCCCCACGCCATCGGACGCGACGGACGCGAGAATCGTACCGCAGAGAACGGCGAGGAACGTGACGCCCTCCATGCCGCCCATGCCCGTGGAGATTCGCCCTTCCCCGCCGACGTCGCGCACGAGCGCGTACTTCGCCGGCGAGTAGAGCGAGCTCTGGAGGCCCATCAACAGGACGGACGCCACCACGAGCAGCGGCAGCTTCAACAGGAAGCCCGCAATCGCCACCGCCATGATCGGCAGCTCCGCCCACTTCGCCAGGCGGAAGATGCGGCTCTTCGGGAAGATGGCCGTGAGACGGTCCGCCAGCGGCGAGAACAGGATATAGGGCAGCACCAGCGCCGCGGCGGTGATGTTCAGGTAGACCGACTGCATCTTCGCGTCGGGCAGCCAGTTCATCACCACGAAGCCCGCAAGGGTTTTGAGGAAGTTGTCGTTCACCACCCCGAAGAAGTTCGTGATGTACAACGGCAGGAAGCTGTTTCTCGTTTCGTTCATGTCATGCGCCTTTCTCGCGTAAGCGTGCGCTTATTTTATCACAGCCGCCGGCTTCCCGTCAAGGACCTTTCTCCAAATTAAATCATCCCAGTCTTCCCGTTTTCCTGAACTTGAGCTGCTTGAAGATCTTCCGGCAGATATGGTCGCAGATGAGGGCCGACCATTCGGCGTTCTCCATCCCCTCCGGGCGGAAATCCGCGAGCCATACGGGGTCCGCGAGCGCGTAGGCGCTCGCCTCGGCCCAGACGGACGACGTCCACAAGAGGGCCTCGCGGCCGCTTTCCGTCGCCATTGAAAACAGCTTGTAAAGCGAATCGAAGAGGGGACGCCCGAAATCCCGCTTGAACTCTTCCTGGAATTTCGTCGGACGCGTAATCTCCTGGCGGAAAAGGACGACGCAGCGGATCTGCGCCGGCGCGGACGGCAGCGTCATGTAGAGAAAATCGGAAATCCATTCGCGAATTGCGGCCTTCCATTTGGCGGACGTGTTCACGTTCTCCGCGAGTTTCGCCAGCGGTGCGCCCAAGTCGCCGAAATGGCTCTTGGCGACGAGGCGGTAGAGGTTCTCCTTCGTGCCGTAGTAGCGGTTCATCAAGGCGTTGTTGACCCCGGCCCGCGCGCAGATGCTACGGGTTGAAGCCCCCTCGAAGCCCTTCGCGGTAAACTCCTCGACGGCGGCGGCGAGAATGGCCTCGCGCGTCTCCTTTCCGTCCGAACGCTCTTTTCTCATGACCGGCTCCCTTCTCAATTTGCAAGCGCCCGGTTATATTATCAAACACGGCTGGCGCGGTCAAGTCCGTCGAAGGAAAAGAAACCCCGCACCGTGGGGTGCGGGGCTTCTCGTGCGTCCGTCCGGACGGGAGGCGTCAGTCCTCGATGCCGCCGTCGGACATCATGTCCGCGCCGAAGGACTCGTACTCTTCCGTCGTCTGGTCCGGGGCCTGGTCTTCCGGCGGCAGGCCGATCATATCCGGATCGTAGATCTGGAACGGCGCTTCGTTCTCGTCGTCGCCCTCCTCCTGCGGCGTCGGGGTGGGCCCGAAGAGCGCATCCATCTTGGCCTTCGCCTCGCGACGGAGCTCGTCCATCTCCTCGTCGCTGATCGGCTCCTTGAGGGGCACGAGCTTGAGGTAGCGGTGCAGCGGGAAGCCGGTGCCGCCGGGGATGAGGTGGCCGAGGATGACGTTCTCCTTGAAGCCGCGGAGTTCGTCGACGCGGCCCATCGTCGCGGCCTCGGTGAGGACGCGCGTCGTGTCCTGGAAGGACGCGGCGGAGATGAACGAGTCG
>CADCPA010000263.1 GCA_902803135.1 uncultured bacterium
ACGCCTCCGCGGCGGTCTTGATCGTCGCACGGGTCGACTCGCAGGTGTTCTCCATCGAAGTCTTCTGGTACTTGATGAAGTTCGGGATCGCGACAGCGGCCAAAATGGCGATGATAGCGACCACGATCATGATTTCAATAAGGGTAAAACCCTTCATCATTTTCTTGTTCATTGTTTTTTCCTTTCTAGTGACTTTCTGGCTGGTGCCGCAATCGGCACAGCGCCGGTCGCTGACAAACCTTACGCAAATACCGTGCCAACCCCCTTTTTGCCCTCCCGCGGCGGAATTCCCCGCCTCTTTTTCGCAATCCTGCAAAACGTTTTCTCATTCCCGCGAATCGCCGCGGTCGTCGGCGAGCTTGCGGTAGAGCGTGGAGAGATTGACCTTCAGGAGTTCGGCGGCCTTCTCCTTGTCGCCCCCGTTTCCCGAAAGAATATGCTCGATATACTCCCTTTCCTTGCGTTTAAGGAAGCTTTTGAGCGAGGCATTGTCGGACATCTCCGGCTGCGGGGCGGACGCCTTGTGCTCCGCCACCTTGGTCGGCAGCAGGTCGCGCGTCAGCGGCTGGCCGGGCGCGCGGAAGGTCAGCGCGTGGCGGACGGCGTTCTCGAGCTCGCGGACGTTCCCCGGCCAGTCGTAGGCCTCGAGCGCCTGCACGGCGTCCGGCGCGACCTCGGGCTGCTCGCCGCCCTCGCCCTGCTCCATCCGGATGAAGTGCTTCACCAGCGGCAGGATGTCCTCGCGGCGCTGCCGGAGCGGCGGAATGTCGATCGTGATGACGGCGAAGCGGTAGTAGAGGTCGCTGCGGAACGCCCCCTTCACCACGGCCTCCTCAAGGTTGGCGTTCGACGCGGCGATGACGCGCACGTCGACGGGAATGTCCTTCGTGCCGCCCACGCGGCGGATCTCGCGCTCCTGCAGGACGCGCAGCAGCTTCCCCTGCAGGATGAGCGGCATGGAGGAGATCTCGTCGAGGAAGAGCGTGCCGCCGTTCGCGGCCTCGAAGAGCCCCTGCTTGTCGGCGATTGCGCCGGTAAAGCTGCCCTTCACGTGGCCGAACATCTCGCTTTCGAGGAGGTTCTCGGGGATCGCCGCGCAGTTCACGGCGACCCACGGCTTGCCCGCGCGCGTGGAGTTGCGGTGGATCGTGCGCGCGATCACCTCCTTGCCCGTGCCGGACTCGCCGTTGATGAGCACGGTCGCCGCCGTGGGCGCGACCTTCTGGATCGTGTCGCACACGCCCATCATCACGGGCGAGGAGGCGATCAGGTTCTCGAAGCGGTAGCGCGTCGGCGGCTCGACGCGCCCGGCCGCCGCCGAGCCGCCGGCCAGCTTCTCCTCCGCGCGCTTCAGGCAGGAGATCATGTCCTCGACCTTGAACGGCTTGGTCAGATAGTCGAAAATGCCGCTCTTCATCGCCTCGACGGCCGTCTCCACCGTTGCGTAGGCGGTCAGGAGGATGACCGGCATCGTCGGTGCGATCGCCTTGATCTCGCGGAAAAGCGTCATGCCGTCCATCGGCGCCATGCGCAGATCCGTCACCGTGATGTCGATGCCGCCCTTTTGGACGGTCTCCAGCGCCGCCGCGCCATCGCGCGCCGTCTCGACCTGATAGCCGTTGGCCTTCAGCAGGCTCTGCAGCAGCAGCAGAATGCGCGGTTCGTCGTCAACAATGAGTATGCGTGACATATGTGCTTGTCATTATACACCTTTTTCGCAAAAAAGAAAAGTCGCCTTGGCACGCAAAGTGCTATTCCATCTTGTGTGAAACTTCAACTGACACGAACGAAGACCATCGAAATCGCCTTTCCCCTGCGGCGAACGTCGAAAGGCCACCGCGAGATGTCGGGCGTCGAACTCTTCCCGGCGGACGGCCCGACATGCCCCGCCGTGCGCATCGCGCGAAAGAAAGGCGTCTGGCACCTGCTGGCCGCGGACCGCGTGCCCGCGCCGGGCGGGGAGATGCCCGAACGCTGGGAGGATGTCACGCACCAGCCGACCTGGGGCCTGCCGCGGGACTTCCAGTCCCCGCACGCGGCCCTCGCGGTGAACTCCGCCCAGGGCTCGTTCGGGCAGGCCTCGTCCGAGGCCATCGTCCAGGAGATGATGCACGGCCCGGCGACGACG
>CADCPA010000264.1 GCA_902803135.1 uncultured bacterium
GATCAACGCCTGCATCCTTCTCGCGGGCGGATTTGTCTTCGGGTGGCCCGGCTCGCTCTACTCCATTGTCTACCAGTTCGTCACGCTCCAGGTCGTACAACTCATGTACCGCGCCTACCAGTACCAGACGCTCATCATCGTGACGAGCGAACCGAAGAAGGTCTGCGAGGCGATCTACCGCGTCAGCCACCACGGGGCGACGGTCATGCGCGGGATTGGCGGGTATTCCGGCAAGCCAGAGGGTGTCGTCTTTTCCGTCGTGGCGGCGGACGACACACCGTACATTTATGCGATCTGCAAGAGGATCGACCCGCAGGCGTTCATAAACACGATGAGCACGTCGCGCGTGATCGGCCGGTTCTACCTGCGCCCGCGTGACTGACGCGCCTGTGCGCAAGGCGGTGTGATGAACCCAATCTATGCAAGGTGTTGGGAGCTCAAACATTCATCTTGCCAATTGTTCACAAATCGCAAATGACAAATGTTCACAAGTGACAAATTGAAAGAAGGGTTGCGCCCCGCCGATCTGGAGTCGCGGATTGCCGAATTCGCCGCGAGGGCCATAAGCGTTTGCGAAGCCATGCCGTAGCGTATAGGCTCATCGCATCTGCAAGATCAGCTGTTTCGGTCTGCTACATCCGTGGCGGCAACTATGCTGAAGCATGTGTGCCGGAATCGCGAAGAGATTTTGCCCACAAGACCAATGTCGCCTTGAACTAGTTGAGACGCGGATGTGGCTTCGGATAATTTCTTACAAGAAGTATATCAAGCCAGAACTTCTTGCTTCTCTGCTCGCAGAAGTCTGGGACGAGAAAATATTCACCCGCGACGAGATTGTGGACGGCAAGACCATCTTCTTCGACCGGGTGCACACTATTCTAACGAATCGCGAAAAACGGGTAATCGTATCTTCTGCCTTGCGTCCGGGGTTCAGATTTGGCATAATGCCCGCATTGGATTCTTCAGTTACCTTGAGTTTGTTCTGTAGGTCTCGCTGGGCCGAGTAGCGCGGTTTGTGGGTGGAACAGAAGAAAGGTTTGCGGGAATGCGGTATGGAAACTGGCGAAAAGAAAATAAAGATGCCCACGACAGGGCTGTCCGACTTCCCGGAACTCATCCGCGGAGGAGAGGGGAAGTATGTTGACAAGACGGATCTGCTGTACCGTCTTGCGGTCCCCACGGCGGACGCGCAGTACTTCATCTCGCGCCCGCGCCGGTTCGGCAAGTCGCTCATGCTCTCCACCCTGAAGGCAATGTTCGAGGGACGGCGCGAGCTCTTCAAGGGTCTCGCGCTCGATTCCCTGCCTTGGGAAGGGTGGGAGAGGCCCACGCCGGTATACAGTTTCACGATGTCCGGTGCGAACGGCGGCACCTACGAAGAGTTCCGCATGGCGCTTCGGGGGCTGGTGGCTGGCCTTTGCGGTCAATGTCAGCTTGAATACGACCGGGAAAACACGATCGCCTCGAATTTTGACAGGTTCCTGCATGCCGCCGCCGCGAAGTCGCCGACGGGGAAGATAGTCGTCCTCATCGACGAATACGACGAGCCTGTCGCCAAGTTCCTCGACGACCTGCCGACGCTCAAGAAGGTGCGTTCCGACGTCCACGACTTCTACGAGAAGCTCAAGGTCAACTCGGGTTCCATCCGCTTCCTGATGATGACGGGCGTCACGAAGCTGACGAAGCTTTCCGTCTTCTCTGGCCTCAACCACTTGAAGGACCGCACGATGGATCCCCGCTTTGCGACGCTGCTCGGCTACACGCTCGAGGAGCTGGACGGTCCGCTCAGGGAGAACGTCGAGGTGTTCGCGGAGAAGAATGGAATTGATTTCGCGGTCGCGTTGAAGGTTATCCTCTCGTGGTACGACGGCTACCGGTTCTCGCCCGAATCCGAGGCGAAGGTCTGCAATCCAGTGTCGCTCGGAAATGCGCTGGAGTCCGGGAGGCTGAAGAACTACTGGGAGGCGACGGGCCACGCCACGATGATAGTGAACCGCATCAAAGCGGCGGACAGCATACCCGCCGATCTAGAGGGCATAGTCGTTTCGCAAACTCAGCTTGACGTATGTGACGCGGAAACCTTGCCTTTTGAGGCGTTGCTTTATCAAGGAGGATACCTGACGATCAAACACGTCCGCGCGTCAGGACACCTTGAGCTGGGAATCCCGAACAACGAGATATCGATTTCTCTGACAGAGGGCTATGTCTCCACTTTGTTGCGCAATGGTATGTCCGATTGGAACGAGGAGCTTGCCGACGCGCAAGACGATCTGATCGCCAAGGGTGTGGAGACGCTTCTTCGGAAGAATCTCAAGGCCGCGTTCGCCGCCATGCCGCACGAGTGGAGGATCGGGGACGAGAAGGAGGCGAAGCGGTACTTCCTCCTCTTCATGAAGCTCATCGGCGCGGACATCTCCGGCGAGCGGCAGAGCGCACGCGGACGCGCGGATGCGGTCCTCGCGGACAAGAGCGGCATCTACGTGTTCGAATTCAAGTACGGCAGGACCGCAGAAGAGGCGCTCGCCCAAGCGCGGGAAAAAGAGTACGGCAATCCCTGGCTTGACATGGATCTGCCCGTCTTCTATGTTGGTGTCAACTACGACCCGGAGAAGCGCGGCATTGACGACCCGCTCGTCGAACCGGCGTGATTCGTGTATGGATTTTGTAGGCAGGGATGTTTCCGTTCTGCGACAGGGCAATGGAGAAGCCACAGAATAAAGCGTTTCTGCGTTGCCGCGAGCTCGACACCATGGCGATGGTGTTCATCTGGGAGTGTTTCAGCGAGAAGTGCAAGAATTAAGGCTCTTCGGAGTTTATAGTGGAAAGAATCTCAGGATTTAGCAAATGATGGAATTTTGCCATTTCGACTATATGAACAAAACGACTTGTTTTTCGCTGTTTTTGGCAAAACGGCGACCCAGCCTAATACCGGCGGGCTTTTTGTGGGGCCCACCGGCCGGCTGGGCACCCCGCCGTTTCCACTAAATTCTTTGATGAACCCTCTTTTTCGACAGGGTCGCCCATGTAAAGTGCGCTTTTGGCCAAGCGTTCACAAGTTGTGGTCTTGCCACACCATTTGGGGCCTTCAAGAAGAACGGCACCAACTCCTTGAAGTTTATGCTCAAGAAGCTTGTCGCAAACTCTGTTTTTATAATTTGTCATTGCGGGTTAATTATACCAAAATATTGTCAGTAAGTCAATCGTTCGGTGATTTGTGGCCTTCTCGTTCGGTGATTTATTGTTAATTCATTCGGCGATTCGTGGCCAGGCTGTTCGGTGATTTGTGGCCGTTCGCGGACAAGTGCCCGTGGGAGAAGATGAAGGAGAGCGATTGGGACGCGCTGCTCGCAAGGCAGCCGCAGCTCGTGGGGTACAGGCGGTGAGGCGACGGGCAAGTCTGCCATCCGCAACGCGCCATGTAAAGGATGGATGCCCGTTGCCCAGTACGGCATGCTGATCTGAAAACTTTTATTGAAAAGAGAAAACGTTTTCAGTTTCGAGTTAATTTTGATATAATGCTCGCAACGAACAACTAGGATTGCTGTTATGGAAATGATACCAAGAGACGATTACCTTAATTGGATTGACGAATTCCGGGACAAACCGCTCGTCAAGGTCTTGACGGGGTTGCGTCGAAGCGGAAAATCGACAATCCTTGATCTGTTCATGGCACGCCTTGAGAATGAGGGTGTGGCGGCTTCACGTATCATCAAGATCAATTTTGAATTGCTTGAAAACGAACCATATCTTGACTACCGAAAATTATATTCCCATATTGTTGATTCAAGGGCTGAAGGATGTTGCACGTATGTTTTCCTCGATGAAATCCAACATGTGAAGAACTATGAGAAAACAGTCGATAGCCTTCTGGCAAGGGGTGGATTCGACATCTACATCACAGGGTCGACTTCAGAGCTGCTTTCTTCTGAATTGGCGACATTGCTGACCGGACGTTACATTGAAATCAACGTCCTGCCTCTTTCCTTCACCGAGTATGCGTGGAACACGCATGTCACGGCGGAAAACCAACGTCGCCTTTTCATGGATTATCTGACCTATGGAGGATTGCCTGGTGCCAGGATGTTCCCCAACGGATCTGCCGCACAGCGGGAATATGTTGAATCGGTTTTCAAGACGATTCTTGAGAAGGATGTGCTGAAACGAGGTGGGAAAGGACGCGGAATCGTTGAGCGTATCATCCGCTATATGACGGCCACTGTGGGGAGTTTGACGAGTCCCAAGCGCCTGACTGACAGATTGGCGGCTGAAAGGGAAAATCTGGATGCTCGCAAGGAGGCGTACAATACTGTCCAGTCGTACCTTCAACGGTTGACGGACTGCTTTTTCATGTACAAGGCCGATCGTTTCGACGTGGTTGGAGGGGAACATCTGAAGCAGATCAACAAGTATTATTTGACTGACTTTGGCTTCTCATACTACATTCTTCATAGTCCGGCAGTGGAGTTGCAGCAGCTGGTGGAAAATGTCGTCTATCTTGAGTTGAAGAGGCGTCGTTTCAAGGTTTCTACGGGGAAGGTGGATGAGAGGGAAGTCGATTTCGTGGTACAAGGACAGGATGGGAATATAAGATATGTCCAGGTGGCGGTGTCTGTTTCAGCACAGGAGAAACTGGATCAGGAATTGGCTGTGTTCAAATCGATACGCGACAATTACCCCAAGTATCTCTTGACCCTGGATGAGGTTTTCGTCCCAGATCATGCCGGCGTGCGCACGATGAACGTCATCGACTACCTTCTTGGGCGCGCCAATCTGTAAAACAGATCGTACGCCGCAGTACGCGGAGAAGTGTCCTGAGTTGAATCCTCGGGGGTGCAGAGAGTGCCGTAGATCCTTCGGGATTTTGGTATAATATGCGCCACGGCGGTGAATGATTGAAGCGCATAACGCAAAGCAAAGGAGAGAGGAGAAACAAAATGAGCAAACAGCATAAAATGAGTAAAATTCCAGGGGGCGGATTATCGCTTGAATCTCTCCTCGCCGGAGGTGTCGCGATGAGCGGAGGGCGGCTTGCGCTTGTTGTGCTCGCGCTTTGCGTAGCGGCGGCACCCGCGCCGTCGCGGGCCGATATGAGCATAACCGCGAACGTCGCATTGACCGAGGACGCCGACTGGCGCGAGCAGGGAACGGTGACAATCGCCGATGGCGTAACGCTCGATCTGAACGGCCACGTGCTGCGAGTCGCCGCGCTCGCCGGCGCGGGCAGCGTAATCGACTCCCAGAATTTCGAAATCCTCGACTACGTGGAGGCAAACGGCGCTCAGCGCATCGTCACCGACCTCGTGCCCAACGCCAACACGTCCGTGGAGGTCGTCGCCACGCCCACCGTAAATTCGCCGTACACGCTTTTCGGCACCAAGACATGGAACAATTATCGCTTCCTGTGCATGGGCGAAAACAGCAACTGGTATTTCTTCGGCAAGGCGGTCGTGGTGGCCACCTTCACGCCGAACACGCGCTATCGTTTCGTGGTTTCCCGCGGAAACGCGGCTCTCGTCAACGACGAGACCGGCGTGGAGGTCGGTGCAAAAGGCGTGCAGATGGACAACACCGACAATGCCGCTCTTACCATCTGCGGCATCACCGGCGGCACGCAGCGCGGCAAGTTCAAGATGCATTCCTTCAAGGTGTGGCACGAAAATGCCATGCGTTTCGACTTCGTGCCGGCGCGCAATCCGGCGACGGGCGAGGTGGGGCTGCTGAACCGCCTCGACGGCACGCTGCACGTGAGCGACGAAAGCGCGTTCCTTCCGGGGACGGCCGCAGGTTCGCTCGGCGTGGGCGCGCTGCGTGTGGAGGCCGCGTCGGAGGCTGCGCTCGCCGGCTTCACCGGCACGGTGGCCCCGACCGTGCGCTTCGCCCTCGACGGCACCTGCGCTCTTGCCGCCGACGCCGACTGGCGCCGCTTCGACACCTTGGCAATCGACGGCACGGTGGATCTCGCCGGACACGACCTCACGCTTTCGAATCTTCGCGGCGTAGGCGCCGTCACCGATTCGACATCCACCTACGATCTCCTTGAATACGTGGAGGCCACGGGCAGCCAGATCGTCAATACGGGCGTGGTGCCCTCCACCGACACCGGCGTGGAGCTCGACATGACCCTGCCGGCCGCCGGACAGCAGGACCGCACGGTGTTCGGTTGCAAGAGCTGGAGCACCAAGCGCTATCTCCTCATTCTCGCAAACAGCAAGTTCCTCTTCTTCGGCGGCAACACGGCGGTGTGCAACCAGACGGCGGGTACCCGGTACCTGATTTCAATCACGCCCGGCACCTCTCCGAACGGAACCGCCAAGGCGGTGAACGTCGCGACAGGCGCCTCTCTCGGCAGCGCCGCGGTGGACCTCACCAACAGCGACGGCACGGAGCTCGCCCTCTTCGACCATACCGACGACCCCGCCCACGAGCGCGGCGGAATCTATCGCCTCCATTCGTTCAAGATGACGAAGGGTGGCTCGTTGGCGCGCGACTTCGTGCCGGTGCGCTCGCTGAAGGACGGCAAGGTGGGGCTCTTGGACCGCGTTTCCCACAAGTTCTTCGCGAGCAGCTCCGACGTTGGTCTCGTGGCCGGGCCGGTCGTCACGGCGGGAGGCGGCAACCACGGCTCTCTGCATGTCGAGGTGGCTGACGGACAGAGGATTCTTGCCGAGTCGCTCGCCCTCACGGGCAGTCTTACGCTCGTCAAGGATGGCGCGGGCACGCTCACGGTCAACCGTCCAGGCCAGACATACGAAGGAGGCACGCGCATCGCCGCGGGAACGGTTGACACGCTGCATTCCACCGCCACGTACCTCTACATCGCGAGCAACGGATTTTTGGGGATTGTCGATGCCTCCGTCTCCGACATCGTGGTGGACTGCGGTGCCGTGTTCGACTTCATGGGCAACTACGACTACCGTCTGTACAACATCGTGCTGAACGGCGGCACGCTCCGCAACGGCGGACACGACCAGCCGCAGCAGTTGGGAAGCATCGGCCCGCTCTCGCTGACTGCCGACTCCACGCTCGACGCAGCCTTCAACACGACGTTCTTCGACGTCAATCCGATCAAGATCGACCTCGGCGGGCACACGCTATCCGTCTCGCTGCCCGTTGCCGGAAGAGAACTGTATTTCAGAAACGCCGGCTCGATCACGAATGGAGTGTTCTGGCTGAAGGGCGAGGGGAACTGGCGCATCAACGCGGCGGTCAACGCGCGCGGCGCGACGCTGCGCGCGGAAGGCGCGCTGTGGCTCGACGGGCATCTGGACGTGGAGGACTACTACGCGGCCTGCACGATCGACTCGAACCACGGCACGGGAGGAATGAGCGTCTATGGACGCTTCACGCCGGCGACGGACTACTTCTACGGCTGCACGATGCAGAACGGGTCCACCATCGACCTCAACGGATGTACCGGCGTGTGGTCCACCACCTCCGCCTTCACCACGGGTCTCAATCGCGTCACTTTCGCCGAAGGCGCCACGGTGACGGTGGACGTGCACTCTCGCCGCAGCTGGACGGGCAAGATCCTGGGCTGGGGCGAGGGCAACGCTCCGAGCGGCGTCGTGTTCAAGGTGGACGACGAGTCGAAGGCCATGGGGCGCGCGCTCAGCGTGAGCGGCGACGGGCTCTACGCCGTGAGCGGCATCATGATGATCGTGCGCTGAACGGAGCTTCCGCGATGAAACGCATTCTCATCGTAGGCGTGATACTGGCGGCATCTGCCGCATCGGCCATGGACGCAAGGGTGCCGCCGCTCTTCACCGGCAGCGTGATGACGAACGAGACCGTTCTTTTCATGGGCACTGGCGATGCGGCGCCACTTATGTACAAGGCCGACGAGATTCTCTCCGTGACGAGCTTCGACCTCAAGACCAACTATCTGGAGGGCGTGGACTGGACCTTCGACGCCGCCACGCACACGATACGCCCCACCGCGAACACCCGCATGCCCTACTACACCGAGGCAGAGTGGTATCCCGAAAGCGGCAGATTCGCGTGCAACGTTCCGGGAAAGGCGTACGTGTTCTTCTCGGAGGGAAGCGTGATCTCGCTCCATCAGGTGTGCGTGACATACCGCCATTCGGATTCGTGGGACGGCCCTGAAATGCGAAGCGACGCCGAGGCGTTCGCGCCGATGCTGGAGGAGCTCGCCGCGCGCCAGGGCGGAAAGACGCTCTTCTACGGCGACTCGATAACGACGGCGGCAAATTCGTCCGGCATGATCGGCTTCGAGCCCTACATCCCCGGCTGGCCGAGGCAGGTGCACGACGGAATCGTGGAGGCGACGGGCAACGCCGGCCTCGCATACGTCAACACTGCCGTTGGCGGCAAGAACACGCAGTGGGGCCTGGACAACGTGCAGGAGCTTGTGATCGCGCACGCGCCCGACTTCGTGCTGATCGCCTTCGGCATGAACGACTCTCTCTCCGCCGCCGACTACTCGGCCAAGCACGAGGCGATGGTGAACGCGATACACGCGGCGCTGCCGAACGCCACCGTGATGTTCGTGCCCCCGATGGTGCCGAATCTCGAGGCGACGAGCTTCGCTTCGCGCGGGGCTCTCTTCAGGCAGTACGAAGAGGCCCTGTACGCGCTCGCGGCGAAGTTCCGCGCCGCCGGATTCGCGCGCATCGGCTGCGCCAACGTGAACACCATGCATGCCGCCGTTCTTGCGCGGAAGCGCTACCGCGACATGACCGGCAACAACGTCAACCACTGCAACGACTTCTCGGCGCGCATCTACCGCGACACGATCCTCGCGGCGATGGGGCTGCCGAAGAATCCGGCGTCGAATTGGAAGCCGCGTCGCACCGGAAAGGTGCGCGGCTGGTTCGACGGCGGCGTGGACGATGGATGGCCGCGCGCGGCGGGCATGTTCGGCGGCGCTTGGCGCAATCCGCAGGACGGAGAGTTTTCGCAGGGCACGTTGCGTGGACGCGACGACCATGCGATGCTGGACTTCACTGCGGAAAAGGCGGTGGAGGTTTTGGAGACGAACGTGGTGATTTCGGCGAGAATGGAGTTTCTGCCTCTTACCGAACCGCCGCTTGCGCCCCCCGATGCGCTTGCGGCCGTGACGGCGGTGTGGGAGGGCGGTGCGACGAATTGTTGGGGGCTTGTGAAAGTCGGCAATGGAGCGGGGGTCTGGCGGCGTATTTCCGGTTTGCGGGCGAAGGTCGATGTGCCGGTGGACGTGGAGATTGAGTTTGCATACGGCGCGGCGGGAACTCGCGTGCAGTACCGGTTGGACGGCGAGGCGTCGGAATGGCTGGAAACCGCCGTCGAGAGCGTCGGTGGCGTGGGTGTGAGGGGAACCTTGCATTCGCTGTCGGCAAGGTGTGAAAACCTGGTGCCATCCAACGGGCTTGTCGTCCGACTCGCCGGCATGACTACAACGCACCAGCCATAAAGGATAGACGGTAATGAACATGTGCAAACAGGTAGCAGTCGCGGCACTCGTTTTTGCGTGTCTGCTGTCCGTAGCCGCGTCTGCGGCAGCCGTTGACGGCATTTCATTCGAGGGGCTATCCCCAATCGACGCGGCGGCGTTCAACATTGAACGTGCCGACAAGGACGGCGACCGGATCTACCAGTTCACGGAGAAAAGCGGTACGCACGCACGCGAGATCGTGGTCGTGCCCGGCGACGGATTGAAGGCCGAGGCGGCCGAGGTGCGGAGTCCGTATTCGGATTGTCCGGAACGGCCTTTCGTGGAGGATGGGAAGATCCGCCTCACATTCGCGCCGGGCGAAACGCTGTCTCTCGTGTGGCCGAAGGATGCGGCGGCCGCGGGGCGGCGTGCCCTGCCAATGCGTCTGCCCGAGATCGTCGGGCGCGAACAGCCCGCACGCGTCGTGCGGCGCGAGGTGGTCGAGCAGGACGGCGGCGCGGCGCTTGCGGGCGCGGCGTGGATCTGGCATCCCGATGCGATGCAGCAAAAGGCCGTGGCCACGCTACGCACGGCGTTCGATCTGCCGGAGGGCGCGGCCATTGACGCGGCGACGCTTACGTTCTCGCTCGACAACGGCGGCGAGGTACGGCTGAACGGGCGAACCGTTGGCAAGCAGCCGGTGAACTCGTCTTCCTGGATGACTCTTAAGGTGGCGGATGTGCGTTCCGCGCTTGTGAGGGGGCGCAACGTCATCGAGGCGACGTGCGACAACTACATTCCCGGCGACGCGGGCTTCATCGCATCGCTCGACATGACCGTGGGCGGGAAGAAGATGCGCGTGTCGACGAACGACAAGTCGTGGGAGGCGTCGCTCGACGGCAAGGCGTTCAAGTGCGCGACGAGCGCGGGAAAATACGGCGACATGCCGTGGCTGCGCTTCAACGCGAAAGGGTATGCAACCCAGAAACCGTTGCCGAGCGTGGGCATGACCGAACTTTCATATACGCTCAGCCGTTACGCCGAGCCGTCCGGCGCTTTATTGTTCGGCACGATGAGACTCTTCTTCGTCTGCGACGGGTTCGAGGGCGGCGCAGATGCTACTGTCGAGGTCAATGGCGAGGTCGCGGGCCAAATCACGGGTGCGCCGTATGCGCTGGAAATCTTTGTGAAAAAGTGGTTCGGTACCAACACGGTGCGTGTCACGCGCGCCGCGAAAAACCCGCGTCTTGTGTGGGCCGCGCCAGCTGAAGGCGTATATGATCTTCGTTGCGAGTACCTCAGGGAGCCACTTGGCGTCGTAAAGCCACGCTTCTTCTGGAAATGGGCGGGGAAGAGGCCTGAGACGGAATGGATTAAGGTAACGCGAAGATATGATGATCACGGCTGTTGTCGTGTAATGAGTTGCAATGTCAAGGACCATTTGTATGTGGAGCCTGATTGGTCGGACAAACTGGAGCCTTTCACCCGATATGTCTGGAATGTCGGTGACTGGAATATCGGTGACGGTGGCGAATTGCCGTGGACTGGCGAAGGCACGTTCGTGACGGGTATCGAGAAGTGGGAAAAGCCGTTCTTCAAGCCGCCGTGGAAGCATGACCAGAAAGAATACTGGATCGCGCGGAAGAAGGTGACGCTGAAAGACGCGAAAAGCGTAATCATCTCGCTCGCGTCGCTCGGGTCGCACAGGCTTTACGTGAACGGCAAGCCGGCAAGCGACTGTTTCGGTCCGAACCGGAGCCACGTTGAGGACGGCATTGTCCTTGCTACGACCTACGATGTGACGGATCTCGTGAAGGACGGCGAAAACGAGTTCAAGGTCTATATGCACGACGGCTGGGCCGCTTTGGGACAGTGCAAGGAGAAGGAGTCGTGTTTGAGCGTGGATGGACGCATCGTGACGACGGAACATGGTTGTGGCGAAGTCTTGGTGATCGACTCCGCTGAACCGTGGGACGTCTCGCTGAGCGCAGACCGTTCGTATGGACCCGTGAGCTACAACTGCAACGGTGGGCGGCGCGGTATCGAACATCTCTGCGACAAGGAACGCGAAACGCGTCCTGCACGCGGCGTGGTGCGCACGGGTCCTGCGTTCACCGTCACCTGCGATGTTTCCGAACGCGACTACGCGATTCGCGAGATCAAGCCCATCTCAATCGAGGCGACGGCGATGCCCGGCAAGTGGAAGATCGACATGGGCGAGGCGTTCTCCGGCTTCATGCGTCTGAAGCTGAAGGGCGAGAAGGGAACGGTGGCGCGCATGACCGCGAGCGACACGTTTGTTGACGAGTGCGTGTTCGGGCAGATTTCCGAGTTCGAGTTCTGCGGCGGCGACGGCGTGTTCGAGAACAGGATGAACACGCAGTCCGGCCGGTTCTTCTACCTCACGGGATGCGAAAAGCCGGGACTTGACGACGTGACGGGGATCGTGATCGGATGCTGCGGGCGCATCCATGGCGGGTTCAAAGGCGACCGCGACCTTGAGACGATCCTCGCGCTTGACCGCGACACGTTCATCGCCACGACGATGGGCGGCGTGACGGTGGACTGTCCGCACCGCGAGCGCCTCGGCTACGGCGAGGCGAGCCTTTCC
>CADCPA010000265.1 GCA_902803135.1 uncultured bacterium
AATCGTCCCACGCACCGAGAAGGTCGACATTTCCCAGTACCTGCCGGGCTTTGCGGAACTCCTCGACCTCGACGACGGATAGCCGCCCTGGCCTCCTGCAGCGCAAAATACACTTCCAAAAATCATCCCGCCCCTGTAAACATTGGGCGAAGTCTCATTCCGCCCTCAAAAAATGGGTAAACTCCAGTCTGAAAGGCCCATTACGGCCGGTTGGTCCGTCAAGACGGCTCGCGCGGTTGACTAACACCGCCTTTAAATGGTATAATTGCGTCTCATTTTGGAGGTACTATGGCTGAAGAACTGCAACAGCTTCTCGAGAAGATACAACATGACGGCGTTGAAAGGGCGAACGCCGAAGCCGCCGCCATCCTGGCAAAGGCGAAGGCCGACGCCGACGCCCTCGTCAAGGAGGCCGAAGAGAAGGCCGCCGCCGCCAAGGCCCAGGCCGATGCGGACGCGACGGCTTCCGCCGAACGCGCCGCGAAGACGATCAGGCAGGCCGCCCGCGACACCGTGCTCGAGGTGAAGGACGCGCTCGCGAAGCTGCTGGAAGGTCTGCTCGCGAAGGACGTCGCCGCCGCGCTCGCGACGCCCGGCGAAGCCGCGAAGATCGCCCTCGACGCGATCAAGGCGCTTGGTGCCGACCAGGCCGACGTCGCCGCCGGCGAGAAGCTCGCCGCCGCGCTCAAGGCCCAGCTCGCCGCGGACGCGAAGAACGGCGTGAAGGTCGTGCTGGACGACACCGTGGGCGCGGGTTTCTCGCTCCGTCTCGACGGCGGCCGCGTGGAACACGACTTCTCCGAAGCCGCGATCTCCGCCGCGCTCGCCAAGCGCCTCCGCCCCGCCCTCGCAGCTCTGCTGAGTGGAAAGTAATGGCGGCCGACTACTTCATTTCCAGTCTCCAGCCGTTGAATCTCGACGGTCCCGCGCCCTATCCCGCGGCGCGGTTTCTGGAGATGTGCCGCGACCAGCTCGGCGCGCGGCAGGCGAATGCCATCGCCGATGCGATGGGTGTCGCCCCGACGGCGGACGCAACCGCGCCCGCGGTCGCCTGGCGCGACCTCGACACGCAGCTGCGCAATGCCGTCGCCGCCGAACGCGCCCGCGCCCGCGGCGTGGATCCGGCCAAATGGCGGCATGACGTCACGGGATGCTCGCTCTACTGGGCGGGCCGCGTGCAGGCCGCCTTCCAGGAAAAAGATCCCGCCAAGCGCGACCGGCTGCTCGACCAGGTGTACTGGGATGCGGCCGGCGAACTGACGCCCGCCGCGGCCCCGCTTTCCGCCGCGGCCGCGTACACCTACGGCATCCGCCTGGCCCTCGTCCTCCGCCGCCAGGCCCTTTCGCCCGATGCGGGCAACAAGGTCTTCGACGACCTCACGGCCGCAACCAAACTCGAATTTCAATAAGGAACGCAAATGAGTGCTACAGGAAAAATCGTCGGCGTCAACGGCAACATGATCACGGTCGCCTTCGACGGCGCCGTGGCCCAGAACGAAGTGGGCTACGCCGTCTTGGGCAACAAGAAGCTCATGGCGGAAATCGTGCGCGTGCGCGGCCGCCGGTGCGACATGCAAGTGTTCGACGCGACCTCCGACCTCGCCGTGGACGACACGGTGGAGTTCAGCGGCAACCTCCTGGCGGCGGAACTCGGCCCGGGCATGCTCGCCCAGGTGTACGACGGCCTCCAGAACCCGCTCGCCGACCTCGCCGCGGAAGCGGGCAAGATCTCCCGCGACGCCGCCTTCTTCCTCCAGCGCGGCATGTACCTCCCCGGCCTTCCCCGCGACAAGAAGTGGACCTGGCACGCCACCGCGAAGGTCGGCGACCGCGTCGCGGCCGGCGACATCCTCGGCTGGGTGCCCGAGGGCATCTTCGACGACAAGACGATGCCGGGCCACAAGATCATGGTGCCCTTCGCCCTGCGCGGACAGTACACCGTCAAGGCGCTCGCGCCGGCCGGCGACTACACGGTCGTCGAAGACATCGCCACGCTCGCGCCCGTCGACGGCGGCGCCGAGGTCAAGGTTCAGATGATGCAGAAGTGGCCGGTCAAGGTGCCGATCAATTGCTTCGCCGAGCGTCTCGAACCGACGGAGACGCTGGAGACGACCGTGCGCACGATCGACACGTTCTTCCCCGTGGCCGTCGGCGGAACCTACTGCATTCCGGGGCCGTTCGGCGCCGGCAAGACCGTGCTCCAGCAGACGACGGCCCGCTACGCCAAGATCGACATCGTGATTTCCGCCGCGTGCGGCGAACGTGCGGGCGAAGTCGTGGAAACCCTGAAGGAGTTCCCGACGCTCATCGACCCCCGCACGGGCAAGTCGCTCATGGAACGCACGATCATCATCTGCAACACGTCCTCCATGCCGGTCGCCTCGCGTGAAGCTTCGGTGTACACGGCCGTGACCCTCGCCGAATACTTCCGCCAAATGGGCCTCAACGTGCTCGTGCTGGCCGACTCCACGTCGCGCTGGGCACAGGCCATGCGCGAACTTTCCGGACGTCTCGAGGAAATTCCGGGCGAAGAAGCGTTCCCGGCCTACCTCGAATCGCGCATCGCCGCGTTCTACGAGCGCGCGGGCCGCGTCAGACTCCGCAACGGCCAGATCGGCTCGCTCACCATCGGCGGCACCGTGTCGCCTGCAGGCGGCAACTTCGACGAGCCCGTCACCCAGGCCACCCTCAAGGTGGTTGGCGGCTTCCACGGACTCTCCCGTGCCCGTTCCGACGCGCGCCGCTATCCGGCCATCGACCCGCTTGACTCGTGGAGCCACTACAATTCCGTCATCGAGGGCGAACGCGTCGAGAAGGCGCGCACGATCCTCCGCAAGGGCAACGAAGTGGGCCAGATGATGAAGGTCGTCGGCGAGGAAGGCACCTCCCTCGCGGACTTCACCTGCTATCTCAAGGCGGAATTTCTCGACGCCGTCTACCTCCAGCAGAACGCCTTTTCCGATTCGGACGCCACGACCCCGGTCGCCCGCCAGAGGGAAATGTTCGACGTCGTCGAACAGACGCTCTTCACCACTTACAAGTTCGCCGACAAGGACGCGACGCGCCGTTTCTTCATGGACCTCCAGCAGGCCTTCATCGACTGGAACGACACGCCATTCGACAACGACAAGTTCAAGACGGCGAAGACGGCGCTTCTCGAAAAGATCGCCGCGGCCGCCCAGTAAAGTCAGCGAGGACACCAAGATGTTCAACAGCAAAGTCTACCACCGCATCGACGCCCTCTCGGGCTCCATCGCGACGCTGCGCGCCGAAGGCGTGCGCTACAACGAAATCGCCGAGGTCCAGTCCCGCGCCGGCACCTCGCTCGCGCAGGTCATCAAGCTCGACGGTCCGAACGTCACGCTGCAGATCTTCGCCGGCGCCCGCGGTGTCGATACCGACGCCGCCGTGCGCTTCCTCGGCGAGGCGATGAAGGTCCCCTTCTCCGAAGCGCTCCTCGGCCGCGCCTTCACCGGCTCGGGCGAACCGCGCGACGGCGGCCCGGCGATCACCGAGAACCTCATTCCGATCGGACAGCCCTCCGTCAATCCGTCCAAACGCATCATGCCGAACCGGATGGTGAAGACGAACATCCCGATGATCGACCTGTTCAACTCGCTCGTCATCTCGCAGAAGCTGCCGATCTTCGCCCGCGCCGGCGAACCCTACAACGACCTGCTCGCGCGCATCGCCCTCCAGGCCGACTCCGACGTGATCATCATCGGCGGCATGGGCCTCAAGTACGACGAGTACCTGAAGTTCCGGTCGACGCTCGACAAGTCGGGCGCGCTTGCGAAGACGGTCATGTTCGTGCACACCGCCGCCGACCCGACGGTGGAATGCATGCTCGTGCCGGACATCTCGCTCGCCGTCGCCGAAAAGTTCGCCCTGCAGGGCAAGGATGTGCTCTGCCTCCTCACGGACATGACCTCCTTCGCCGACGCGATGAAGGAAATCGCCATCACGATGGAGCAGATTCCCTCGAACCGCGGCTATCCGGGAGACCTCTATTCCCAGCTCGCAGCGCGCTACGAAAAGGCGGTCGACTTCGACGGCGCGGGCTCGATTACGATTCTCGCGGTTACGACGATGCCTGGCGACGACGTGACACAC
>CADCPA010000266.1 GCA_902803135.1 uncultured bacterium
ACCTCGATCTTGCGGCCCGTCTTCTCGCTCGCGAGCACAGCGGCCTGCGCCAGCACGCCCTCGGGCTTCTTGACGACCCAGTTGATGTCGTAGCCGGCGCCGTACTTGAGCAGCGGGCAGTCTTCGTCGTGGCGGCTGCCGATCGTCGTCGCCGTGCGGAAGTCGAACGGCGTCGCCGTCACGTCACGGAGTTCGCCCGTCGGAATCATGTCCGGACCGTAGGCCGTGAGCACGTCCGCATGGATCGTGAGCAGGTGGTCCATGCAGGTCGTGCCCGAGTCGACGCCGTTGAGGTTCCAGTAGGCGTGGCAGGTGAGGGAGATCGGCGTCGCCTGATCGGTCGTCGCCGCCCAGTCGATACGCCACACGTTGGCGTCATCGAGCGTCAGCGTCGCGCGCACCGTCACATTGCCCGGATAGCCGCCTTCGCCGTCCGGCGAGGAGATTTCCAGCACGAGACCGACCTTGTCCGCCGACTTGATTTCCTCGACGACCTTCCAGCTGCGGAGCGCGAAGCCGCGCAGACCGCCATGGAGGGCGCAGGGGATGCCGGCGGGCGCGTTGTTGAGCTCCAGCGTATACTCCTTGCCGTCGAGCGTGAACTTGCCCTTGCCGATGCGGTTGCCGTAACGGCCCACGAGCGCGCCATAGTAGGTGCCGCCGTTTTCGGCCACATACTCGTCGAGCGTGTTCCAACCCAGCGTCACGTTGTCGAGCTTGCCGTCGCGGTCCGGCGTAATCGCCTTCACGAGGCGTCCGCCCCAGTTGGTGATCTGAAGCTCAAGGCCGTTGGCGTTCTTCAGGCTCCACAGACGGACCTCTTCGCCTTCGAAGGTTCCCCAGGGCCGCGATTCGATCGAGTTGCTCATGTTCTGCTCCTTTCGAGATTGAAATCGTGAAGAAGATTATACCACATCCAGGCGAGATTGTGGTAAACTATCCGTCACCTCTCAACAGCCCCTGTAGCTCATCTGGACAGAGCAGCTGCCTTCTAAGCAGCGGGTAGTGAGTTCGAGTCTCGCCAGGGGCGCCATGCCAGTGAATAGGTAATAGTGAAAAGGTAATCGTGAATAGTTTGCCTGGGGCGTGGCGGTTTGCGCTGAAAAGGCCGGAGGGAAGTCGTCAGGGAGTCGGCTGGAGCGCCTCGATCGTCGACGTGACGACGGGGGCGCCGCGATGCTCGGACGAAACCCAATACCAGTAGCCATAGTCCTGGCAGAACTGCATCGTGAGCGCACGGCCGCCGGCGCTTGCCAGGTTGAAGTTCGTGCCGCGCGTCAGCACGATTGTGCGGTCGTCGTAATTGCCAAAGTGCTTGAACGACGGTTGGCCGAGGTCGAAGGTCACGTCCACGGGAATCCAGCCGTAGTGCGCAAGATAGAACTCGGCCCAGCAGTGCGGTTCCTGGCCCTTGATCGGACGCAGACAGGCTACGAGCCGGGCCGGCACGCCGCCGGCGCGAAGCAGCGCGACGAAGACGAGCGAGAGGCGTCCGCAATCGCCCTTCCGCTCGGCCACCGTCTTCGCGACGGAGAGCGGTGCGGTCGGCGGCAGAAGCGCATAGGTGAAGTTGGTGACGACTTCCGCATAGGCCAGCCGCGCGTACGCGAGCGGATTGCCTTTCGCGGCGGCTGCGATCTCCGCGACGCGGTCGCGCAGCCACGGCAGCTTCGCCTGCATCTCCGCCGTTTCCGCCGGACGCACATTGTCCTGGTAGAGACGGCTCGCCGTGTCGTAGGGATGGAGTTTGTCGATTTTCGAGAAATCGGTCGTGAGCTTGTAAAGCGTCACCGTATATTCGCGCACGAGTTCCGGCGCCTCTGCACACGGCGCGGCCGTGAAGAAATACCGCGTGTCGCCCGATTCGCCATAGGCGCGCACGAGCGTGTCGTCGGGCGCCTTGATCCAGTGGATATCCTGATACTGGTTGCTGTCGGGACGCGAGACGTTCAGCATGAAATCCGCAGCGGGTCCGTTCGGGAATGCCGCCCTCGTCACCTGGCGCACATGGTAGACGGCATTCGTCGTGCGCGTGACAAGCGGCGAGACGGCAGTCTCAAGGGCGGCGGCGGACATCGCCGCCGCCCCGAGGAGGGTCCCGGCCAGCCGTGCGTAGGCCGACATGGTCACTCGCCGATCTTGACCGTACCGATGAGGTGCTTATCCTTCGGCTTGTCGAGGCGGAGCGTGAGTACCTGGCGCTTCTCCTTCGCCGTGGCCCAGTCGGTGTAGACCGTCGCAGTCACGCACGTCGCTCCCGTCAGGGCGGTCTGATGCGAGGCGAAGTAGTTGCTCATCACCTTGTACTCGCCCTTCGAGCAGGTCTTGCGCAGGTATTCCTCCGGACCGTACCCCGTCGTGACGTCTTCGGAGACGAAGCCGCCCGCGTCCGTACGGCGGTGGCCGTAGAAAGCCTCCTCGCCTTCCGCCTCGAGGACATGCAGGTCGATGTCGGTCTCGTCCGCATCCCAGCTCAGCACGATGCGCAGCTTGAGCGGCAGGTCACGGCGGTAGGCGTTGTCAAGCGCCGGCGCCTTCGGCTGCGCATCCTTCTCCCACTTCTGGGCCTCGCACCAGGTGATGAGTCCGTTGAGTTCCTCAAGCGCAATGACCGCCACCTGCATGTCGTTCGACCGGCGCGCGCTGCGGCGGGCAAAGGAGTGGAAGGCGCACGTCTCGAGGAGCGCCATCGCCTCTTCGAGGTCCGCAGAGGACTTCGTCTCCTTGCCGCGCTCGGCGAGCACCAACGCGAGATCGCGGTAACTCTGCCCTTCTTCGCCGCGCAGCTTGAGCACATGGCGGAACACCTTCACCGCCTCGTCATACTGGCCCGCCTCGCGCAGGCGCCAGCCGCGCGTCCGCCAGAGGGCGGCATCCTCGAGCTTCATCTCGGAGAGATTGGAGAGAATCCGCAGACCCAGCGCCGGTTCGCCCGCCGCGAAGAACCAGCCCGCGCAGTCGAGGAAGAACGCCGGCGACTTGGCGTAATCCCCGCGCACCTTCAGGTAGGCGGCGTAGGCCTCGCCCTTCGGAGCCTTCTTGAGCGCCTCGAGATAGGGCGTCTGCGGATCCCACTTCGCGAGCACGACCGAAGCCGTCTCGGACCCGATCGCCTCCTCGCGGGAAGCCTTCCTCGCCTTCTCCCGAGGTGCGGCATCGGCCATTTCCTCCGCCGCCATGGCCACCGCAGGCATTACCGCGCCGTCTTCCATCGCCGCGGCGGCCCCGGCGGCCCGCGCAGCGTTTCGCCGC
>CADCPA010000267.1 GCA_902803135.1 uncultured bacterium
GAAGAGCAGCGTCGCGGAGAGGTCGAGGCCGGGGATGCCCTGGATCGCCTTGGCGAGTTCCGCCGCCACGAGCTTCGCGTCGGTGAAGCCGCCCGCGGGGGCGTTCACCGCCACGAGGGTGAAGGGCGCCTTCTGGGCGACCGTCATCATGAGCTGCTGAAGCTTCGCCTTCGGACCGAGCGACACGAGGTAGACCTTCGAGCCCGGACGCTGCCGGGCGAGATTCGCCGCCTCGGAGAGGGCGCACGCGGCCCACGGGTCGAGCACGCTCGGAAGCATCTGTTCGTTCTTGAGGCCGGGTCCCTGCGGGGTCGCCACGGGTTCAAGGGTCTGGAGGGGATCCGGTACGAGGGATCCGCACACGACAATGTTCAGGGGCTTAGACATTCAGAGCCGCCTCATCCTTCTTCACGGAACCCGCGTCGAGTCCCATCTTGTTCATGTCAACGTCGACGAGGCCCAGCGGCGCCGCCGTTTTCCAGCCGCCCCGCGTGAAATCGGGCACGTCCATGGTCCGCGAACGGTTGCGCACCGACTTCTCGGTGAGTTCGCAGAGCGAACACCAGCTCGCCAGGTCGTACACGTTCATGTCGAGGGGAAGTCCGTTCTGCAGGCAGAACGCCCAGCGGAGGTCCATCAGGAAGTCCATGCCGCCGTGGCCGCCCACCTTCTGGGCGATTTCGCCCGCCCGCTTCCAGAGCGGGTGCTTGTACGTTTCGCGCCATTCCGCCGCGAGCTTGTCGTTCCAGCCATGGGCGCCGGCGCCGGGCTTCGTCTCCACCGCGAGGCGGTACGGATAGTCGCACAGCGTGCCCTTCGTGCCGCAGATCAGGTTGATGCGGCTGTAGGGGCGCGGGGAGGCCACGTCGTGCTGCACCATGATGGAGCGGCCCTTGACGGTCTTGATGAGCGTGGTGTTCATGTCGCCCATCTCGATGTTCGCCTTGCGGCGCCAGTCGTCGGGGTTCTTGATCGTCTCGCGTGCGAGCGTGGCGAAGCCGGTGGGCTGGCTCTCGAGCGAGACGAGATAGTCGAAGCGGTCGCCGCGGTTGATGTCCATGTCGAGGCAGATCGGGCCGAGGCCGTGCGTCGGATACTGATTGCCCTTGTGGGGGATGTTCCACTTGAGGCGCCAGTGGTCGTAGTAGCCGTCGAGGTTGTAGGAGCGGAGGTCGTGGATGTACGCGCCCTCGCCGTGCTTGAGCTCGCCGAGGAGGCCCTGGTGGCAGAGGTTGAACGCGAGCATCTCGATTTCGCCGTAGCAGCAGTTCTCGAGCTGCATGCAGTGGCGCTGCGTCTTCTCCGAGGTCTCGACGAGGTCCCAGCACTCTTCGAGGTACATCGCCGAGGGCACTTCGATGAACACGTGCTTGCCGCCGCGCATCGCCCCGAGGCCGATCGGCGCGTGGAGATACCAGGGCGTCGCGTTGTAGACGACGTCGACGCCGTCCCAGTCGCACAGCGCACGCCACGCTTCGGCGCCGATGAACTCCTTCGCCGCCGGCTTCTTCGCGTTCGCGAGCCACTTCTGCATCCCCTTCACCGCCTCTTCGCGAATGTCGCAGAGCGCGGCGACCTCCAGGCCCGGAATCTGGGCCAGACGGTGGACGGCGCCCGAGCCGCGGGCGCCGATGCCCACCACGCCCACGCGCACCTTGCGCAGCGCCGGCGCCGCGAAGGTCGCCATCTTGCCGCCCGTCGTCGGGGCGTCGCACAGGGCGCCGCCGGCAATCGCCGCCGCGCCCATCCAAAACGTGCCTTTCAGGAAGTCTCTCCGGTTTGTCATGATCCATTCCTCCTCTTCGGATTCGTATTCGTGTCGGGTCTCGTTTTACGCAAACAGCTGGGCGAGCTTCTCGAGCTGGGCGACCTTCGCCACGAGCTCGGCGCGCTTCGCCTTCTGGCCCTCGATGATCGCCGCGGGCGCATGGGAGACGAAGTTTCCGTTCGAGAGCTTGGCGTCGATGGACGCGATGAAGCCCTTCGTCTTCTGGAGTTCGGACGCGATGCGCTTCGACTCCGCCGCCTTGTCCACCAGGCCTTCGAGCGAGAGGTACACCGTGCCGAGCTTGCCCAGCACGCCGGGCATCGCGAGTTCCGCCGCATCCGCGCGGATCTCGACGGACTCGGCGCGGAACGCCTTCTTGAGCGTCTCGGCCTCGGCCTGCAGCCGTTCGGCCGCCGCCGCGTCCTTCGCGGCGATCGTGACCTTCACGAAGGCCGCGGGGCTCACCTTGTACTCGGCGCGGAGGGCGCGCAGCGAGGTGATCATCTCGCGCTTCGCCTCGACGAAGTCGTAGATTTCGTCCGTCAGGCCCCACGCGGCCTTCTCCTCGGCCGTGTAGCCCTTCGGGAACGCGGCGTGCATGATCGTCTCGCCGTCCGCGAGGAAGCCGAGCTGGTGCGCGACCTCTTCGGTGACGAACGGCATGTACGGATGGAGGAGGCGGAGCGCCTTCCAGAACACGTCGCGCAGGATGGCGAAGGCCCTCGCCTTGTCGGGGGCGTCCTTGGCGTACTCCACGTACCAGTCGCAGATCTGCGTCCAGAAGAAGTCGTACACCGCGAGGGCGCCGTCCTGGATGCGGTACTTCGCGAGCAGTTCGTTCACCTTGGCGCACGCCTTGTCGCACGCGATGAGGATGTGCTTCTCGTCGGTGGACAGTTCCCCGTTCCCCGTTCCCCATTCCCCCTTCCCCGTTCCCAGTTCCCCGTTCATCTCGATGAAGCGGGCGGCATTCCAGATCTTCGTCGCGAAGTTGCGCCCGACCTCGAACTTCTTCATGTCGACCTTCGAATCGCAGTCGAGCGAGGTGATGAGCGCGAGCGAGAAGCGGAGCGCGTCGGCGGAATGCTCCTCGATGA
>CADCPA010000268.1 GCA_902803135.1 uncultured bacterium
GCCGCTCGATGTCGCGAACCACACGGGCAACGGCTTCCGCTTCGACACCTACGATGCCAACGGCCTCTTCTGGGCGATGGACCAGGCGATGGACTTCTGGGCGTTGCCCGCCGACGTGCGCGCCGCCGAGATTTCCCGCATCATGACCGAGTCGCTCAAGCGCTTCAACCACGAGGAATGCGCGCGCGAGTACATCACCCTCTACGAGAAGATGCTCAACCGCCCGCTGGTGAAGAGCTACGCGGAAGGCCGCTGAGCCCGTCCATGCTCCCCGACTGTTCAGACTGGCTGGACCTCCGTCCCGACCCCGTCCACGTGAAGCGCGAGCGCGAGAAGGCGCGCGCGCTGCGCGCGAGCTCCTGGTGGCGGGCGAAGCTCCAGGCGGGCGTGTGCCACTACTGCGGACAGCAGGTCGGCGCCGCGAACCTCACGATGGACCACGTCGTGCCCGTCGCGCGCGGCGGCAAGTCCACCAAGGGCAACTGCGTGCCGTGCTGCAAGGCCTGCAACAACAGGAAGAAGGCCTATACGCCCGCCGAGCAGATCCTCAACGGGCTCTTCGGCGGCGGGCCGGCCGCTGAAGATTGAAGATTGTTCATTTCCCCCCGGGGTGGAATATGCTATAATGTTTCACCTATGAACAAGCCCACCATTGATGTCGCCTATGTGGCGGAGTTGGCGCGGTTGGATCTGACGGATGAAGAAAAGGCCGTGTTCCAGCCGCAGCTCGAGAATATCGTCAAGTATGTGGAGAAAATCTCCTCCGTGGACGTGGACGGCGTGCCGCCCATGATGCATGGACATGAAATCGTCAACGCGTTCCGCGAAGACGTGGTGCGTCCGTCGATGGACCGCGAGGACGCGCTGAAGAACGCACCGGCGCGCACGGGCGACGAATTCATGCTGCCGAAGATCGTGGAAGGGGCGGAGAGCTAAGCCATGGAACTTTACCAGTTGGGAATCAAGGCGGCGCGCGAGGGTCTCGCGAAGGGCGACTTCTCGAGCGTCGAACTCATGCAGTCGGTCATCGACCGCTATCATGCGGAGAACCCGCGCATCGGCGCGTATCTCACGTTCGACGAGGAGGGCGCGCTCGCGGAAGCGAAGGCGAATCCCCGGGGCGTGCCGCTGGCGATCAAGGATCTGATCAACGTCAGGGGACAGCCCTGCACGTGCGGCTCGAAGATCCTCCAGGGCTATGTGAGCCCCTATGACGCGACGGTGATCACGAACATCCGCAAGGGCGGCTTCATCCCCGCCGGCCGCGTCAACATGGACGAGTTCGCGATGGGCTCCTCCACGGAGACCTCCGCGCTCGGCCGCACGGTGAACCCCTACGATGTGACGCGCGTGCCGGGCGGCAGCTCGGGCGGCAGCGCCGCCGCGGTGGGCAGCGACCTCTGCATCGCGGCGCTCGGCACGGATACGGGCGGTTCGATCCGCCAGCCGGCGAGCTTCTGCAACTGTGTCGGCCTCAAGCCGAGCTATGGCCGCGTGAGCCGCTTCGGCGTGACCGCGTTCGCGAGCTCGCTCGACCAGGTGGGCCCGATGACGAAGAGCGTGGACGACGCCGCGCTGCTTCTGCAGGCGCTGGCGGGCCACGACGAGATGGACGGCACCACGCCGAACGAGCCTGTGCCGGACTACGTGAGGGCGATGGAGGGGGCTTCGCTCAAGGGCGTCAAGCTCGGCCTGCCGAAGGAGTATTTCATCGACGGCCTCGATCCCGAGGTCAAGCGCCTGACGGACGAGGCGATCAAGCGCTGCGCGGATGCCGGCGCCGAAATCGTCGAGGTCTCGCTGCCGCACACCGACTACGCGATGGCGGTCTACTACATCGTCGCCCCGGCCGAAGCGAGCGCGAACCTCGCGCGTTTCGACGGCGTGCGCTACGGCCACCGTTCCGCGCAGAGCGACACGGTGTTCAATCTCTATGCGCGCAGCCGCGCGGAAGGGTTCGGCCCCGAAGTCAAGCGCCGCATCATCATGGGCACCTATGTGCTGTCGAGCGGCTACTACGACGCCTACTACGGTCGAGCCTCGAAGGTGCGCACGCTCATCCGCCGCGACTTCGAGCAGGTGTTCCGGCACGTGGATGCGCTGCTGACGCCGGTCGCGCCGACGCCCGCGTTCAAGATCGGCGCCGTGCAGGATCCTCTCACGATGTATCTGAACGACCTCTTCACGATTCCGGGCTCGCTCGCGGGCAACTGCTCGATCAGCGTGCCGAGCGGCTTCACGCAGCCGACGGCTGACGTGCCGGCGCTGCCGGTGGGCGTGCAGTTCGTCTGCGACGCCTATCGCGAGGACAAGCTCCTGCGTGTGGCGAAGGCCTATGAGGCCCTGAGGACCTGAAGGAGAACCGTCGGGTTGGCCGACAGGATTACGGCACAACGTTGAGGGAGGTATGACCATGGGAAAGCAAGGAATTCGAGCTGTCGCGTGTCTGACGTCTCTCGTTCTGGCCCTGGCGGGCCGGGGCGCGAAGGCGCCCGACCCGTTCGCCTATCCGTCCATGACGAATGTCATGAGTTTCCTGGTCCAGGTGACGAACAGCACCTCCTTCGCCCTCCTGTCGACGAACAATTTCGCCCGGTTCGACGTGCCGCTCTACACCAATCGGGAAGACATTGCGGCGGTCGCCGCGACGACGAATGTGGCGGCCCTCCTTGAACAGGAAGCGGCGTTCGCCGATGTGCCCGCGAAGGCGCCGGCGGCAGGCGGCGCGGCCTCCGCAGCGGCCCCGAAGCCGCTGAATCCGGGTCTCGGATCCGCGTCCGCACCGGCCGCCGCCGACTCCGTGGCGAACCTCTCGGCGGCGGCTGTGACGAATCTGGTGCGCACCGCGCTGACGAATCAGGTGAAGCAGGCGGCGATGGACGCCGTTGTCGAGGCGGTGAACGCGGTGAATGCGGCGGCGGACAAGGTCGCCGAGTCGGAAGCGCGTCGTCGCATCGCCTCGCGCACGTTCAAACTCAATCACGTTTCCGCCGAGGACGTCGCCGAACGCTTCAATACGATGTGGAGCGGCGACTTCGGCATCGGCTGGAAAGTGGCGAAGATCGCCCAGGCCTTCCCCGAGGCGAATGCCGTGATGGTGACGGCGCCGGGCGTGATTCTCGAAGCCTGCGAGCAGGCGATCCGCACCATCGACGTGGAAGCCCGCCAGGTGTACATCGAGGCGCGTTTTGTCGAACTTGAGAACTCGGCCGTGCACAAGCTCGGCATCGACTGGTCCATGCTGAACGAGATGGGCGGCCGCGCCTCCTTCGGCGGCGGCATCGACAAGCGCAACATCGGAAATGCCGTCCAGAACTACTCGCGCAAGATGTCGACGGGTACGGACACCATCAGCTACGATCTGGCCAGCAGCACGCAGTCCAAGACGGCGAACAGCTCCTGGACGAAGGCGGCCGACGGATCGAGGACGGAGTCCGGCAGCACCTCGTCGTCGTCGACGATGAGCGGGCGCGACGGCGGCGTCGAATATTTCACGGGCACGCTTTCGTTCACGGACATGTCGCTGGTCCTGAGCGCGCTCGATACGAGTAGCGACGCGAAGATCTTCTCCAATCCCAAGATCATCGTCGCCAGCGGCAAGAAGGCCACCGTCGACATGACGCAGAAGTATCCGAACGTGAACATCGCCGCCAAGCGTACCTTGAACGGCAACTCCGAGTCGCTCGACCTCGACATGAAGATGGTGCAGATTCCGGGCGAGGACAAGTTCATGTTCGCGAAGGAGGCGTTCTTCAGCTGGGGCATCTCCCTGGAGGTGACGCCGCGCGTCTCGTCGAACGACCTCATCAACGTCTCCATCGTGCCGACGATTTCCGAAAAGGCCGGCGAGGTGACCGCCGGCAGCGATACGGTGGAAGGCAGCAAGTTTCCGATCATCAGCGTGCAGCGTCTGGTCACCGACTTTTCGATGAAGGCGGGCACGACGGCGGTGATCGGCGGCCTGTCGAAGACGACCGAGGAACAGGTCGACTCCGGCATTCCGTGGCTGCGCGGCATTCCCGGCATCGGCGACAAGCTGTTCGGGCGCAAGACGCGCCAGAAGACGCAGAAGGAGATCCTCGTCTTCGTCACGGTCGGTCTCGCCGATCCGAAGGCTCTGAAGACGGATGTCGGCCTGCCGAAGAACGCGGTGCTCGGCCGCATGTACACGCAGGGACAGAAGGCCGAACCGGGCGACCGCACGGGCAACGCCTTCGAAGGCATCGCCTCGCTCGACACGCGTTCGCTCGACGAACAGGCCCGCGACCCCCTTGCCACGAATGCGGTTGACAAGACGACGTTCCATCTGCCGTTCGGCAACTACGAAAAGAAGAAGGAAGAGAAGTAATGGAGTTCGAGAATACCATCGGCCTTGAAACGCACGTTCAGCTGAAGACGAACACGAAGATGTTCTGCGGCTGCCTCCTGAAGACAGGCTGCGAGCCGAACACGAACGTCTGCCCCGTCTGCCTCGGCTATCCGGGTGCGCTGCCGGTGATGAACAAGGAAGCGGTGAAGCTCACGGTGATGAGCGGCCTCATGCTGGGCTGCACGATCAACCGCCATGCGACCTTCGACCGGAAGAACTACTTCTATCCCGACATGGCGAAGGACTACCAGATCTCCGAAAACGGCAACCCGCTCTGCCTGGGCGGCGGCGTCGAGATCACGAAGGCGGACGGCACGAAGAAGTTCATCCGCATCAACCATATCCACCTCGAAGAGGATGCGGCGAAGATCAACCACTACGCCACGACGTCCGGCGTGGACTTCAACCGCGGCGGCACGCCCCTTATGGAGATCGTCTCGGAGCCGGACATGGCGTCCGCCGACGAGGCGATCGCGTACCTCACCGCCCTCAAGGAAATGCTCGTCTACGCC
>CADCPA010000269.1 GCA_902803135.1 uncultured bacterium
GTCTTCCGCAGCGCTTCGGTGCTCTTCTTGCGGTAAGAGGACATGAGGACATGCGACGGCGGACTTGACAGTCGAGAGGCTGAAATGGTAGAATGCCGTCGCTTAGTGAGCTGATTCTTTGGACGAGAGGTTCAATCGTTAGGAGGCGAGGATGAACTCGAGAGCGTTTTGGGCGATGATTGCCGCGGTTGCGGCGATGGCTGGCCATGCCGCCACGTACACATGGACGGGCGGCGCGGGGGACGGAAAGTTCTCCACTGCGGCGAACTGGGAGGGCGCGCCTTCGGCGTTCACGGCCGACGACACGTGCGTGTTCGGCAACGCGGGTGCGCTAGCCGTCACGATGGATGCCGCCACGACGGTGGGTACGATCTCCTTCACCGGCGCAAGCGCCGTCACCATCGGCGGCACCGCCACGCTCACCGTGACGAAGGTGGCGAGTTCTTCCGCCGTCGCGTCCACGTTCACCTGCCCCGTCCAGTTCAGCGGCGGGTACGTCGTGGACTTCGCCACCGCCGCCGCCAACTTCGCCGGCGGCGCCACGGCCACGTTCCCCAGCACCGAGTCGACCGACAATGCGGCCTCCCACACGTTCGTCGGCGAGATCCACTTCACCGAAGACTGGAACTCGCCGAAGATCGCCTATCCCTGGATCGTCCCGTCCGGCTCGAAGGTCTATGGCAAGCTCGTCACCGGCACGGCCAGCGCCACGGCCACGGCAAACACCAACCCCAGCGCCCTCATCATGCGCGTGGAGGAGGGCGGCTACGCCGAATTCGAGAAGTTCATCGGCGGCGAAGCCGGAAACCGCGCCCGTCTTTCCGTATGGGGACGCTTCAAGGTGGGCATCTGGCAGGCCGGCGTCGAAGGCGACGGAAGCAACTCCCACATCGGATTCGACGGCGACGAGAGCCACAACGGCGTGATCGAGGCCGACGGCGTGCACAAGTACAGCAACTACAACGTCTATTTCAAGAACCCCACGCTGTACGTGGGCGCGCAGGGCCTCGGTTGCAAGGTGAAGGACTACACTCTCCACTTCAACGGCTGCGCCAAGACGGTCTACGCCACGGCCGACTTCGAGGTGTTCGGCCCGATCAACACGGGCAATCTCCCGGACTGGGGCATTACGCTCGACACAGACGCCACGTTCGACACGCAGGGCCACAAAATCACCTGGACGGGCGGTGCCGCCGGCGGCGGCGCGCTCATCAAGAAGGGCGAGGGCGCGCTCGTCATGAAGCCGAATGGATGCAGCTGGACGAAAGGCGTGACCGTTGACGGCGGCTCGCTCGTGATCGCCAACATGAGGGGCGTGGGCACGGCCCCGATCGCCATGGCCTCCGGCACCACGCTCGAGTTCGACAATCCCGACCTGACGACCATCGCGAACGCGGTGACCGTAGCAGACGGCGCAACGCTTTCATTCCACCTCGGCGGCGGGAAGCTTCAGGGCCGTCTCGGCCCGCTCACGCCGCCCGCAAGCGGCGTCGTGAAGATCAAGGTGGCGGGCGATCCCGTGGCGGGAAGGACGTACGAACTCACCTCCGGCGCGAATCTGCAGGCTTCCGACCTCGCGAAGTTCGCCGTCGAGGGGCGCGACGACCTCACGCTCTCCATCTCGTCTTCGGGCGATCTCGCCTTCACGGCGGAAGGCTCTTCCGCCACCGAGGGGAAGGCTTTCACCTACGCGGCGGAGAGCGCGGAGGAGGCTGTGTGGTCCACGTCCGTCGCCGCGTGGACAACCGAGGGCGTGACGGGCAAGACGCCGTTCGAGGCGGGCGGCAACGCCGTGTTCCAGGGTGCCATCAACGCGGCGGCCGCCACGGTGACGGTGGGCGACGACCTCGCGGTGGGCAATGTGACGATCGACACGGCCTCCGACATCACGCTTGCGGGCACGGACACGCTCGCGGGCACGCTCACGGGCCTCGGCAAGGTGACGAAGAAGGGCGCGGGCAATCTCACGCTCGACGGCGCGAACTTCGACGCGCAGGAGTTCGAGATCGCCGAAGGCAAGGTGACGCTCGGCATGAAAGCGGGCCTCAACTCGCTCGGCACCGACAGCGGCACGGGCGGCGGCAAGGTGACGATTCTCGACGGCGCGCAGTTCAACCTCAACAGCACGAACACAGCGGGCAACGCCACCGACGAGCGCTACGAGATCACGCAGCTCAAGACGTTCGCGATCGCGGGCGCGGGACCCGACGGACGCGGCGCGATCGTGAACGACGCGCTTGACGGACGCGAGACGCACAATTCGGCTTGGTCCGCCTCTTTCCGCCGCATCGAGCTGGCGGGCGACGCGACGATCGGCGGTCTTGACCGCTTCGACGTGCGCGTCCGCACCGGCACGGCGGCGACGGCGGCGGGCGGCATCTTCGGCCCCGGCAAGAAGCTCACGGTGAAGAA
>CADCPA010000270.1 GCA_902803135.1 uncultured bacterium
GAGGACATAGTGTATCAAAACCCCGCAGGGCGCGCAAGGGGGAAAATGAACTTTTTTCATTTTCCGTTTCCGGGGGTCGGCGGCGCCGACTTGCGGCGGTAGATTGCAATGCGCGTCTGGCCGTAGACGCGGTCGCGGCAGAGATCCCACGGCGGGGATTCGTCGGGCGTCTGATGCGATTTCATCTCGGCGATGAACAGCCCCTGCGGCTTGACGATATTTCTTTCGGCTAACAAAGTTAGCATGCGCGAATAACCCTGGGCGGCGCCCAGCTCGTACGGCGGGTCGGCGTAGGCGACATCGAAACCCTGCCCTTCCGCCACGGTCGCCGTGCCCAGCCACGCATAGACGTCGCCGCGGATGACGGACGTGCACGCCTCGGCCTGCACCTGCGCGATGTTCGCCTGCAGGCACGCGAGAGGACGCGGCGCAAGTTCGACAAACGTCGCATGGGATGCGCCGCGCGAGAGCGCTTCGAGTCCCACCGAGCCCGAGCCCGCGAAGAGGTCGAGCACCTTCGCATCGGCCAGTTCGAACTGCAACATGGAGAACAGGGCCTCGCGCACACGGTCCTGCGTCGGGCGCACCGCCTCTCCGCTCGGTACGCGCAGATTGCGTCCGCGCCACTTGCCGCCGGAGATCCTCATTTCAATTCCCTTTCACACAGACGCACGAGCTCCATTGCGTTGCGCGTATAGAAATCGGCCCCGATCTGCCGAGCATATTCCGCGGTCAGCACCGCGCCGCCGACGGTGACCTTGCAGCCCGGCAATTCGGCATGCAGCAGCTTCACCGTCTCCTCCATCGCGCCGACCGTCGTCGTCATCAGGGCGGAGAGCCCGACGAACCGCACGTTCTTTTCGCGCGCCGCCTCAAGAACCGCCTCGGGCGACACGTCGCGCCCGAGATCGATCACTTCAAAACCGTAGTTCTCCACGAGCGCCCGGCAGATGTTTTTGCCGATATCGTGGATGTCGCCCTTCACCGTCGCGAGAATCATCCGCCGCGGCTTCGCGTTTGCCGCAGTCTGCTGCGCGGCGGGGGCTTTCGCCATCGCCGCCCGCACGGCGTCGAAAGCGGCAGAGGCAGCCTCGGCCGCCATCAACAGTTGCGGCAGGAAGAGCGTTCCCTTCTCAAAGCCCTGTCCCACGAATTCAAGCGCGGGCACGATCTCATGGTCGATGACCTCGAGCGGCGTCGCCCCGCCCGAGAGCCTTTCCGCGGCCTGTCGTCCCGCGTCGGCCTTCAAACCCTGCCGGATCGCCCGGTAGAGCGCACTGCCGTTCTCTTCGGCGGACGGCCAACCCGCCGCGGACGCGGGCTTGCCGCCTGATGTCGGCGCGGCCGGCTGAACCGTCGGCGCATACGTCACCCAGCCGGCGCATTTGGCATCCCGTCCCGTCAGCGCCCGCCAGGCGTGATAGGACGTCATCATCTCCTGTGCAAGCGGATTCACGATGCCCGCCGACAGACCGGCCTCAAGCGCCAGCGTGAAAAACGAACCCGTCAGCAGCGGACGCGCCGGCAGGCCGAAAGAGATGTTGGAGACGCCCAGCACCGTGCAGCACCCCAGCTCGTCCTTGACCCGCCGCAGCGACTCCAGCACCACGCGGCCCGGAAACTCCGACAGCGGCGCCTCGGGCGAGGCCGTCGCCACCGAAAGGCAGAGCGGATCGATCACGAAATCGCGCGGCTTCAAACCATATTCCGCGCCGCGCGCGAGGATCTTCCGCGCAATCGCCAACCGCCCTTCCGCCGTCGGCGGAATGCCTGCCTCGTCCAGCGTGAGCGCGACGACCGCACCGCCGTACTTCGCGACGAGCGGCAGCACGGCGGAAAGGTTCTCCTCCTTGCCGTTGACGCTGTTGACGAGCGCCTTGCCGTTGTAGTGGCGCAAAGCGCGGCCCAGCGCCACGGGGTCGGACGTGTCGATCTGCAGCGGCAGGTCCGTCACGCCCTGTACAGCCTCCATTGTCGACTCGAGCACCGTCGGCTCGTCGATGCCCGGCACGCCGACGTTGACGTCGAGGATGTGCGCCCCCGCCTCGGCCTGCGAAACGGCTTCGCGCAACACATAGTCGACATCGCCCTCCACCAGCGCCGCGCGCAGCTTCTTCTTGCCGGTGGGATTGATGCGTTCGCCGATCAATACCGCATCGTCGAGCGGAATCTCGACGACATGGGTGCCGGACGAAACCACCGTCCGGCAGCCGACCTTCGGGGGCTGCGGCCGGCGACCCGCCAGGCGCGCATGGACTGCGGCGATGTGCGCAGGCGTCGTGCCGCAGCATCCGCCGACAACGGACACGCCGGCGTCGACCAGCGCCTCCACATCGTCCGCAAACGCCTCCGGCCCCACCAAGAACACGGTCTTTCCGTCCACAATCTGCGGCAATCCCGCATTCGGCTTCACGATGACCGGCAGCGACGTCGCGCGTACGAGGCGCTCGACAAAGGGGCGCATGCGGTCCGGTCCCAGTCCGCAGTTGAACCCGAGCGCGTCGACGCGCAGCCCTTCCAGCAGCGCGGCCACGCTTTCGACGTCGCCGCCCGTGAGCAGCTTGCCGTTTTCGCCCAGGGCGACGGTTGCGAAGACCGGCAGGTCGCAGTTTTCCTTCGCGGCGAGGACGGCCGCCTTCAGCTCGTAGGTGTCTCCCATCGTCTCGATCGCCACGAGGTCGGCCCCCGCAGCCGCGCCGAGACGCACCTGTTCGGCAAACGATTCGTAGGCCGCGTCGAACGCGTAGTCGCCGACGGGCTTGAGCAGGCGACCCGTCGGACCCACGTCGAGCGCGACAAGCCCCCTTCCGCCGCTCGCGGCGCGCGCATTGGCGATCGCCGCGGGGATGATGTCCTCCAGCCTGCAGACGCCATGGTACTTGGCGCGGTTGCCGCCGAACGTGTTCGTGCAGACGATGTCGCTTCCTGCGGCGTAGTAAGCCGCATGGACGGCCTGAACCGCTTCAGGATGCGACAGATTCCAGTCTTCGGGAATCTCGCCCGGGGCAAGCCCGCGGGCCTGGAGCTGCGTACCGAAGCCGCCGTCAAGGAAGAGAAGGCGTTCGGCGAGAATCAGCTGAAATTTCGATTTGCTCTGCGTCTGCTGGTCTGTCATCGTCATCAGGGGAAACTAATCTGGTCTTTACCGGTCCGCGCGCGCCGCGAGAATCTTGCCCACGCGTTCCGCGTCTTCCGGCGTGTCCACGCCAATGCCCTCGTCGTCCGTACGGATGCACGCGATCTTCGCGCCCATCCACAGCGCCCGCAGCTGTTCGAGTTTTTCGGTCTGCTCGAGTGCGCACGGCGGCTCGGCCACATAGCGGCGGAGAAACGCCCCGCGATAGGCATAGATGCCGAGATGGCGCACGTAGAGCCCCGTCGTGCAGTCTTCAGGCTTGTCGCGGTTGGCGGGAATCGTCGCCCGCGAGAAGTAGAGCGCGCCGTCGTCGCGGTCGAGCACGACCTTCACAACGGTCTTCGCCGTGAGATCGCGTTCGTTGCGGATCGGCGTCACGGCCGTCGCCATGTCCCAGCGGTCGCCGGGTTCGCGCAGACGCGCCACAAGGCCGTCGATGAGCGCGGGGGCGATCAGCGGCTCGTCGCCCTGGATGTTCACGAGGATGTCGTCGTCCGCAAAGTCGCCCGAGGCCTGGCTCAGACGCGCCGCGCAGGCAATGCGGTCCGTACCGCTCGGCAGCTCGCTCGGCGTCATCACGGCCTTGCCGCCATACTGCGCCACGACCGCGGCGATGCGCTCGTCGTCCGTCGCCACAATGACGTCGTCCAGCGACGTCGCCTTCTTCACCGCCTCGACGACCCAGGCGACAAGCGGCTTGCCGGCGAGCAGCGCCAGCGGTTTCCCCGGGAAACGGCTCGAGCCGTAACGGGACGGAATAATGCCTAAAACTTTCATGATGCGGGTATTGTATCACACACTGTCATTCGATGCGAGAACATCGCGTAGAAGCTCAACTGGGTGTACGGCGCCGGTTTCCGCGCCTTCGCCGCCTTTTCGAGGCGCGGCCTAGCGCGCTTCCGGAATAAGGCGCACCGGACCGATCAGGCCCGATTTGCGCAGCGCCGTGCCCTTGCCGCAGCACGGCAGCGACGTCCAGGTCGGACGGTCCGCCACGTCGTTGTCGCCCACGAGGCGATTGACCCAGAGGTCGCACACCTCGACCTCGAGTTCATTGACGCCTTCCTT
Source organism: uncultured bacterium (assembly GCA_902803135.1). Taxonomy (GTDB): domain Bacteria; phylum Verrucomicrobiota; class Kiritimatiellia; order RFP12; family UBA1067; genus RUG572. The sequence goes on from CADCPA010000270.1 coordinate 4,205, forward strand.
GACGAACTCGGTCACGTCGAGGCGGTACGGGGCAAAGCACACGCCGCCCGCCGCCTTGCCGTTGACCTTCACCTTCGCCGTCACCTGCACGTCGCCGAGGTCGAGCACGCGGCGCGCCGCCGGACCCTTGCACGTGAACGTGGTCGTGTAGACGATCTTGCCCGAATAGAACTTCACGGCCGGATCGGCGGACGTCGAAAGGTCGAAGAGCTGGACCGTCTTCACCGGCTTCGCGGGACCGCGATGGATCGGATCGCTTTCAAACGCGAGCGCCCAGGGCCCGGCGACTTCAAGCGGCGCACCCGCCGGCTTCGCCGTCGCGCCCGTGCGACCCGCGGCGTCCTTTGCGAACACCACGAACAGGCTGCCGTGCGGCGCAAACGAGAGGTTCACGACCGTACGGCCGTTCTCGAAGTGCCACGTATCCGCCTCGCGGATCGCGCCCGTCGCCGCGTCCCAGATTTCCGGCACGCGGCCGGACACGCGGAACGACACGTCCACGGACGGCGCCGCGCGACCACCGAAACAGGCCACGAAGTAGAGCTCGGCGTTCGGCATCGTGCGGTGCGCATGGATGAGGTGCGCACGGCCGTCATGCAGCAGATCCGTGCCGCAATTGCGCATTTTGAGCGCCTCGTCGAGGGAGAGGCCCCAGGCGATCGTACCCTTGCCGCGCGTCGCGAACTTGACGGTCTTGCCGTCCACATCGCCCCAGAGTCGGTCCGCAATCTCCTTCACGCGCGCATCGGCCTGCGGCTGCCCCGCCAGCGACGGCGAGCGAACCGGCTTCGGCCCCAGCACGAACGCGCCGGCATGGACGAGCTTCTCGATGCGCGCAAGCAGTTCGGGACGCATCGTCTCGAGTTTCGGCAGCACGAGCACTTCATACGCCGTGCCGTGCGGCAGCACGAGGCGGCCCCTCGCGTCCACACCGGCCGTCTCGCGCAACACTTCGCCGTTGATGTAGTCGAACTGACGGCCCCGCGGCACGCCCGGGTCCGTGACACCCGTCATCTTCGGCGCGTCTTCACCGATGAAGTAGGCGATGTCCGCCACGTTCAAGCCCTGCTGCAGCATGTAGCCCGCGCGCTTGAGATAGCCGCTGAAGAGGTCGAAGTGCTCAAACCAGGTGTTCTTGCGGTTGAACTCGTTGCCGAACCAGGCGATGTTGCCCGGCACGCGTTCGTCGTGCTGGAGAATGTAGAGGTGGAGAATCGTCGCGTTGATGCCGTCCGCAAAGAAGCGGTCCGTACGAGACTTCAGATCCATCGGCGTACGTTCGAACGCGCGGCCGCCGCAGGTATTGGACTCCGCCCAGATCTGGCGCTTGCCGTAGATATGGCCGCAGCTCGACGCTGCACGGTTCTCGATGTCGCCAAGCGACCCTTCGCTCCAGAACTCGCCGGCAATGCCGTCGCTCTGGCCGCCGTACTGGAGGAACTCGCCCGGGAAACCCCAGTGTCCGTAGCACTCCAGCCAGGTGTTCAGACCGTGGTGGTTGCTCGCGGCACGCAGACCGCCCACATACGAGTAGGCCACTTCATCCGCCACGAACCGGCGCACGTCCCAGAGGAAACGGTCGGAATCGTCGCGGCTCGCCGTCGGCATGCCGAAGAAGGCCGGCAGGTACGGTGTGGGATCATAGCCGAACGCCGCCTTGAACCGCGCGGCGAAGTCGTCCGTGAAGTTCTGTCCGCCCATCTCGTAGCTGTCGAGCACCGCGTGCTTGATCGCCTTGCGGGGACCGGCCGGCGTGCGGGCGAGAATCTTGCCGAGATACGCGTCGAAATGCGCCGCCACGTGCGCACGGCTCATCTTGTCCACTTCGTAGCCCGTCGCCTCGGGGTTCGCCGGACTGTTCTTCGTGCCGGTCGCCGCCGTCGCGAAACGGTAGACGAGCCAGCGGCCCTCGGGTACGTCCCAGTCGAGCGAACCGTCGCGCGCGACCTTGCCGTGCAGCACGACCGCCTTCGCGGGGTCGAGCGCCGTGCCTTCGGCGTTCGCGGGTTCGGCCGGCCACTGGTATTCATGCCAGTATGGCAGTGGCGACTCGAACATCTTCGCGAGCGTCTTTTCATAGGCCCGCGCGATGAGCGGGGCGCCGCAGACGGAGACGGTTGCAAACCGCGACTGGAAACCGCCCGCGGGGGCGATCGTCACGCGGTAGCGCGTCGCCGTCACCGGCGCGAAGGACGCGAGAACGGGCGCGTGCGGCGAGAAGCCGACGTTCGTCGCGTGGTTGGCGCGGCTGAACGGCATCTCGCACACCTTCTGCCAGGAATCCGGCGCCGTCTCGGCTTCGACCTTCACCGAACCGGCGATCGTGCCGTCGATGAACGCGAGCTCGACGCTCTGCGCCGTGAAGGGCTTGTCGGAAGCGAGATCGACGACGAGCGGCTGGCCGGCGCGCTGCAACAGCGAATCGTTGACGTCCTTCGCCTCGAGACGTTCCGTTGCCAGCGCGGGCGCAGGATAGGCGACCGCGAGGAGGTCCTGGAACTCGTCCGCCGGTACCGACTCGAACTTCGGCGCGGGCAGCTTGACGCCCTTCGCCGGACCCGTCACCGCGACGGAACTCGCGACCAGGCGGCGCATCGCCTGCTCGGGCTTCACCCACGGGCCGCCCGACTGGCTCCAGCCCGGCGAATTGAAGAGGCCGAGTTCGACGCCGATTTCGCTCGCCGTCTCGAAGGCTGTGGCCAGCGCCTTCTCCCATTCGGGCGAGAAGGTCTTGACCGTGCCCTTCGGACCGTCCTGCCCGCCGATGTCGCCGATGTAGGCGCGATCAATGCCGGCACGCTTCATCGCGAGCAAGTCCTTGCGGACGCCCTCGCAGGTGATATTGCCGTTGATCCAATACCAGTAGCAGCCCGTCTGAACCTTCCCGAAGGGATTCTTGAAGTCCGCCGCCATCTCCTCATATGCGGGATTCGTCGGTTTCAAATTCGTTTCGCCCGGCATGTCGTGCGTGAATCTGCCCGTCGCCATTTCGGCTCCGGCCGCGCCGGCCAGCGCGGCCAACGCCAGCACACCCAATTGGTTCTTCATGTGATAGAATCCTTTTTCACCTCAAAAGTTTCACCATATGTTTTCGGCACCTCCCCGCACGGGCGACGGCAGGCGGACGCTCAGCCCTCGAAGACGCGACGCATCTTGTCGAGGCCCGTGCGCAACGTCTCGATCGGCGTCGTCTTCCAGTAGGCGGCGTTGAAAAGTTCCAACGACAGCCAGGGATTGAGTCCGCCGGCCGCGAGCAGGTCGCGGATGCGCGCCCAGGGTGCGATGCCGTCGCCCGGCCACACGCGATCGGCATCGCCGAGCTTCTCGCGCGCCGGCGAGGACGGAAAATCGTTCACATGCAGGACGGGCAGCGTCGACGGCGACAGAAACCGCAGGCCTTCGTACGAGCTGCCGCCACGGTACATGTGGTAGACGTCGGCCAGAATCGCCACCTTGGGGTGTCCGCTCGCGCCGGCGACGTAAAGCGCCTCGTTCAGACGGCTCATGTTCTTGGACGCGCCCCAGAATTCGAGGATCGGCGTCACGCCCGTCTCGTCGCCCATCGCGAGGACGGCGCGATAACGGTCCACAAACTCGTCCAACGAGACCGTGGGATCCTTCCCGCCCGCCACGCCGCTCGGCGGAGCCGCAATGAAGGCGCCGCCGGCCTCGGCCATGAGCGCCATGTCGCGCTTCATCTCCTCGAGTCCGCTCTCGCGCGCCACGGCATCGGGCACGGCCCAGGGGGCGAAGCCAATGCCGTTCACCACGGTCAGGCCGGCATCCGCGCACATCTTGCGGATGTCGTCGAGTTCGCCGGCCTCCTTGGCCGCGCGCAAATCCGAAATCCAGGGCTCGATGCCCTGGTAGCCGGCCTCGATGCAGAGGCGGACCTGCTCCTTCAACGAACACTTGTAACCGCGAATCGTCGCGGGGTTGAGGGCATAGCGGAACGTCGCGGTCTTCGGCGTCTCCCCCGCCTTGACCGACAACGCACCGCCCAACAGGCCGAAACCTGCCGTCGCAAGAAAGCCCCGCCGATTCCAACCAAACGCGGGAATGTCGATTACAGTCTTCTTCATGGTCCAGCTATTTTACCAAACCGCACCCTGCAACGCAACACTCTGCACTTTACTTGGCGCTGGATCTCCTCTGGGGCACGCTCTTCTGAGGGCCTACGCCACCAGATACATGTAGAGCGCCGTGCCGCAGGCGATTGACAGTAGCGGATTGCCGCGCCAGAGGTGCAGCGCGATGGTCAGCGCGGCGGCGGCGAGTTCGGCGCCGCCATGGAGCGGGGTCGAGAGACAGCCGTTCTTGAGACAGTCGGCAAAGCAGTAGACGACGAGCATCGCAATGACTGCGGGGGCGAGCTGTCCGCCGATGTAGCGGATGACGGCCGGCGGCTTCCTGCCCGAACCGAAGAGGATGAACGGCAGCGCGCGCAGCAGGTAGGAAACGAGGCCGACGGCCACAAGGAGGCCGAGGAGGTAGTGTCCGTTCGCATTCATGCCGCGGCCCCCTTCCGCTCCGGATCCAGATACGTGCGCACGGCGAGGAACACGCACACGATCAGCACCATCGAGGGGATCAGCATGGATCCCTTCGCCGCCGCAAATCCCCGGAAATACGAGAGCCCGCCGAAGACCAGCGCCGAGGCCGTCAGACCGATCACCGCGGGAATGCGGTTCGTCTTTGAACGCATCTGATCGACAAGGATGACGAGGAAAAGCGCCGTCATCGCGAAATCGATGCCCTTCGTGCACGATGCCACGCGAGCCCTCGAGAAGATGCCTTGCGCGAAGATGCCCGCCAGCGCACCGGCCGTCACACCGACGACCCAATACAAATGGTCAAAAAGCGCCAAAAACAGACAATAGCGCGTCGATTTCAATCCCGCCGGCCACGGGCACTGCGTCTGCAAGGCGTAAGTTTCATCCGTCACCGTACCGATCATGTAGAGCCGCTTCGGCACCGAGGCCGCCTTAAAGCGGTCCAAAAGCGACAATCCGTACAGCGAATAGCGGATATTGAGACAAATGGTCAACACGACGGTTGCCATGTAGGGCGTGCCTTCGCGCACCCAGTCGACAAGCAGGTACTGGAGCGGACCCGACACGAAGAACGCGCTCGTCAACGCCGCCCACAGCGCGGATGCCGCCGTACCGTCCTGCAGCGCCAGCAGCAGACCCGCGGCAAAGCCCATCGTCGTATAGCCGGTCAGAACCGGCAGCGAGGCGACAAACGCCTTGCGCACAAGACTGCGCATCGTCTGATGCGCTGCATCCATCAGAGGAAGAGTCCTCCCAAATAGCCGAACACGACGCCAAACCCGTAGACGGCCGCCAGGATGCCGAGATTCTGCAGCAGATGGCGATGCGTGCGGAACAAAACGAGCAGACCGACGCCGGCTCCCGTCAGCGAAGAGGCGACGAGCGCACCGGCGGACATTCCCTTCTCGACATAGAGCTCGGCGCACGCGGCCGACACGGCGCAGTTGGGGATCAGTCCGACGAGACCGCCCAACAACTCGCCGACAAAAGGCCTGTTGAGGATGCAGCCCTTCAAGACCTCCTCGCCGCCGCAAAAGTGGAGAATCAGCTCGAGAATGCCGGAAATGACCAGCAGAAAGACGAAGATTTCGGTCGTATGAATGAGCGCGGGCACGAGAAGACCCTTCCGCTTTTCGCAACTGCAACGACTATGTTCGCAGAGTTCGCCCACGTGCGGCGAGGGTCCGCGACGGCCGATGCAGTAGAGGAAAGCGTTGACCGCAAAACCGGCGAAGACGGCAAAGAGAATCTTCAAACCGACGATTTTCGCCAAAAAGGGAACGGGAATCTGCTTGGAGAGCAGAATCGGAACCAATTCGTCCGACGTCGACAGAAAGACGGCCACCAACGTTCCCGCCGTGATCACGCCACCCGCATAGAGCGAGGCGGCCGCAGCGGAAAAGCCGCATTGGGGCACGACACCGGCAGCCGCGCCGAAGAACGGGCCCCATTGACTGACACGCCCGAGCTTTTGCTCGAGCGCGTCCCCCGCGTGCGCCTCCACCCACTCCAACACCAGATAGGCGGGGAAAAGGAATGGAAGCAGCAGCAGGTTGTCTAGCAGGAAGTCGATCACGAAACCGGGGCGATCGCTTCATTCGGGCAGGTGCTGGCGCACGCGCCGCAGTCAACGCACTTGTCGGCGTCGATCACGTAGGGCGTACCTTCGGAAATCGCTTCGGCCGGGCAGGCGTCCTTGCAGCAACCGCAGCCAACGCACTTGTCAGCATCAATCTTGTGAGCCATTTTCTTTTCTCCTTTTGTGGTTAAAACCGATTTGCGGACATTATCTCATATCGAGACCAAGTTAGGCAATGGTAACTTATCAAGGCGCCCCGCTTCGTCGCCATATCGCTCGAAGGCGCAGTCGATGCCGGCGGCCGCATGGGCGTCGGACCCCAGCAGGAACCGCACGCCGCGCGCGCGCAGCAGCGCCCGAAACGCGGCCGAGGGGTAGACGTCGTCCATCCAGCCGCGCGCGATGGCGCCCGTGTTGATCTCGACGATCTTGCCGGACGCGGCAATCGCCTCGGCCGTCAGCCGGAGTTCGTCTTGATACCAGGCGGCCGTCTCGTCAAAGTACGCGAGGCGGCCGTTGAACTTCCGCACGAGGTCGGGGTGTCCCAGCACGTCGAAGTCGAATCGGGCGACCATCTCGCGCTCCTGCACGAAATACGTGCGGACATACGTCTCGTAGTCGCCGCCGAAGTGGGCCTTCACCCCTTCCACGAGACGCTCGGGCGACCAGTCCACCGGAACATGCGCCCCGTCGGGGGCGACGACCCAATGGATTGATCCGATGAGGTAGTCGAGCCCGAGATGCGCATAGCGCACCTTCTCGGGTGTCGTGTCGCCGGGGATGTAGTCCGCCTCGACGCCCAAACGCACGGAGAGGCGATCCGCGTATTTCGCCGCGAGCGCGCGGATCTCCGCCGCATAGGCCGGGGCCGAATCCGGCGTGAGGTTGCCCTCGACGACGTCGGGCAGACGGGCATGGGACGAGAATCCGATTTCGTCGAATCCGCGGTCGATCGCCGCGCGAATCATCGTTTCGGCGTCGTCATGCCCGTCGCACCAGGTCGTGTGCTGGTGGTAGTTGGTCTTCACGGGACCTTTAGCAAAGCGCCGCACCGAACGCGGTCTGGCGCACATCCGCGAGCACCGACGCGCAGGCGAGGAGGCACCGCGCAGCTCCCCGAACCTTCATCTGAATTGAATCCACGTTCGATCCTTTCTCGTTACTTCATTTACCCCGCGCTATTATTATACACCAAACGCCCCGGTGGGACAAGCGGCCCGCCGCGGCGGCGGCCGGGCGTACAGACCGCAGCGGCTAAAAGAGCGTCATCTGGCTGACGGGACCGAAGCTGCACCGGTGCTCGGGACACGGGCCGAGCTGCTTCAACGCCGCAAGATGCGCGGGCGTCGGATAGCCTTTATGTTTGGCGAAACCGTAGCCGGGATAGAGGGCGTCGAGGCGGAGGCAGTCCGCATCGCGCGCCGTCTTCGCGAGAATCGACGCCGCCGCGATGAAGAGCGAGCGCGCATCGCCCTTCACGAGGTTCCGGGACGGGTACGGCAGCGTACGCACCGGGAGTCCGTCGACGAGAATGGACATCTTCACCGCCTCCCCCAGCTTCTCGCCGACGCCGAGCGCGGCACGACGCATCGCCAGATGTGTCGCAGAGAGGATGTTGAGCCGGTCGATTTCGGCCGCCGACGCGGAAGCGATGCACCAGGTGCAGTCGGGCGTGGACTTGATGACCTCCGCCAGCGCCTCGCGCTTCCTTTCCGCCAGTTTCTTCGAGTCGTTGACGCCGGCCCAGGTGCCCGTGAGCAGTTCCGCGGCCTTCGCGAGCGGCACGGTGACAGCCGCGGCGTAAACGCCGCCGGCGAGCGGACCGCGACCCGCCTCGTCGATGCCCATTACGACATCGCCCGCCGCCTGCTCAAATTCAAGCGAGACCGCCATCACCCCTCCACGACGGCGCGCACCTGCGCGGCCGTCACGCCCTTCACAAGCAGACGCTTCGTCTTCGACGTTTCGCCTCCCTTGAACACAACGGCGCTTTTCGCCACGTCAAAGGCATCAGCCAGGGTCTCGACCAATTCCCTGTTCGCCTTTCCGTCGACGGGCGCGCACTTGATGCGCACCTTGACGGCATCGCCGAGCAAACCGTCGATTCCCGCCTTCGAGGACCGCGGCTGCGCCTTGACGTTCAGAATGACGCCGTCAGGACTTTCCGTAAAGTACGGGTTACACATTCCACTTCTTTCCATTTGATTCTTTCCCGCATTCGAGCACAAAAGGACAGCCCCGCAGCAACCCAATGCACTCTCACCGTACCTTGCCGGCCAGATCGAGCGGCACGATCTTGCCCGACACCGTCGTGTACGCGCCCGTCACGGCGCAGTACGCTTCGACCGCCACCATACCGGCCGCGTCGCGCACGAGATGCCAGTTCGGCTTGAGGAGGAGCGCAGCCTCTGCGGGGAGAATCAGCTCGTCGTCTTCCACCACGCGGAACATCTGCTCCTTCCCGTCGACGCGGCAGACGCCGCGCACCTCCTTCACCTTGTTCGGCACGGCGTCGCCAAAGAGTCCGTTGCTCGCATTCTCCACGAGAAGTCCGTCCTTCACGCGCGCCCGCAGCTTGTCCGCCACGTCGATGCAGATCGGCTTCGCGCCGTCCTCGGGGAACCAGCCCCATTCGGCCTTCACAATCTCCACTGTCTTCGCCCGCGGCGGCGGGTTCTTCGGGGCGACCGTGACGCTCAGCAGCGGATCCGGACGCGGTCCCGTCGGGGTCAGGCGCAATTCATAGGAACCCGATCCGTAGCGCCCCGCCGCCCCGGTTGTCGTGTAGCCCGTCGGGATTACGACATCCGCCGTCGCATTCGGCGGGATCGTAAACGACCATCTGACTGAACCGTCCGCCTGGCGCCGCCAGGCGCTGCGGATCATGCCGCGTGGCGAGTTGTGCGCGGCGGCAGCATGGTCAAGGGCTCCGAGAAAGCGCGGCGCGAGGAGGAAGCGACCGAAACCGACCGCCGCCCTGTCCGTCGGCACCTGCGCGATAACGGCGTCCGCACCGCCGGCCGGGCGAATGCCCGCCGCGTACTGGTAGAGCCACGCGGAGAAGTCGCCGAACATGATGTGATTCCAAGACGAATTGCCGTAGAAGTCTTCCCAGAGCGTCGTACCGCCCCGCTTCAGCCAGTTGCCGAAGGACGGGAAGTCGTCCCGCGCGAGCAGTGCGAAGGCAACGTCTTCAAGTCCGTTCTCCGCCAAGGCGCGGAAGAGGTACTTGGAGCCGAGGATGCCGAAGTCGACGTGGCCGTCTGCACGGCAGATTGCTTCGAGCATCTTCACCACCGCGGCCGGGCGATCCGCCCGCGGCAAAAGTCCCTGGTGGAGTGCCGTGCTCTGCGACGTCTGCGTACCCGTCGAGCAAGTTCCGTCCGGCTCCATGAATGCACGGCGGAACGCCGCGGCGACGCGGTCGCTTTCCGCCAACAGGGCGGCCGATTCGTCCGCCTTGCCGAGCACGGCCGCCGTCCGCGCGGCAATGCGCAGGTCGAGCGCATAGTAGCCCGTGCTCGTCACGCCGTTGAACGTCTCCGTCTTCACCGGCACCCAGTCACCCAGTCCATAGGCAATCGTACCATCGGGCCGCTCGTGCGCCTTCATGAAAGCGAGATTGCGTCGCATCGCCGGATACGCGAGCGCCAGCGCCTTCACGTCGCCCTTGTAGAGGTAGAGATTCCACGGCAACACGAAGATCACGCTATCCCAAGCCGGCCCGCCACCGGCGCCCCAGCCCGAAGTCGGCACGATGTCGGGAATCTGTCCGTTGGGACGCTGCGCATCCACCAGGTCGTTGATCCACTTCTCGTAGCCCGCGACGTTATCGAAGTTGTACATCGAAAGTTCGCTCGCAAGCTGGGCATCACCCGTCCAGCCGTTCTTCTCGCGGTGCGGACAGTCCGTCGGGAAGCCGTTGGCGAAGTTGCCGCGGTAGGAAGACTTCGCCGCCGCCTGCAGACGGTTGATCAAGTCGTTCGAGCAGCTGAAGTCGCCCACGTCGGGGAAATCTGTGCAGACGACCTGCCCCCGCACGTCGTCCGGTGCCGGCGGACGCGCGAGACCGATCACCTCCACGTAGCGGTAGCCGTTATAGGTGAATCGCGGCTCGTAGACGTCGTCGTCCGAGCCCGAGCAGACGAAGCGGTCCGTCTGGAACCAGCCGCCCGGCAAGGCGAGGAAGCTCTGTCCGTTGCCCGTGCAGCCGTCGCAGAGACGCACCGTCCCGTCGTCGTTGAGCATGTCGCCAGATCGAATGGTCAGCACGTCGCCCTTCTGCTGTCCGCGCACCTGCATCCGCATCCAGCCCGCGACGCCACGGCCGAAGTCGATGAGGCAATGTCCGTTGGCGAGCGTCTTGATTCCCACGGGCGCGAGCGACTCGCGCACGACGGACCCCGGCTGCGACTCGGCGCACAGCTTGCCGTTCGGCCCCGCCACGACGCGCACGGGAAGATCGAGCGCGGCCTTTGCCGCCGCGGGGGAGATCGTCTCGTTCTCGCGCAGGTCGTCCCACAGAATCGGGCTCCCCACCTGCCGCCACGATCCATCCGTCGCCACAACCTCGCGCGCCCCGTCGGCATAGACGAGCTCGAGCTGGGCGATCATCCGCGGCGTTTGGCGCCACGGCGCACTGTCGAAGTTCCACGCCGCGATGCCGCGCACGTCATAGTAGCCGTGACCGACGAGCACGTCGAGCTGATGTTCGCCCGCCTTCGCAAAACGGTCGGTCACGTCATAGGAAGAATAGAGGACGCGCTTGTCGTACTGCGTCGGCGCCGGGTCGAGCACCTTGTTGCCGACGCGCGTACCGTCGAGGCTGGCCTCGTAGTAGCCGACGCCCGTGATGTGGAGCACGGCGGACTTCACGCCGGCCCGTGTTGCGAACCGCTTGCGGAACGCGGGCGACACCCGCTCGATGCCGCGCTTGACCTCGCCCCAGGGCCGACAGCCGCACGGACCAACCTCGCGCACGCCCGCCCACGCCTCGGGCTGCGCGGCGCTCGCCTGCCACCGCGCATCGGAGACGAGCGGCGCCTTGCCATCCGCCGTCACGAGGGCGAGGAGGAGTCCGGTCGGACCTGACTTCGCGTTGTACACGCGTACAGTGATTTCATTGCGGCCCGCCTTGAGATGTCCGGCGACATCCGCAAAGCGCAACCACCGCCAGTCGGCGACGCCGCGGTCGCCCACCGTACCGGTCGCGGGGCGTCCGTTGATCCAGATCATCACATGGTCGTCCGCCGTGTAGGCCAGAATCGCACGCTTGGCAAGATGCGCCCGGTCGTGAATCGGGCGCCACCCGTTGAAGCCTGTCTGATGGACGACCGCACTGTACTCAGGCGTCAGGACGGATGCGTCGACGTCGAACGCCGCCTTGTAGACCGTGTCGCCGGGCGGGCACTGTTCGATGTCGTCCGGACCCTGCCTCGGCCGGATCCACTTCGCCCCATGGAGATCGAATGTCTCGATCGTCGCCTCGTTGGCGGCAATCCACTGCGCCGACCAGTCGCCCGGGTTCATTATGCCTGTGAGCCACGTGGCAGGCGCGCTCCAGGGCGACGGTTCATCCCCTTCGTTCGTCCACGTACGAACCGTCCACCAGTACCGCTGCGACGAAACGAGCGCCTTGCCGGCATAGACGATGTCAAGCTGCTCGGCCGACGCGACGCGTCCGCTTGCCCAGAAATCGGCCGCGCCGTCCACCGCCAGCTTCGCCGGATCCGTCGCCACGCGAATCTCATAGCCGGTCTGCACGACATCCCTGGCCTCCCGCGCGGCAGCAACCTTCCAGGAAAATCGCGGCTGCGCCGCATCGAGACCCTCGGGATTCACCCGACGCTCCACCTGCAGGTCGCACGGCGCCAGCGCAGCCAGCAGACCCAACGGCAACACGCCCGCCGCAAACGCGGCAAACAGGGCAAGACCGCCCAGGAATGTTCTTCTCTTCATCTTCGTACGCTCTTTCGTTTTGACATCCGTTGACGGATGAACACCGTCGTCGCGAAGCGGGCGATCTTGATTCCGCCGTTACTTTGTCGCGTGGGCGGTCCAGCCGCCGCCCGTGCGCATGCGGATGCGCAGCGGCTTCGAGACGTCGTGCTTGACCGTGCGGTGGATGTAGTGCTCGGCATTGAAGACGACGTCGAGGTCGTCCTCGAACACGTCAAACGTCCACACGCCCGAGCCGAGGCAGGAGACATCGAGATCGATCATACGCTCATCCCAATCGGTCACGCCGCCGATCCACCAGTCCCTCCCCTTGCGGCGCGCAACGACGGCGTACTTGCCGACTTCGCCCGCGAGACCGACCGTGTCGTCCCACGTCGTCGGCACGGCCGCGAGGAACTTCGTCGATTCGGCATTGCGGCGGTAGAGGCTCGGGCTGTCGCAGAGCATCTGCAGCGGACCGTCGAAGAGCGTGAAGAGCGCGAGCTGGTGCGCGCGCGTGCCCATCGAGCCCGGACGCGACCAGTGCATGCGCTCGAGCATGCGCGAACGGTTGAGCATGGCGCCCGGCGTGTAGTCGAGCGGACCCGCCACCATGCGCGTGAACGGAATCTGGCAATCGTTACGCGGAAAGTCGCCGTTCGGACCGCCCTTGAGCTGTTCGAGTCCGTACACGCCTTCATAGTTCACGATGTTCGGCAGCATGCGGCTCATGCCCGTGGGTTTGTGCATGCCATGGTAGTCGATGAGAAGCTTGTACTTCGCCGCGATGCGTGCAGTCTCTTCGAGGTACACCTCGACCTCCGCATCGTCGCGCTCCATGAAGTCGATCTTGAGGCCCTTGACGCCCATCTTCGCGAAGCGGGCGCAGAGTTCCTCCTGGCGGTTCCAGAGCTTGCTCCACGCCGCCCAGAGGATGATGCCCACGTTCCTGACCTTGCCGTAGGCGATGAGCTCCTCGAGGTTGAGGTCGGGGTTGATCTCGTCGAGGTTCAGATGGCGGCTCCAGCCCTCGTCCATGATGATGTAGGGAATGCCGTTTTCGGACGCGAAGTCGATGTAGTTCCTGTACGTCGGCATGTTGATGCCCGGCTTGAAGTCGACATCCGTCAGACGCCAATCGTTCCACCAGTCCCACGCGACGAGGCCGGGCTTGATCCACGACGTGTCCTTCAGTTCGTTTGGCGTGGAGAGCGCCCACACGAGGTCGTTCGCCATGAGGTCGGCCGCCTTCCCCGCCATCGCGAAGACGCGCCACGGAAACGTACGTGCGCCCGTTCCCTTCACCAGGAAATCTTCGCGCTCGCGCACCGGACGGTAGCGGCCTTCTTCGCGCGTGCCCTTCGCCGTCGGCGCACGGGCCATCCAGGCGGAGAGCACCTCGGGGTCGTCGTCGTAGCGTCCGAACGACCAGCCCGAGTAGTTGCGCAGATCGGCTTCGGTCACGCAGAGCGTGCCGTTCGCATAGGAAGCCGTCAGCGGCAGCAGCACGAGGCGGCCGAAGTTGCCCGGCACGTCCTTCACCGTGCCGTTGCGGTAGATCGTCTCCCAGCCGTTCTGGTGGGGATCGGACGGCGGACGGCCACCCGTGAGACCGTAGCAGATCGGCGTAGCCGCGGGAAACGTGATGCTCGCCGTTTCGTGCACGACGGTCAGCTCCTGTTCCGGGGCCACGGTGAAGCGGTATGCGACACCGTCGTTGCGCGCGACCACGTCGAGCGCCCAGCCTTTGAAGGCGAGGACGGCCTTGTTGCCCTCGTTCGAAACCTTTGCCTTCTTGTAGACGGGCGCATCGATCTCGCCCTTGAGCGCCTGGCGCGTCGCCTTGTAGCCGAGACCCGCGCCGCCGAGAAGACCGTACTCGCGCGTTTCCAGCGCGAGCGGCGTCGGCTTCACCCACGTCACGCCGTCGCGCAGCACTTCGTACGCGAGAACCGGCTCCGTGCCGATGCGGATGACATTGTGTCCGTCCGGCGACGTCACCGCGGTGACCTGTCCGCCCAACTTGCCGTTGAAGTTCCGGGGCATGAACACGCCCTTCTTCTCGACCTTGAACGGATTGACCGTCGCGATCTTCGCGCCGTCCGCGACCACGATGTAGGCGTCGCACCAGTCCGCATGGTCCGCATTGATGCCGTCGCCGCCGTCGTCCACAATCAGCGTAAGACGCTTCGCCCCCTTCAGCGGCACCTCGATCGTCTTCGCCTTGTCGCCGCGCCGGATAACGCCCGTGGCGGCGACGGTCTTGCCATCCGCCTGCACCTTGAACGAAACCGTGCCGCGCATGTGGTTGTCGGGTTCTTCGTCGTCCACGCCCACCGCAGCCACGAACTTCACGGCCTGGCCGCCGAGATCGATGTCCATGCGGCTCACGGCATGCACGCCGATGCCGTTCTGATACGGCTGCCCGCCGACCGAAAGCGTGTGGTCCTCACACGAACGACGTGCACGGACCTGTCCGAACCCCGTGATCACGGGCCCCAGGTCGAGCGAATCGATCCACACCTTCGTTTCGGCGCCAACCGAAAGCGACGCCGCGAGCGCCAACACGCCCACCGTCAAATGACATCTTTTCATGACAGTATGATAGCAGAAAACGCCCCGCGTGTGAAGTCCCCGATGGCGTGGACGGGAATGTCCTAGAGCACAAACGGCTGTCGAACGATCAGCGGCGCTGCGCCCTCCCGCTTCAACTCGGCCGCCATGTCGTAACGCCCCTTGGGGTTCGGCGGACGGCGGATCTTCAGCGTCTTCGTCCAGAGTCCGCCCGGCGGCAGATCGATCTCAACCGAGCCCAGCTTCACGGACCACTCGGGCGGCATCTGCGTGATCGCGAGCGTGCCCCGCAGCGGCCGGTCGAGCGGTGCCACGACGTCGAGGACAAGTTCGCGCGCGTTTTCACTCAACCGCACGGAGACGTTCGGATCGCGGGCACTCGGCACGTAGGTGAGAATCGGCTGCTGGTCGTAGCCGCTCGTCCACATTGTGATGCGCGACCGGTACGAGCTGTCGCACATCAGCGACAGACGGCGGTCCATGGCGGGGATGTCCGTCGTGTAGATGCGGATCTCGCCCTTCCCGCCGGCGATGAACTCCTCACGCCAGTCGCCGAAGAGATCGGCGACGAGCATCGGATTTGGCAGCCGCGCCGTCACGCGCGCCCCTTCGTGGTCCTTCAGTCCGCTGCGGAACAGTTCACGCTGGAGGTCGGCATCCCAGTAGGCGTTGCGCACGCCCTGCCCGTAGCCGTAGACGCAGTTCGTATGGGAACTCAGCAACGTGCCATTCGCGGCGAAGAACCAGCGGTTGTCGCTCTGCGGATGCGTCTTCTCCTTCGTGCTGCCGGACTGATCGACTTCCTGTCCGTAGATTTCAAGCCCGGCATGGCGCGGGTCGATGTCCGCGCAAATGCCGCAGCTGTGCACGTGGTGCGTCGGCTCCTTCAGCTGCCAGATGTCTTCACCCGTCACGGGATCCGTCAAAAGCAGACCGCCGCCCTGACGTTGCCGCGTCTCATAGATGAAAGCGAGTTCCATGCCCGGACGTTCCGGATCGATGTCCCCATAGTAGTGCGCGTCGGAGTGGCCGCGCTCGTTGCACCAGAGCACCGTGCCGTCATGGTCGAGCGTGAGGGAGCCGATCAGCACCTCGTCGCAACCGTCGCCGTCCACATCTTCACAGAGGCACGCATGGTCGCCCTGCCCCTTGAAGCGTTGCGGCATGAACTCGTTGTTGAACCGCCAGACGCGTTCCAGCGCGGCGTCCTGGCCCTCCGGCAATCCATCCTTCGCGACAAGACGGTAGGCGTCGACGATCATCTTGCCGTACGTGCCACGTTCCATGATGACGCAGGGCGGTTGACCGCCTCGACGTGCGAGGGCCAGCTGGTTGCGCGAATTGTAGTGGTTGTAGTCCTCGACGGGATCCGGCGATGCACGCGGAATCCACGGCACCTGCGCGCGGATGCGCCCCGTCAATCCGTCAAACACGGTGAGGTGTTCCGGACCGTCGTTCACGCGCCCGTCGGCGTCGCGGT
Organism: uncultured bacterium; assembly: GCA_902803135.1. Classification (GTDB taxonomy): domain Bacteria; phylum Verrucomicrobiota; class Kiritimatiellia; order RFP12; family UBA1067; genus RUG572. The sequence goes on from CADCPA010000270.1 coordinate 20,328, forward strand.
AGTCGGGCGACAACGGCGCAGTCTTCGCAATCACCTCCGCCTTGCCGTCGCCGTCGAGGTCCGCGACAAGATACGGCGCATACCACGTCCCCATCTCGATGTTCCAGCCCAGATCCTTCCGCCACAGCATCTTGCCCGATGAATCGTACGCCGTGAGCTTGTAGGTGTCCGTCGCCCGTTTCCACACGAGGTCCCACGGATCGGTGCCGCCCGCCGGGGTCCGCACGACATAATCGTACAGGCCGTCGCCGTCAAGATCGCCCACGCCGACGGCGGATACCGTCTCATTCGTGTCCGCCAGCGGCAGGCGAATGAAAGGTGCCGCCGGATCCACCTCGCAACGGACGGGTGTAAAGTGCGCGCCGTCGAGGGAATACTCGGCCGTAAGGTCCGTGTAGCCGTCGAGGAAGAAGTCGCTCGTCTGCACAATCGGCGCGGCGTTGAGTTTCTCCACCTTCCCGTTCGCACGACGCCAGAGGGTGAAGCCCAAATCCGTCGCATCCGACGGCAGCATCCGCCAGCTCACCTGCGTACCCTGCGCGTTGACGCACGCCACCAGCGCACGATTGTTCGTGAAGCAAGGTGCGTCAGCCGTCTCACGACCGCCCGGGCGTTTGTCTGCATGCACGGCGAGCTTGTATGCAAGCTGCAGCGTCTCGCCCTTCTTGAGCGTGAGCGGCGCCGTATGAACCGGGCACGGATTGATCATCCGCTTGTCCGGCCACAGATAGAACTTGCCGGTGTCCGGTCCGACAAGCTGGGTGAAGGTCACACCCTCGCCGCACTCCCGATCGGTGAAATCGAGGAACTTCGTCTCGACACCCGTACAAGCCGCCGGCGTCGTGCCGCCCGCAAACCCGCGCACGTCGAGCGCCTTCGCCGTCGTCGTGTCGAGTCGCAGCGTCATGCCCGCATAGCCGCCGCCCCACTTGCCGGTCTTCGGGTCGCCGTGCGGCGGTGTGCGGTCAAGCGTCACGTCCGCCAACGCCGTGAACGTATGGCGCGTCGTGATGATGTAGCCGCCGTTCGGATCCGGCGGATCGACGGTGATGCGACGCGATTCCGCGAGCACGGGTTTCTCGCCGCGCGGACCGTACTCGAGTTCCGCCTGGACGACGCAGTCGAGTCCGTCGAGGCGGACGTCCTTCTTCACCAGCCGCGTCGCGCCTGCCGGCTCGGCACCCGTGCGCTTTTCGTCGGCCGGCTCCCAGTAGTTGACGCCGTTGATGAACTTCCAGGAGAACCAGTAGCCGAGATGCCACACATGGTCTTTCGGACGTAGATCCGTCAGCGGACGTCCCGACGGCAGGGCGAGCGGATGGAAGAAGGGACGTCCCTCAGGATTGTCCAGCTCGAGATTCCACAGCGTCTTCCCGTCGCGGAGCATTCTCACGCCCGTCGCCGTGCGCGTCAGCTGTGAGCGGCGGAAGATGGAGATGGCTTCGTCCGTACGCCGGCACTTCGGTTCACGTGTAATCAGCTCGTCGAGAATCGCGCCGATCGTGTGGCACGGGTACTTGTGGCGCTCACGCGTCACCGCCGCCTTCAGCAGGTTGAATCTGCCTTGCGGATCCGGCACCCATTCAGTTGTGCCGTCGTCCGTCAGCGTGAATGCCCCGCGTTCGGATTCAAAGAACCGCGACGGCCCGTAAACCGCCGCCAGCACCGTCACCTCGTCCCAGGAGCAGCGTCCGCCGACCTCCTTCTCCTCGGTCTTGCCCGCAAGGACGTCCGCCCGGCGCGGCAGCGCCCACGCGAAGATGTCGTGCACGGGATTTCTGTAGCCGTAGCTGCGCTCCGCAACCGTCCGGCCCGAATAGATGTCGTTGCCGAGCTCGCACGGCGTCACGACGACGTAGGTCGGCCATTTCGCGAAGGCGATCTTCGCGGATTCCGCATCATGCAGCACGTTGTACGTGCGTCCCTTCGCCTCCTGTCCCGCCATGACATGCCAGGTCTTGACCTTCTTCGCCACGAGATCGCGTCCCGGGAGCGGCGAATACTGGTCGCCCGGCGTCTCCAGAAGACGGCGGATGTTCGTGAGAAAGCCCACGCTGCAGAAGACGACGCTCTTGTCCGGCGCGGACGCCAACGCCTTGCGGTAGACCTCGTTCGCGTCGGGCGCGTCGTTGGAATTCGGATGCTTGACCCAGTCGGCGTACTCGCGCGCCAGCCGCGTGTACTTCTGATGCCAGCGGCGCGTCGGATCGCCGCCGGGCACGCCGACGACGCCGAGGTTCTTCGCGCACCCCACGGGAATGTCGGGGCGCCCGTAGTAGGCGTTTACGATTTCGACCGCGGCGACAGACTGGTTGTCCCGCGTGCAGGAGGCCATCGCGAGGATCTCGCACCTGCCTTCGTCCGCCAGCGCATGCAGCGTCGCGAGCGCGCCGACATCGTCGTAGTCCTCGACCATGTCGGTATCGAAGACGACCTTCGGCACGGCGGCGGCGGCCGCCAGCGCCGCGCCCGTGGCAACCATGAACAGCCAGTTCTTCAGATTCACCGTTTTCCTCGCTCCCATCGACCGCAAGTCCAATCAAACATTCGCCGATTGAGACATCAAGCGCTTTCAGTCGACGAGTTCGAAAGTCGAATCATAGCGGAAGTTGCCGACCTTCGGCGTCGTGACCTTCGCCCGCCCCGATATGCGCAGGTACGAGCCTGCTTCCGTGAAGGATTCGAACGACACGCCATCCGCGCGGTCGTTGCCCGGACGCTTGAACCAGGTCGCGCGCGCCGCGAAGTCGGCGGAGCCGTCGTTCTCGACCACATTCACAAAACCATCCGGCATCTGCACGAGATAGGCGCCCGGACGGCTCATGGACCGGATCGAGACGCCCTTCGCATCCGCCAGCCCCGGTTCAAACTCCCAGTACGCGTCGCCCATCACCTTCGCATTGCAATCGGAAACCACGTGGACCTCCTCGCGTTTCGCCTTTCGGCCCTGGGCATCCACGAACTCGACCCGTTCGTCGCGCGTCACGAGGAACTTGACCGGACCATGAATCCACCGGATGCGCTGGGCGGGATTCGAGACCTTCAGTCGGGTCACGGCCGACGGACGGGCGTTCTTCGCATACACGCCCAGCTTGCCGACCGGCAGCTGCGCGTCGCGCAGCGTCACGCAGACGCCGCCGACCGTCAGGCCGAGCGTCGAACCGAACGCCGTGACCTTGCACGGCACCGCGCCCTTCACGGCAATCTTCTTCTCCGCCGACGGGGGCCTGTCCCCGAATATCGGACCAAATCCGCGAATCAACGCCGTCCCGTCGCCGCGCAGGCCGAGATAGTAGCCGCCTTCGTCGGAAACGCGCACCGCCACGCCCGCTTCGCCGTCTGCCTGTTCCGGTACGGACACCGTCGCCGTGATCACCGCCGCCGCGACATTCGGCGCCGAGCCGTCCGCCGTTTCCGCAAAGACGACGGACTCCTTCCCGCCACCCGTCGTCGAGCGCTGCTTCGGCGGCAACGCCAGACCGGCGTTGGCGGAAACGACCGACTTCAAGTTCTTCGACGCCTTGATGATCCGGTCGTGCGCGGCCTTCATCATCTTGGGATCGAACTTGAGCACCTTGCGGTCGTAGGTGTAGATGCCGTTCGTTTCGCCCTCCACGTCGGTGATCTGCGTGTACATCGACGCGCTCAACCCCGGGAAGTAGAGCAGATTGTAGATTTCATCCTGCATCTCGCGGTAGCGGCGCCCCAGCATGTCGACATCCTTGTTCGCCTCGCCGTAGGCCCAGCCGCCGCGCTTAAACCACGTGTGGTCCTTGACGTTGAGGCCGGCGCCGCCGTATTCGCCAAGCGCCTGGATCGTCGGAGGAACCTCGGCGCCGCCCACCAGCACGGGGTACGGACTGGATGACGGTCCGGGATAGATGTGGATGTCGTAGACGTCGCCCGACGCATGTTCGTTGGGCAGGCCCGTCGAGTCGTTGACGAGGCGGGTCGGATCGTAGGCGCTCAGCCAGTCGGAAAGGCGCTTCACCTCGGGACGCTCGTAGATCGCCCAGCCCTCGTTGAAGAGAATCCAGCAGACCACCGACGGCGCGGAGATGTGCGTATCGACCATCGCCTTGAGCTCGCGCTCGAAAGCCGCCTTCTCCGCGGCGTTCGGGCGGAACCCGATGTCGCGGTCCTGCCCCCACTCGCGACGCTGTTCGTGCGTATGCATGCAGGGCATGTCCTGCCACACGAGCATGCCGATCTTGTCGCACCAGTAGAACCAGCGGCGCGGCTCGACCTTGATGTGCTTGCGGATGAGATTGAAGCCGAGCTCCTTATGCGCGACGATGTCGCTCTTCAGCGCCTCGTCCGTCGGCGCGCGCAGATTGCCGTCCGGCCAATAGCCCTGGTCGAGCGTACCGAGCTGGAAGACGAACTCGCCGTTGATCGTGGGACGCCACACGCCGTCGATCTGCTTCAGGCCCACGTCGCGCAGACCGAAATAGCTCGTGATCCTGTCGACAATCCGGCCGCGATCCGACAGGGTCAGCTCGAGATCGTAGAGGAACGGCGTGTCGGGCGTCCACGGCTTCGCATCCGGAATCGCCAGGCGAAACTCGCGGTTGACCACGCCATTGCCCGTCGCCACCGGCTTCCCGCCGTCCCGCGCCACTGCCGTCACGGTCTGGAACTTCTCCGGCGCTTCGACGAGGATGCCCACCCACCCCTCGGCGAAATGCGGCGTGAGCTTGAGACGCGTCGCCGCGGCTTCGTCCACCGGTTCAAGCCACACGGTCTGCCAAATGCCGCTGTTCGGCGTGTACCAATAGCCCTCGGGCTTGTTCCGCTGCTTGCCGACAGGCTGCGTGCCGTTGTCCGTCGGATCGTAGACGGAGACGATCAGCTCGTTCTCGCCGTCCTTCAGCGCCTTCGTCACGTCGAACCAGAAGGGGTCATAGCCGCCGTCGTGCCGGCCGACGCTCTTGCCGTTGACGTAGGCTTCGCACCGCCAGTCGACAGCCTCGAAGTTCAGGCGCACATGGCGGCCCTTCCAGCTCTTCGGCAGGGCAAAGGTGCGGCGATACTTCATGTACTCCATCCGCTCCATGATGCCCGACAGCGCGCTCTCGACGGGATACGGCACGAGAATCTCGCGCGGCAGCTTACGTCCGGGCTCCACGGCCTTGAAGACGGATTCGTCCATGCCCTTCCAGTCGCAGGTCGGTACGCGGTTCGTCACGCCCGTCGTCCCGTCGAACTCCCAGACGCCGTTGAGGTTCAGCCATTCCGCGCGCACCAGCTGCGGACGCGGATACTCCGGCAGCACGTTCTCCGCCGTCACGTCGTCCGCCCACTTGGTCATGATCGGCGCAGACTTCTTCTCCCACGCCAATCCGTTCACGACCGTCGCCGCCGCCAACGCCGCGGCCATCCATCCACCCATCTTCATCTTCATTCCTATCCCCTTTCGACACGGATTATATTTCGATTCCAAACGGATTATACCATCTCCGCCCCACCCCGCGCAAGCCCGCGCGCCCGGAACAGAAAGCTCCGGCGGACGAATCCGCCGGAGCTTTGATCCAACAGTTTCTGCAAACCGCGCCAAACTTACTTGAAAAAGCGGTTGAACAGACCCTGGAACGCTTTGCCGTGACGGGCCTCGTCCTTGGCCATTTCATGCACCGTGTCATGGATCGCGTCGTAACCGAGTTCCTTCGCACGCTTGGCGAGGGACATCTTGCCGGCGGTCGCACCGCACTCGGCTTCCATGCGACGGCGGAGGTTCTCCTTCGTCGAGTCCGTGACCATGTCGATCGTCTTGCCGAGGAGCTCCGCGAACTTCGCCGCATGTTCGGCTTCTTCGAACGCGATGCGCTTGTACGCCTCGGCGACTTCCGGATAACCTTCACGATCTGCCTGACGGGACATCGCGAGGTACATGCCGACTTCCGTGCACTCGCCGGCGAAGTTGTCCTTGAGGCCCTGCGTCACTTCCGCATCCTCGACGACACCATCGCCCACGTGATGCTCGGCGACGAAGGAGAGACCTTCGCCCTGCTTCAGGAACTTCGCGCCCGGAACGCCGCACAGGGGGCACTTCTCAGGAGCCGTATCGCCTTCATGCACATAGCCGCAAACCGGGCAAACCCACTTAGCCATCTGATTACCTGCTCTTTCTTTTTTTATTGCTTTACTTGTTCGTGTCAACCGATTGGAAATCCCGTCGCACAGTGCCTCGGACTACTGGAGACGTTTGATGCGGAAGAACGCCGTGCCGGCACCTTCGGGCACGGCAAAGGAGGCACTTGCGCCCTTCCCTTGCGTGTTCGGCACGACGGACCATGGCCCGGTCGGCGACGGTGCCGTCTCGACCACGTAGGTCGCGCCTGCCGTCGCCTCCCACGAAAGGGAGAGGATGCCGTTGGCGCAGGAAACCGCCGAAATGCCAAATGCCCCTGCTGGCGAAACGGAAAACACGAGCGTCACGGCGTCGACGCACTCGTCGCCGCGGAACGCGCACAGCACCGCCGACGAAACACCGGGCGCACCGCCGGCGAAGGAAACGACGCCCGACGCGGCGTCAACCGCGAGACCGGACGGCAGCGAACGCCCCGCTTCCGTGGGAACCAGTCGCCACGAGACGTCGTCCAGCGCATTGGTCAGCGACTGCGCCTCCCCTTCTGCAAGCCAGCCGACTGCGGGCGTCTCGAGGAGCGCCTCGGTGAAGCGCGGCGGACGGTTCGGCAGGCCAGGCGTCGGAACGGGGAGCACGCGCCAGCCGCCCGTCCCGTGCGGCCAGCGTCCAAAGGAATTCGTCTTTGCAATCTCCTGATTGTAGACGATTGCATCGACGAGCCTCTGCTCGGCGTCGAAGAGGTAGATGGCGTCGCCGGACTTCCCGAGTCCGAAAGGCGCCTGGAGGTTCGCCCGGTCGAACGGCTCGGCCGCCGCAACGTCCGCCCCCGTCCACACGCGCAGCACTTCGCCGGGCGCCAAGGCGACGCCGTCGGGGAAAGTCAACGCCTTCGTCGCCTTGGTCACCGGCGCCGGCGGATCTTCGGTCTTCAAGGTGTCCGTGACGATCCACCCCGCGAGATCGACGGATGCAAGACCGACGTTGACCAGTTCGAACCAGTCGTCCTTCTCGCCCGACACGGGATTCACGTAGAGTCCGTTCTGGGACATGAACTCGTTCAGAACAATCTCCGAAGCACGCGGCTCGTCACGGTTGGCGGCGCCGGGCGTTTCGGGATTGAGGCGGCGCCAGGCATCTGCACCGTCGGGGAAGCGGCCGAAGACCGCAGCCGCGTCAAGGCCCGCGCAGTCTACGACGTCGACGACCTTCTCGCCGTCGAGCAGGCGCAGTTCGCCCGCAGGACGCGTCAGCGCCACCGAGCGGAACGCGCCTGGCGCCAACGTGCCCGTCAACGCCACGGGGGCGTCGCCGCCGGCCAGCGCCCAGCCGGCGAGCGAAACGCTCGACGCGCCGGCGTTGTAGATTTCGGTCTGCGCCGGCCCCACTTCGTTCAACCGCACCGCCGGCAGCGAAACGGACGAGGGGAAATCGTCGGGAAGACCCGGCGTGCCGACATGCGAGACAAAGTTCGTCACGTCGAGGAGCCCGAACCAGACGAGGTCCGAACTTCCGCCGCCGTTCTGGTGCACCTCCACGGCGAGGACGTTCTCGCCGACACGCAACGCATCCGATTCGAGGACGAACGGCCCCTCTAAGACACCTTCCGGCTCCCGCGCGGCGGTCGCGACCGTCATGTCGTCGATCGCACCGGAGGGCATGAGCTGCGAACGGGCGAGTTCCTGTCCGTTCAGATAGACGACGGCGCCGTCGTCGAGCATGTAGGACAGGAACAGACGCGCCTTTCGGGTCGGTACCGCATTCGTAAAGGTCGTGCGGAAGTAATAGGTGATGCGATTGCTCGTCAGCGCGAATTTCGTACGGATCGGACGCGTCCAGCTCGAACTGTTCGAGTCGCGCCCGAGCGGCGCGACACCGCTCGGCCAGCCGGCGTCGTCGAAGCCGGCCGCCTTCCACCCGTCGCCCGGATAGCCGTTCGCCCAGTACCGCCATTTCGTCTCGGAACCGATCAGCGGCTGAAGGGGCTGCGGCTCCTGCACAACGGCCGCACGCTTCGTCCAGTTGGCCGGCACGTTGTTGTCGCCCTGCGGATCGAGCAAGACGAGCGGCTCGTCCTCTTCCGCCTGAGGCCAGCCCGTACCACCCCACGCCACATGGTCCACGACGGGGTCGGCAAGTTCGCCGCCCTTCGCCGGGCGGCACAGCCGCAACTCGCCGACGGGGGGCAGCGGGGACGCAAAGAACGCCGCAGGGACGACGTGCGAGCCGAAGATCTCGGCGAAGACGGCCGCATTCTCGGCCACGGCAAGACAGCCGTCCGGCGGCAGGATCGTTCCCTGCGGGAAGACGGCATTGGACGAACCTTCGAAATACCAGCCGCCCAAGTCGATCGCCACTTGCCCCGAGAGATTGCGCACCTCCGCATAGCCGCCGCCTGCGCGAGCCGGACGACTGAGGATCTCCGAGACGACGACCTGCTCGTCCGCCGGCTCTTCGAGCGGCACCGTCGTCACGACCTCCGCCGTGGCGCGGCCGAGCTCGGTGCCGTCTTCGCCGCGCGCGACCAGCACAAGGGCCGTCCGGCGCGACGTGAGCGGCACCTGCGCCACCCAGTTCGTGGGCGTGGTCCATGTCACGGGCAGCGGCGACCCGTTCAATTCAAGATTCGCCACCAGGAACGGCGCGACGCCTTCGAGGCTGCAGACGCTCGCGTCGAGCTGCGTGGTCGCACCCGCCGCGGGGGACAGGAGGCAGAAGGCCTGCGCATCGGCAGCCGCCCGTTGGGACTCGATGTTGTCATGGCGTTTCACCAGGTTGTTGAACCGGCTGTCAAGCGAGCTGACGGAAATGCCGGCCGTACGAAGCGCCTGATTCTTTTCCTCGATTTCCATCCGCTCGTCGGAATCCGGCAGCAGCGCGTCCTGGAGCGCCAGCACCTTGCGCCACCAGAAGCGGGCCATGTCGGGGCGGCGCACGAACGCCTTGAAGGCAGGGTCGCGCATGTCGTTCGTCGAGATGCGCATCGGATCGACCAGATGGCTCGTATCGCTCCAATCGATATCCATGTCCATATCCCAGCCGAGCAGGCCCCAGCCGATGTCGCTCTTGTAGAGATACATGTTCTTGCCGCGCTGATAGCCGTAGGTGTCCCAGTTGCCGGCCACATGGTTGACGACCGGTACGCCGATGAAGGCATCCAGATCGATCACCTGCCGAACGGCATCGAACGAAGGGTTGGGCACATTCATGATGTCGATCAGCTTCCAGAATTCGGTATAGTCGCTCGGTTCGAAGTTGTCGTACGAACGCCGCTGCCAGTGCCAGCGATAGCGCGACGTCCGATAGACCGTCTCGCCGGCGTCCGTCTTGGTCGTGAAGGCCTCGAGCGTGGCGCCCGGACGCAGCCCCGTCCCGAAATCGTACGACTTGGAGAAGTGGTTGTAGCCGTCGAGCTCATATTCGTACCACTCGTTGATCTTCATGAGCTGACCCGTCTTGTCGTCGGGGAACCAGTGCTTGAGCATGTCGCCGCCCGGCTTCTCGGTATCTTCGATGATGCCTTTTCCAGTCTGCAGACGCCCGTTCGCATAGAGCCGCACGAAACGGCGATGGAGGCCGGGGAGGCCGAGGCGGCGGAAGAGCGAATAGTTGAACTGCTCCATCACGCAGCTGCCGTCCGCCACCGTGCAGAGCACGGCGCCGTCGTCGCCCAGGAAGAGATCGTCCTTCGGGAAGTCCATGATGTAGTCGATATCGCCGTTGAACGGACGGCTGAAGCCCTGCATGTGAAGCGGGGAACCGCCGTAGACGATGCCGGCGTTCTGGATGATCCGCTCGCCGTTTCCGTATACGAATGTAAAGGGATTGGGCTTGTTGTTGTCCTTGTTCAGCGCGTTCCACTTGGAGATGGCGCGCGTCGTCATCCACACGCGATAGGCGCCGAACGTCTGGTCGAGCGTCGTTTCGCCCCAACGCACGAGGCAGTCGCGGTCCACAGGATAGACCGCCGTCTGCGGATGTTCGGCGGCCGATGTCGCCACGACATGGTAGGCGACGAGCGAACCGGAGGAAAACGAGCCCTTCATCACGCCACGGTACCACCCGCCTTCCGCCGGCACCATCGCCACGCGGTTCGTCGTGAGGCTTTCGTCGAACGCCCACTCGAGCGCGACGGAGGTCATGCCGTCGGGGGCCTGCACGCGAGCCCACACCTGGACCTGTTCGTCCGCGCGCGGCAGCGCGGGATAATGGAACGTTTCCGTGACGTCGGGCGCCGCCGACGCCCGCGCCCGCGAGTTCCGCTTGCCGGGCGAGCCCAGCGCGAACGTCGTGAGCGTCACGCCAGGGGCTTCAATCCAGTTGCCCCGCACGCGCAGCAGCGCATCGGGAGAACCCGCCAGCCACCGTACGCGGGCGGAGACCGTGGCGCGGCCGTTCGTCGGCATCTGCTCGCGGAAGAGCCCGCGCACGCCGTTGCCGCCGGTGTGGAGACGGCCGCACGCGCGCAGATGCAGCACGTGCGCCCCGTCGTCCGCATCGCTGCGCGATTCAATGCGCGTATCCTGGTGCGTACCCACCCATGTCCAAGTTGTGTTGACCTCTTCGAACGAGGAGTTGAGCACGTAGTTCTCGCCGCCCTCCATCGACACGTTGACGGAATCGACCAGGCACTCGCCAGCGCCGTAGAGGCCGATTTCGACGCGCAGCGGATTGCCGAACGTGTCGCTTTCCGGGTCCTTGCCGATGACGCGTCCGTATTCCAGCGGCCCCGTATACGAAATCGTCGTCCAGTCGGACTTGTCGCTTTCGTCGCTGTCCGCCCAGGACGAAACGAGACGCGGGTCGGCGCGCGGATCGACGCGCTCGAGGGAGCTGCCGCCGCCGTCGGCCCACCGGCCCCAGCGTCCGCCGTCGCGGTAGGTCACCTCTTCGAGGATGACGTTCTTCAGGATCGGCGCCTCCGTCGCCGCATCCCACACGGGCAGCGGCCGCCGCAGCCGCACCGTGTCGCTGCGGTCGCCGAGCGTGCCGCTGTAGGAGCCGTCGTCGAGGCAGCCGACCTGCTTCGGATAGAGCGCCTTGAAGGCGCTCTTCTTAGCCGCTGCGACTTTATACCCGTGCGCGGGAATGACCGTCGAGAACGTGTGGTCGATGCCGCCGGAGAGCGTCCAGCCGTCGAGGTCGATGTCCGCCTCCGTCGTATTGAACAATTCAATGTACTCGTCGTCGGACGAACCTGAAATCGGATTGTACATGATTTCGTTCAGCACAACGGGGGACGTCGCACGCAGGGCGTTGCGCACGCCGGGGGTCGGACGTGCCAGACGCGCGGTCATCGGTCCGCCGTCGGGCGTGCGGCCGAACGAACGGTCGAGTTCCACGTTGGGCACGCGGAAGGCGTCGATCACCACGCCGCCGGCCGAGGCGGGCGCATTCAGCAGAACGTCCGCGGACGTGCCGCACAGGCGGAACCCGAGCGTCGACTCCGTGAAAAGCGCGAACCCGTGCGCGGCAATCGTCGTACCGTCGGGAATCGTGTAGACCGCCGTGCCGCCCGAGAGCGACAGACGGCACCCGGCCAGGTCGAGCGCATCGGTGCCGACGTTCACCAGTTCGATGAAGCCGTCGGCCGTCGGCGAATGCGCGCGGTACTCGTTCACGAGCAGCTTCTCGTAGTCCGTCGCCGGAGCCGGGTCGATTGCCCCGGGCGAACCGCCGAGCTGCGCCGAACGGCTCCAGGCCTTCGGGTCGGACTGTCCATAGGACGGACGCGCCAATACAAGGGAATGCCCTGTTCCTTCCGCCCCCGCCGGCCACGGCCACTTGTCGGACGGCTCGATCTTCGCGAGCTGGGCGCCGATTTCGTCGCGGAGCTCGATCTTGCTCGTGAGCGAGAAGCCGTCGTCTTCCGCCGCCCGCACGTCGGCCAGCCCGTAGACGGCCGCAACATCCGCCGGCGACGGCGCGAGGACGACTGTCGCATGCGCCGGAATCTTCTCGCCCGCGGGGAACGTATACGAAAGACCGCCCGAGAGCCTGTACCCGCCCACACGCTGCGCATAGGGCGCCGAGTTGTAGAGTTCGAGGAAACGGAGATCGCGCCCGTCGGCCCGCGGCGCCGGACTCGCCGCAATCTCCGTCACCGCGATCGGATTGCGGCGCGAGCCCGGGCCGTCCGGTTCACGCACGCCGCTCACGGCCTCGAACGGCGGCGAGACAAGGCTGGGCGCCTTCAAGGAGAGCGACAGGTCAAGCAGGTTGCCCGCCACATCGGGAACCTGCGCGGCCAGTTCAGAACTCGTATCGGACACAAGCGGCTCGGCAAAGGTCAGCGCCACGCCCGTGCCGTTCGCAATCGGCCGTACGGCGCTCACGGGGATGCCGGCCAGCGTCCACGTCGCCGGATCGAGGGCCGCCGGGCCCAGCAGTTCCGAAAACGTGAGGTAGAGTTCGCAATTGTCCGAACGGAAGGAACTCGCCTTCAGAGACGGCTTCGTCGTATCCACGGCCCGCACGGTGACGCCATAGGGGACGGCGTCGACACACGTCGAGCCGCTGAAGGCGCAGATCATCACCTGGTAGTAGCCGGGCGCACCGCCGAGCCAAGTCAAGACGCCCGTGCGGGAATTGATCGAGAAGGCGGACGGAATCGTCCCGTCCGCGGTGACGGGGAGCAGGCGCCAGGTGACGCCGGAGAGGCCGGGGCTCGGGAACACGCGAACCTCGTTCGCATCCAGCACCACCGGCTCCTTCTCGGGAATGCGGATGGTGGTGAAGCGCGGCGGACGGTTCGGCGTGCCCGGCGTGGGCACGGGCAGCACCTGGACTTCGCCGGTCATGTCCGGCCAGCGGCCGAGGGCATTCGTCGGCGCGATTGTCTTCGTCCACGCGACCGCATCGACCGCAGTACGGTCGGCATCGAAGAGATAGAGCGCATCCACGCGCTTGCCCAGGCCGAACGGCGCCTGGAGATTGGCGCGGTCGGCGGTGCGGTCCGTCTCGTTCGTCACGTCGCCGCCCGTCCAGATCCGCAGATGTTCGCCCGGCTGCAGCACGGTGCCAGTCGGCAACACGAACGACTTCGACGTCCGTTCCGTCGGCACGACGGGGTCGGTCTCCTCGAGCGTATCGGTGAGCAGCCAGCCGGAGACGTCGACGGCGACGGACTGCGGATTGGCCAGCTCGAACCAGTCGTCGCACGCGCCTGTGACCGGATTCACGAACTCCATGTTCTGCGCCGCGACTTCGTTGATGACGATGCGCGGAGCGGACTTGGCCGGCGAGGCGACGGCGTCGACGACGAGCTGCTCGTGACCGACCGGTCCGCGCAGCAGCAGCCAGCCCGACGGCGGCATCAGGGAGACCGTGCGCGTGGCGCCTGCCGCCAACGTGCCGGAGAGGGCGACATCGCCCAGCGTCCAGTCCTTCAGGGAAATCGACGCGCTCTCGTCGTTGCGGATCGTCGCCGAGGTGGCGTCCAGCGAGACGATGCGGAGGCTGGGGACGTGCGGACGGAAGACCGACGCGTCGGTCGCGACGCCGGGAACCGGCGCGATGCCGGGACGGTAGGAACCGAACAGACACGAACCGGTCACAATATCCGTGCTGCTGTCACTGTTCTGATGAACTTCCACGGCCAGCGTATTGACGCCCGTGCGCAGTTTCGAACGGTCGAGGGACACGGGGCCGTAGACGACGCCTTCGGGGTCGACGGCAGCTGTCGCCAGCGTGTCGTCGGCAATCGTGCCGCTGGGACAGAGCGCGGACCGCGCGACTTCGGCGCCGTTCAGATAGTAGACCGCCGCATCGTCGACGGTGTACTGCAACAAGAGGTCGGAGAAAGCCACCGTGCCGTCGTTCACGAAGGTCGTGCGGAAGTAGTAGGTGCGGCGACCGGAGACGATCGAGAAGGTCGTCGCAAGCGGATGGGTCCAATTCGCCGCTCCGGAGGACGTGTCGCGTCCCAGGGGACCAGGTCCCGAGGCCCAGGCGGAGTCGTCGAAGTCCGGCTGCTGCCAGCCCGTCGGCGCGGCGTCGGCCAGATAGCGCCACGTGGCGCCCCAGTCGAGGAGCGTCTGATCGACAACCGAATTCTCGTCAAGCGCGATCCAGTTGGCGGGCGTCGCGCGGTCTTCCGTCGGCCGGATCAGGACGAGCGCCTGTCCGGCCGCCGTCGCGGGCCAGCCGCACAGCGGATTCCAGGCGACGCGGTCGACGACCGGATCGGCGAACTCGGTGTTGCGCGCCGCACGGACAAGTCGGAGTTCTCCGCAGCCCGTCAGCGCGCCGGAATAGACGCCGACCGGCAACGGCGCCGTCGGATAGAGCGCCGCGTACGCCGCCACATCCGCCGCCACGGCGAGACAGGCGCCCGGCGCGAGCCGCGTGTCGGCGGGAAAGGCGAACGCGACATC
>CADCPA010000271.1 GCA_902803135.1 uncultured bacterium
GCGGGCGTGCAGAAGGTCGTTGATCTCCGGCGGCGTCGTGCGCGAGATGTCGTCCGGGTTGAGCCGGTGGTCGAGCATCACGTCCCAGCTCTGGCACTTCATCTCGGCAAAGCGGTCGGGATATTGCGCGCGCGTGAAACCGTCCATCACGCAGAAGGCCGTGGGCATGCCGAACGTCTCGGGCTGCGCGAAGCCGTGTACGCGCACCTTCACGCGCACCGTTGCCTGCGCACGCCCCGCCTCCGTGAGCGTCACGTCGCCCGCATACTCGCCGGGCGCGGCGTCAGGCGCGGCGTGCACCGTGAACCAGAGCCCCTGCGTGGACCCGGCACGCACGCGGTACGGCGCGGGCGGCAGGAGCGGGTCGGGCAGCCACTTCTCGATTGCCGGCACGCCCTCGGGATGCGGATAGTAGCCCGGCTCGCGCGCCACGTATCCCACGCGCTGCCACGAGAATTCGCCCTCCAGCGCCTTGCCCTCCGCGTTGCGCAGAACGGGCATCTTCACGCCGCCAGCCTTCCACTCCACGCCGGAGCCGGTGGTTATCTGGATCTGGAAGCTCTCGCGCTCGCGTCGCGCGAGCTCCAGCGAAACCGCCTTCTCCGCGCGCTCGGCGGCGGAGGGGAACGTGAGCGGCGTCACCCGGCGCAGGGAGTCGCACGGCCACACGGCCACTTCGTCCGGACGCAACGGACTCGCAAACGGGCTCGCCGGTCCCGGCACGTCGACGATCTTCGTGACGATTTTGCGTCCGATGAAGAGCTTGAGCGTAAACTGGTCGCTGGCCGAATACGGCGCGTCCGTCATGCGCGTGACGCCCAGCACATCGCCCGCGCCCTCGCGGCGCTCGAGCGCGAGGTCCTTGAACTCGGCCCTGCCCGTGCCGCGCCGCAGGAACGCGAACATCTGGATCTTCTTGATCGGCTTCGCCGGCACGAACGCGCCCGCCGTTCGCTCCCACCCGTGCGTGCCCTGCGACCACTCCGCGCGTACGCCCCACACGGGCGTGTCGTCGTCGTACCACATGTCGAGGTAGATGCAGTAGTCGGGCGCGCAGGCGTTCTCGCTGCGGCTTTCGCCGCTGAAGAACACGGGCTCGGTGGACGGCTTGTCGTATGTGAACTCCTTCCACAGCCCGCCGTTGAACGCGGCGGCATCGCCGTGCGCGGCGACTGCCGCGCAAACGCAAAACGCAAGCCTCATCGGCCACGACACGGTTCTCTTGGGGAAGTATTCCATAGCTCGGCTCCTTTGGCTGCCAACAGACGACCGCAAACCTCCGCCGAAACGGCCGACGCCGCAGAGGATTTCACGAGCCAGAGTCCGAAGAGTCCACCCGCCGTGTTGCCCTTCTTCGGCACGAAACGCACCTCGACATCCTTCTTCCCCGCAATCAATTCCCGCGGAATCGCCATCTCGATGAAAACGAACGCGGGCCTCTGGTTGTCAATCAGGTTCTCCGTGTGGATTTTCACGCCGTCCACCAGCACGTCGAACGTGCGCGGGCCGCGCTCGCGGGCGCAATAGCTTGCGACAAGGGTTCGCCCGTCCGGCGCATCGCCCACGGCGAGGCGGTAGGCAAAGAACCCGCCGCTTGCCGCATGACGCCAGCGGTATTCGTGGTGTTCGCCGTAGAGTCCGGTGCCGGCATCCGTCTTCTCGCCCGTGAAGCCGTGTGCCTTTTCGCTCGCGGCGTCGCCGATCTTGATGAAATCAACCGCGCGCCCGGTTAGATCCTTTTCCTTCGCGGACGCCTCGGCGAACGCCTTTTCCTCCTCCGGGTCGGCAAGGCGCCAGTACATCGTGTAGCGGCTGAAGTGAAGATCGTACAGGGGCTTGAGGAGGATGTCGCTTCCCTTCAAGCGGAACGCGATCGGCCCGCCAGTCGTGCGCACAAGGCAGCTTGCGGGATCGGTCGCGGATGACGCGGGAACAGTCGGCATCTCAAACGGCTGGCCGAGCTTCCAGCTTGACGTCGGGTTCGACGGCGGATGGGCGATGTAGTCGCTCCGCTTCAGCCCCTCGCTTCCGAGATCGCCCACGAGCAGCGTGGGTCCGTAGAAGAACGCGACGTACTTCTTCGAACCGGGCAGGAACTCGGCGCGCAACGTCATTGGGAACTCAATATCGATGCGGTCGCCAGCCTTCCACTCGCGCGCGATGTGCACGTTGGCGTCGCCATCTGGGATCAGACGCCAGATCACGCGCGCGCCGTTCACGTACACCGCAAAATCGTCGCCCGCCCAGAACGGATGGCGCACCGTCACCGTGAACTTCGGATCCCTGCCGACAGCCTCCACCTTTACGCACGACGTCTCGCCGTAGGGAAACGCCGTCTCCTGACGGAGCTTCACGCCGCGCGCCTTCCAGTCAAGCGTCGCCGGCGCGAAAAGCTGAACCGTCACCGCGCTTTCGTCGGGCGCGTGGGTGAACACCATCTGGCCGTATTTGCCGGGCGCCTCAAAGCCGGTGCCGGTGCAGCACCACATCGAGTCGAACTCGTCCGAGTACGTGCGCGACGCGCCGGGCTTCGGCGGCGTGTAGTAGATGGTACGGCCAAGGATCGGATCGTGCGTGGAGAGCAGATGATCGAAAAGAACCCGTTCGTAAAAGTCAATCTTGCCCTCCTGCGGTTCCGTCTCGAACAGCGCCTCGGTCTGGCGCAGCATGTTCACGGAGTTGCACGACTCCGGCCCGCCGTCCATGAAAAGCTTCTTCTCGAAATCAGCCTCTGGAAAGAGATGCTCGCAGTGGGAGTTTCCGCCGTTCGCCCAGGCATGGTCGCAGGCAAACGCATTCCACGCGGTGATGATCGAGCTGTGCAGTTTCTTCTCGCCCGTGATGCGATAGACGCGCTCGAATCCGGTGAACTTGGGAATCTCGTTGTTCGCGTGGTGGAAGCACAGGTGGTCCACATTGCCGTCCGCGAGCGGCGCGAGCATCCGCTCGTGGCACAGGCGGCGCGCCCAGCGGCGGTATTTCCCGTCGCCCGTCATCTGGAATGCGTAGGCGAACGTCTCCGGCAGCGAGCCGTGTTCGCAGTCAAGCACCTTCTGCAGCTGCGCGTCGTTCAGCTTCTCGACGATGGCGTTGCCGAACCAGTCGGAGAGGCGCAGAAACACGCGCTTCGCCTTCTCGCTGTCCGTCGCGAGGTAGATGCGCCAGAGGCCGAGGAGGATTTTGTTCATGGTGTAGATCGGCTCGAAGCGTCCGTTGATGAACGCGCCGTATTCGGTCGTCGGGTTGATCTTGACGTCGATCTTGCCGGAGGCGATTTCGGCGAACACCTTGCGTCCGTCCCTGACGGCGAGCGCGTAGCCGTCGCCGTGTGCGTCCTGCACGGCGTCCAGTTCATCGACGATGTAGAGAAGCCGCCGCTTCAGTTCCGCGTCGCCCGTCGCCTCCACGGTCATCGCCGCGCCGGCCATGTAGAAGCCGAGGATGTGGCCCGCGAGGTCAAGAGTGAGCTTCGGCGATTCCCAGCCGTTGTACGGCTCGGCCTTCGGCTGCAACCCGGCCTCGCTGCGGAAACGGCTCAGCAGTCTGTCGGGATCGAGCCTGAGCAGGTACTCCCGATTCTGCTCCTGCTGCCATTTGAGCGGACCTCCCGTCAGGCGGATCTGGGATAGCGGGAAAATGCACTCGCGCACATTCGGGAGTTCACCTCCCGCCGCCGTAAAGACCAAAATCGCCAGCTGCGCCGCAACACACCTTGTCGCAAACGCGGAGAACGTAGGAGTCGGCCTCATTTTTGCACCTCGATCTGCTTGGGCTTGTTGAAGGGTCACGCGATCACTTGTGGGACTTCCTTATGTCGGACAGTATACCACAATCCTCACTGCTCCATCAATGCCACTCTGTCAACAGCCCTCTCGCGCACGCGCGACACGCCGACGAAAGTGTTTGCACTGCGCCGGCACTTTTGGTATCATGGACGTAGAACTCGTGGGGGGATTCCGTTCTGATCGGGTTGTCGGAGGGCTTTCGCCACGGTAACAAGGCGTACGCAAGTCGTATTGTCCAGGCAAAAGGGAGAAACTCGCATGACGATGAAGAAAATCAGGAACGTGCTGGCCGTGGCCGCCGTTCTGTGTACACTGGCGGGAGAGGTGGGGGCCTACGAGCTGACCCACCGTTGGAGCTTCAACGGCAGCTATGCCGATTCTGTCGCCGGCGGCAGCGCAACGGTCGTGGGCGACGCGGCCAACCTGAACCTCGACGACGGCAAGACGGTGACGATGACCTCCACCGGCGACGCCGGCGGCTCGCTCGACCTCGGCATCGGCGTGTGTGGCACAGGCGACGCGACGATCGAGATCTGGGCGCGGCAGAACGCCGCGCGGAACTGGGCGCGCGTCCTCGACTACGGCAAAGACACAGACGCTTACTTCCTCGTGGCCTGGAGCCAGGGTGAAGACATCACCAACGACCGCGTGGAACTGCGGAACAAGTTCAACCGCGACCGGACGATGAGCCCGCACGTATTGGGGAGATTCTACCACTTCTTCATCACCTTCAAGGTGGTGGACGGCTCCACGACCATCCGCTGGACGTGCCAGGACGTCGAGTCGGGCGTGATCTCCACGTTTAGCCAGACGGTGGAGAACTGGACGCTCGCCGATCTTTCGGATCCGCACTTCTACCTCGGCCACTCGCAGTTCGGCGGCGACAGGGACGCGAACGCAAGCTACGACGAAGTGCGCATCTATTCGGGCGTCGTGAGCGACGACCAGCTGCTCGCAAATACCGTCCTCGGCCCGGACGCCCTGGCCTCCACGATCGGCGCGGAAACCGGCATGACCATTCCCGCCGGCGCCACGTTCACCGTCGGCGCTTCCGGCGCGTACGTCGCCGCCGGCACGGTCACGCTCGGCGCGGGCGCGAAGATCAGGTTCGACACCGCCGCCTTCCCCGGCGCGCGCATGGAGTTCGTGTCCGGCGGCTTCTTCCTGCCCTCGGGCGGGGAGAGCGTACTCGACTGCGTGGAGCTGACGGATGCGGAGAACTACGAGAAGACCCTTGACGGCAACACGATCGTCGTCTCGAAGAAGACAACGGTGCCCGGCACCGCCACATGGATCGGCGGCACGCCGTCCGCGGCGGCCGACTTCGCCAATCCCGCCAACTGGCTGTGCAACGACGCATACGGCACGACGATCGAGGGCGCCGTTCCCGGCCCCGCGACGACCGTCATCATCCCCGGCGGCGACACCGCCTTCACGATTCCCGCCGGCACGACCCCCAACTGGGGCGCGCTCCAGCTCGGCGCAGAGGGCTCGGCCACGCTCTGGGGGCGCATTGCCTATGACAACGGCCGCGGCAACATGACCGATTTCAACTGGCGCACGCTCGGGCTGGTGACGTACGAACTTCAGGGCGAGGGCAGCGTCGGCAATCTCGCGCGCGGCACGGACGCGGGCGACGCCCCCGAAAGTATGAGAATGGCACAGCTTCGCTACGACGGCTGGTTCCACGTGGGGGCCGATCAGGCCGGCGTGTGGCGTCTGTACCAATTCGTGGACGACTACTTCGCCTTCGCAATCGACGGCGTGTGGCTGATTGCCAACAACTCCTACAACTACACCACTGAAGCCATCGCCTCCGTCGCGGCCGGATGGCACCGCTATACGCTCATCACCGGCGACACCGGCGGCGGCTTTGGCGCGAGATACGAAATCGGCGACATGAAGGTGCCGCTCGCCGTTTCCGTGAACGGCGCGGCCGAGGCCGCATTCTCGCCGTTGAACTTCGACATCGGCTCCACGTCCGCCGCCGTCGTCACCCTCACCGCCGACTGCGACTGGGTGGCGCTCGGTCCGATCACGCTCTCGAACGGCACGATCCTCGACCTGAACGGCCACAGTCTGGTGGTGCAGGACATCACGGCCGACCACGTCGGCGCGCAGGTCGTCAACTCCTCGCAGAATGACGCTTCGCTGATCTTCATCGTCGATCCCGAGACCTCCGACTCGAAGCACAACCTCCGCATCGCCGAGAACGTGAAGCGCGTCATGGAGGTTGCGGGCGCGGCCACGGCCGTCTGGACGGGCGAGGCCGGCGACGGCGACGCCCTGAACGCGGCCAACTGGATCTGCTACAGCTCGCGCGACATGGTGCTG
The DNA here is from genome assembly GCA_902803135.1 of uncultured bacterium. Classification (GTDB taxonomy): domain Bacteria; phylum Verrucomicrobiota; class Kiritimatiellia; order RFP12; family UBA1067; genus RUG572. The sequence continues at coordinate 6,120 of CADCPA010000271.1, forward strand.
GCCGACACGCTCCCCACTTCCTCGACGTCGGTCACGATCCAGGGCGACAAGGTGAACATGCAGGCGCCTGTTGGAACCGCTTTCACCTGCCGCACCCTGAAGATCGGCGCCTGCACCTTCACGGCCGACTGCGACTGGCGCGGACTTCCCTTTGCGCCGGCCGTGATCGGCGCGGTCGACCTTGCCGGCAAGAGTCTCCAGATCAACGACGGCTTCACGGCCGAAGGCGATGGCGCTGCGTTCGTCAACTCCAACGAGGAGGCCGTTTCTGAAATCGGCATCACGGCGGCAGCCGACGCGCCGACCGCGATGGCGAGCCGCATCGTCGGCAACAACATCAAGATCGTCAAAACGGGCGAAGGCGCCGTGAATGACGACTACCTCACGCTCGGCGACAGCGGAGAGGGCGAGTTCCTCCAGAAGGAGGGCGCTGTCGCGTTCACCGGCAGCACGGTCAACAGGATCGGCGGCTACGCGCAGGACAACCGCGGCCACGGCGTCTATACGATGGAGGGCGGCACGCTGACTGCCACCGCCGAGTTCACCGTGGGCGCACACGGCACGGGCGAGTTCATCCAGACGAACGGCACGGTGACGCTCTCCAACTGGTTCAACATCGGCCGCTTTGGCGGTACGGGCACCTACTCGATTTCGGGCGGCGAGCTGATCAGCGCCTACAACAATCTGGGCATCATCGGCGCCAGCGGCGGAACCGGCACGCTGGACATCAGCGGCACCGGCCGTGTGACGCTGCCTCAGCCCTCCATCGGCAACGGCTGGGGCGGCAACAACAGCAAGGGCTTCGTGACCGTCAGCGATCAGGGTACGCTGGCCTCCTCCGGCAACATCAATGTCGGCCACCACGGCGGCTGCACCGGCACCTTCACGTTTAACAACGGTCTGGTCACCGCGAACGATGTCATAGTCGGAGCGGAAGGCACCGGTTATTTCGTCCAGAACGGCGGCACGGTGAAGCCGACCTACTGGGAATACGTCGGAAGCGCGAGCACGGGCTTCTACACGCAGAACGGCGGCAAGAACCTTGTGACCGGCATGAACAACAACTGCCTGATGATCGGCAACAACGCCAACGGAACCGGCACCTACACGCTCAACGACGGCGAACTTGAAGTGCAGAGCAACTGGCAGGTGGGCGTGAACGGCAAGGGGTATTTCTTCCAGAACGGCGGTACCGCCAGTTGCGGCGGATGGTTCGCCCTGGGCCGTTGGGGCAGCGGCGTGGGCAATTACACGATGACGGGCGGCACCTACACGTCCGTCAACAATCCGTTCATCGTGGCCGAAGCGGGCAAGGGCACCCTCGACGTGAGCGGCACGGGCGTCATGAACCTGCCGCACGGCATGAGCGTGGGCCACGGCAATGCCTCCGCGATCGGCGAAGTGCGTCTGCGCGAGGGCGGCAAGATCGTCACCTCGTCCGTGTACCACAACGGCGACGGGCTTTCCTACCTCTGGGGCGACGGCGGTACGATCCAGGCGACCGGCGACGGCAACATCCTCTCCGGCCTCGGCAGCATCGCACTCGGCGCGGGCGGGCTTGTGCTCGACACGGCCGGGCACAACGTCTCGATCGTCAACTGCGGCATGGCCCCGAGCGGCGGCGGCACGTTCACCGTGACCGGCGAAGGCACGGCCACGTTCGACAGTCTCCCGCCCGCCGACACGCTCCACGTAGCCGCCGGCTCGACGCTTGCGATTTCCGGCGACATCGCCTCCGGCACGGCGGGTGTGCATTCCGAGGCCACGGGCAACGTGCTCCCCAATGACGCCTCCGACGCCACCAAGGCCAACAACTACCTGCTGCACCGCTGGAACTTCAACAACAACGCGAGCGACTTGATCGGCAACCACCACGCGACCTTCGTGGGCAACGTGACGTTCATCGACGGCAAGCAGGCGCGCCTCGAAGGCGGCGAACGCGGCACGTCGTGGATCGACTGCGGCTCGAACATCATCCCGGCCGAGCTGGGCAACACGCCGTTCACGATCGAACTCTGGACCACGCCGCGCAGGCTCGTCAACTGGGCGCAGGCCTTCGCGTTCGGCAACTCCAACAAACCCGACGGCGGTGCCGGCGCCGGCGTCACGGGACTCATCTTCACCTACCAGTGCGGAGCCGGCCCCAACTATCCCTCCTTCAGCATGGTGGACGAAGACGGCGTCAACTACCAGATCGGAAGCGACAAGCTCGTCGTCGACACCGAGTACCACATCGCGGCGGTCGTCACGCCCCTCGGCGAGACGTCGGCCAGCGTCAAGATCTACATCTTCAACGCCGGCTCCGCAACGCCGATGGCGACCATCGAGAAGACCACCACGAAATGGAGCACCGCCACGATCGTGCAGGACACCTTCTGGCTGGGACACTCCTGGTGGCCCGACGAGGATCCCGCCGCGAACTTCAACGAGGTGCGCGTGTGGAACGCGGCGCTCTCGGCCGATCAGCTCGCGGAGAACGACGTGCTCGGTCCCGACAGTCTGCCTCTCTTGACGGACGAGGCCTTCAGCGCCTTCACCGGCTGCATTGACGTGGCCGAGGGCGCGACCGTGGACTTGAGGGGCAACACGCTCACGCACGGCGCCGTCTCCGGCGACGGCGAGGTCAAGAACGGCAACCTCAACATCGCCACGGCTCTCATTCCCGGCGGCAAGGGCAAGGTGGGCACGCTCACGCTCACTGCAAACACGAAGGTGAACGGCGAGATCCAGCTCGACGTCGGCGACCTCATCAATGTCGATGGCACGCTCGACCTTTCGGCTGCCAAGGTCGTGGTGGACGATCCCGCCCAGCTGGGCGCGCCGTATGTGTTCGCCACCTCCACGGCCGGCACGATCACGGGCAAGCCGAATGGTGCAGCGCTGCCCCGCGGCTTCCAGGTGGTGGTGGCGGAGGACGGCACGTTCGCACGGATCACGCGCGTCGGCCTGACGGTCTTCATCAAGTAGCCTGTGTTCGGCGCAGAGTTTGAAGAGGGTCAGAGTTCGCTCTGACCCTCTTTTGTTGTCCTCACAGACCCTCCCGCACGCCCGCCAATCGCGCTGCGATTGGCGGAGAGAGAGGGATTCGAACCCCCGGACCCTTGCGGGTCAACGGTTTTCAAGACCGCCGCGATCGACCACTCCGCCATCTCTCC
>CADCPA010000272.1 GCA_902803135.1 uncultured bacterium
AGGAAATCCTCGTCTACGCGGGCGTCTCCGATTGCAACCTCGAAGAGGGCAACATGCGCTCGGACGTGAACATCTCGATCCGCCCCGTCGGCGAGACGAAGCTCGGCACGAAGGTCGAAATCAAGAACATGAACTCGTTCAGCGGCATCCACGCGGCGCTTGAGTACGAGGCCCGCCGCCAGCGCGCGTGCATGGCCCATTCGATCCCGATCGTGCAGGAAACGCGCCGCTGGGATCCGGATGCACTGGAGCCGGCGTCGATGCGTTCGAAGGAGAACGCCCACGACTACCGCTATTTCCCGGAGCCGGACCTCGTGCCGGTCGAACTCTCCGAAGAGCAGATTGCGGAATGGCGCAAGCAGCTCCCCGAAAAGCCCGAGGCGCGCCGCGCCCGCATGGTCGAGGAGTACGGCATCGCGGAATACGATGCGAACGTCCTTTCGCAGCACAAGGCGAATGCGGACTATTTCGAAGCTGCCGCCAAGGGCCTCGACAAGAAGACGGCGAAGCTCCTCTGCAACCTCTTCATGAGCGACGTGATGGCGCTTCTCAACGCGAGCGGCAAGGCGATTGGCGAATGCGCCTTGGCGCCGGACGCGCTGCGCGCGCTGATTACGCTGTCCGCCAAGGGCACGATCAACGGCCCGACGCTGAAGGAATTGCTGCCCGAGCTCTTCGAGAAGGGCGGCGATCCCGAGGCGATCGTGAAGGAACGCGGCCTCGGCGCCGTGTCCGACACGGCGGCCCTCGAGGCGTTCGTCGACCAGGCGATCGCGGCCAATCCGGGGCCGGTGGCGGACTTCAAGGCCGGCAAGAAGGCGGCCGCCGGCTTCTTCGTGGGCCAGGTGATGAAGCTGTCGAAGGGCAAGGCCGATCCGAAGATCGTCGCGCCGATCGTCGCGAAGAAGCTCGCCGCGCTCTAGGCCGCGTGCGGGAAGGATGCGTCTCGTGAAACGGATTTCATTCTACGCGAATTCGGCGAAACCGGCCGCCTGCGCGGCCTGCGCGCGCCTCGCGGAATCCGCCGGCCGCTACGGTTTCGTTGTGACGGACGAGGCGCCGGAGGCCGTCGTCGTCCTCGGCGGCGACGGTACGATGCTGTCCGCCGTCCACCGCTTCTCCGGCATTCCGCTGCTCGGGCTCAACCTCGGCTCGCTCGGGTACCTTGCCGCCGTCGAGGAACCGCGCTTCGACGAAGCGCTGAAGGCGTTGGCTTCGGACGATTTTACGATTTCCCAGCGCTCGACGCTCGCCGTCAACGGCCTGCGCGCCCTCAACGACGTCGTCGTCTCGAAGGGCGTGTCGGGCCATGCGGCGGTCATCGAACTGTGTGTGAACGGCCAATTCGCCACGCGCTTTTTTGCGGACGGTCTCGTCATCGCGACACCGACGGGCTCGACGGCGTATTCGCTGTCGGCCGGCGGTCCGATTCTCCTGCCCGATTCGCAGTCGCTCGTCGTCACGCCGATCTGTCCGCACGCGCTGACGTCGCGTCCGCTCGTCGTGCGCGACACGGTGCGGCTCCAGGTCCGTCTGCTGCCGCGGCCGGGCGCCGAAACGCTCGCGATCTTCGCCGACGGCGTCGAGGCCGGAACGCTCGGCGTCGACGAGTCCGTCGAGGTCGTGCGCGCGGATGCGGACGTTCCCTTCGTACAGTTGAGGGGCCAGGATCCTTTTGTCGTGCTGAATCGCAAGCTGGGCTGGTCGGGAAGTTCAATCGGCTGATGATGTCATGACGGAACTGGAAGAGAAACTCGGCTATGCGTTCAAGAATCCGGCGCTGCTCGCGCAGGCCCTGGTGACACCGTCCATCAAGCAGAGCGATCCGCAGGCGAAGGACAACCAGCGGTTGGAATTTCTCGGCGACGCCGTGTTCGGGCTTCTCTCGGCCGACGCCCTCTATGCGGCGTTCCCCGCGGAACAGGAGGGTCCGCTCACGGTTCGCCGCACGCATCTCGTGTCCGGCAAGTCGCTGGCGGAACTTGGTGAACGCATCGGGCTGCGCCGGTTCCTCGTGCGCGGTACGGGACTTCCCGATTTCGCGGAGGGCGCCAAGGTGTTCGCCGACGCGATGGAAGCCGTGATGGGCGCGGTGTGGCTCGACGGCGGCATCGAGGCCGCCCGGCGCGTGTTTGAGAATTTGAACCTTCCCGTGAAGGAGGATTTCGATGAACGCCGCGCGAATCCGCGTCTGTGCGTCCAGAAAATCGCCCAGAATCTCAGACCTCCGCAACGGCCGGTCTACGAGGTTCTGCTGGTGACGGGTCCCGACCACGCGCCGACGGTTACGGTGCGCATCTCGGTGAAGGGTCTGGGCGCGGCCCAGGCGACGGGACGGTCGAAGGCGGCCGCCGAAGCGGCTGCGGCCGCCGCGCTGCTGGCTCAGCTCGACGCGGCAAAGTGACAGAGAGGACTTTACCATGACGTTTCTGGCTGCGCTCTTTGCGACGACCTGCTGGTTTGTGGACGGCTTTCACGGCGGCATGTACGGACACTACCCGCGTGAAACCTATACGGGTTTCATATGCGACCAGCTCGACCGGCATCCGGACTGGAATATCGGCCTCGAAATCGAGCCCGCGACCTGGGACGTCGTCGCCGACCTGGCGCCGAAGGACCTTGCGCGTCTGCAAGACTACGCCAAGACGCCGCGCGTCGAGTTCACGAATCCGACCTACGCCCAGCCCTATTTGTGGAACATTTCGGGCGAAAGCATCCTCCGTCAGTTCGAACTCGGCTTCAAGGAACTCCGCAAGCACTTCCCCGACGCGGAGGTCGTGACCTACGCCTGCGAAGAACCGTGCTTCACGAGCGCCTTGCCCGCAATTTTGAAGTCCTTTGGCTTCAAGTACGCCGTGCTCCGCTGCCCCAACACCTGCTGGGGCGGCTACCCGGCGGCTTTCGGCGGCGAACGCGTGACGATGGTGGGGCCGGACGGCACGAAGATGCCCGCCGTGCCGCGTCCCGCCTGCGAAGCGCTCCAGCCCGGTTCCGTGTGGCAGACGACCTCGTGGGGCAACGGCAACGCCTATCTGGCGGCCTGCAGGGAAGCCGGCATCGCGCATCCCGTCGGCATGACCTACCAGGATGCCGGCTGGACGGGCGGACCCTGGGGCGGCGAAGACCACATGAAGAAGAAGGACGTGCGCTACGTCACCTGGCGTCAGTACTTCGAAGAGGTGGCCGACACTTCCGCCGCCGTTGACTGGAAGTTCTCCCAGGAGGATGTCCGTCCCAACCTGATGTGGGGCTCCACCGTCATGAACGTGATCGGACGTGAAGTGCGCGCGGCGGAGAACCGTCTTGTCCAGGCGGAAAAAGCCGCCTCCCTCGCCTGCATCGCCGCGTTCCGTCCGCCGCACGCCGACTCGCTCGAGGACGGCTGGCGCACGCTCTGCCTCGCCCAGCACCACGATTCCTGGATCGTCCCCTACAACGGCCTCCACAAGAAGGACAAGACATGGGCGATGTGGATCGACGAATGGACGGGCAATTCGCTCGCCCGCGCGGAGTCGGAAATCGACGCCTCCCTCGCCGCGCTCGCGGCGACGCTGCCGGCCTCCGCCGCGCCGCGCCTCCTCGTGTGCAACACGCAGGGCCACGCGCGCCGGGAGTACGTGACGTTCCCCGCCTCGGCCGCCGGCGCCGCGTTCCTCTTCCCCGCGGATGTGCCGTCCTTCGGCTACCGCGCCTACACGCGCACGGCGGCCCTCGCCGCCGCGCAGGGCCAGGCCGTCTGCACGGCCCGGAAGGGCGCCGACGGACGTCTCACCGTCTCCAACGGCACCCTCGAGCTCGTCTTCGATCCGTCTCGCGGCGGCGCCATTGTGCACGTGAAGACGGCGGACGGCGAAACCTTCGCAGGCGACGGCGCGTCCTTCGCCGCCGACGCGATGCCGACGGACGCCAACTGCCTTTTCGGCGAACTCCGCGGCCACTTCTACAAGCGCAATCGCTGGCGTTCCTCCTGCGAGCAGCCGGCAGTCTGTACGGTTGCGGGCGCGGACACGCCGCGGCTCGCCGTCACCGTGCGCGGCGAGATCGCCGGGTCGCCGTTCACGCAGATCTACACGCTGACGGCGAACGATCCCACGGTCGCCTGCTCGCTCCATGTCGATTGGAACAAGAATCCCGGCATCGGCGAATTTGCGCATGCGGGCCGCCGGCGCGAGGAGTCGCGTCGCGGCTTCGCCGACGACCGCTATAAGCTCAACGTGCTGTTCCCCTCCGTCGTCCGGAACGGCCGGCTCTTCAAGGACGCGCCGTTCGACGTCTGCGCGAGCCGGCTCGACCACACCTGGTTCGGCGACTGGCGCGCCATCCGCCACAACATCGTCCTCAACTGGGTGGATCTGACGGACGCGGCTTCGAATCGCGGCCTCGCCGTGTTCACCGACCATACGGGCTCGTATTCCTTCGGGCCGAACTTCCCGCTGGCCCTCACGGCGCAGTACTCCGGCGGCGGGCTCTGGGGACGCGACTACACGATCACCGCGCCCCTGGACATGCAGTTCGCCTTCCGGCCGCATCGCGGCGCCTGGGACAAGGCGGACGTCGAACGCACGAGCCGCATGCGCGCCGAACCGCTCCTGACGCGTCTCGTGGCGCCGGGCGCGCCGGCCGGCAAGGGCGCGGCCTGCGAATCCTTCCTCTCGCTCGACGGTACGGGCTTTGAACTCTCCGCGCTGCGCTGGGCCGGCAATCGCGACTTCGAGGTCCGTCTCTACAACGCCGCCGGCGACGACGCGAAGCAGACCTTCACGTTCGCCGACCGCCTTGAATCGCTGGCGCTCCCGCGCTTCGGCTTCCGCACGCTCAGGTTGACGGCGCCGTCCGCCGTCTGCCGTCTTGAGACGATCGAGCCCGCGACCGGCGCGCGCGAGGTGAAGAAGACGTTCCTGCGCAAGATCGAGGCGCCGAACTGGACGAAGGACGGCGCGGCCTTCATCTACAATGCGGACGGACGGCTCTGGCGTCTTCCCGCGGAAGGGGGGTGCGCGACCTTGCTTGACACGGGCTTCTGCACGCGCTGCAACAACGACCATGTACTCTCCGCGGACGGGAAGTCCGTCGCCGTGAGCAACGACCGCCACGGCGGCTCGCAGGTCTTCATCCTTCCGCTCGACGGCGGCGTCGAACCGCGGCAGGTGACGGCGAAGAAGCCGTCCTATCTCCACGGATGGAGTCCGGACGGGCGTGAACTCGTCTATTGCGCGATGCGCGACGCCGATCCGCGCGGCGACGTGTACGCGATTTCGGCCGACGGCGGCGAGGAGGTGCGCCTGACGGACGCGCCGGGCCTCGACGACGGCCCCGAATATTCGCCTGACGGAAAGCACATCTGGTTCTGCTCGGTGCGTTCCGGCCTCATGCAGGTGTGGCGCATGAAGCGCGACGGATCCGAACAGACGCAGATGACGCATGAGACCGAACGCAACTGCTGGTTCCCCCACGTCTCTCCCGACGGGCAGTGGGTCGTGTTCCTCGCCTACCGCAAGGGCGATCTCCAGCCGGGCGAACACCTGCCCGGCAAGCAGGTCGAACTCATGCTGATGCCGGCCGCCGGCGGGGAGAATCGCGTGCTGGCGAAACTCTTCGGCGGCCAGGGCACCATCAACGTCAATTCCTGGTCGCCTGATTCGAAGCGCCTCGCCTTCGTCAGCTACGAGGAAATCCGGTGAGGATGGGATTCGACAAACTTCAAAGGAGGAACCTCATGTTTTCCATCAGTCTGCTTCTCGCGGCCGCCGTGGCGCTGCCGCAGTCCGACGGTACCAATCCGATTGTCAAGGACCGGTTCTCGCCCGACCCCGCGCCGGTGGTCGACGGCGACACGCTCTATGTCTTCACGGGACATGACGAGCCCGACGCGCGTGGATACTTCATGAAAGACTGGCAGGTCTTCTCGACGAAGGACATGGTCCACTGGGAGACGTACGGCGCGGTGATGGACACCTCCACCTTCAAGTGGGCGCGCCAGGGCGACCGCGCGTGGGCCTCGCAGGCGATCAAGCGCGATGGAAAGTGGTACTGGTATGTCGCCGTGCAGCACGGGAAGGGGGGAGACGCGATCGGCGTCGCCATGGCCGACTCGGTGGAGGGGCCGTGGACCGATCCGGTCGGCGAGGCGCTGCTGCGCGCGCCCGCGGGCTACATCGATCCAACCGTCTTCGTGGACGACGACGGCAGGGCCTGGCTCTTCTGGGGCAACTGCGGCGGCAACCCGGGCTGCTGGTACGTCGAGCTGAAGAACAACATGTACGAGCTCGCGGGCGAGGTGAAGCCGGTGCCCGGCCTCATGGATCCCGCGTGTTTCGGCGCGCCGCTCTGGAAAAAGTGGGGCGCGGGCCACCGTCGCGACGGATCGGTGAACACGAACTTCGAAGAAGCGCCGTGGATCTACAAGATCGGCGACACCTACTACCTCGAATACGCGGCGGGCGGGTGTCCGGAATTCTGGGCCTATTCGACGGCGAAGTCGATCCACGGTCCGTGGACCTACCGCGGCGCCATCACCGATTGCGCCGAAAACACCGGCACAATCCACGGCGGCAGCGTGTTCTTCAAGGATTCGTGGTATCTCGTCTACCACAACGCGAACCTGCCGACCGGCGCGGACTGCCGTCGCAGCTTCTGCATCGAGAAGTACGCGCGCCGGCCCGACGGATCGATTCCCTTCATCCACCAGACGAAATCGGGCGTCTCCCGCGCGGCGTCCACTTCCCTGCTGCCGACGCTGTGGGCGGACGTCCCGGACGTCTCGATCTGCCGGAAGGGATCGAAGTACTACATGATTTCGACGACGATGCACTTCAATCCGGGCATGCCGGTGATGGTGTCGACCAACCTCGTCGACTGGACGATGGGGTCCTACTGCTACGAGACGATCGAGAACCGTCCGAACGACCGCCTCGACGACGGCAAGGACGACTACATGCACGGAACATGGGCGAGCTCGATCCGCTACGATGCGCAGACGGATCTCTTCTACGCCACGAGTTTCAACAACGGCATCGACTCGACGTATCTCTTCTGGACGAAGGATCCCGAAAACGGCCGGCCCTGGAACTTCCAGCGTCTCCGGCCGAAGGCCTACGACGAGTCGCTCTGGATCGAGGACGGCAAGTTCTACGTCTTCTCGTCCTTCCACGGCAGCGTCAAGCTGCTGACGCTCGCAGACGACCTCTCCGGTTTCGTCGACGACGGCGAAATCGTGCTCAAGAGCATCGTCGACTGCGTGCCGACGCAGCGGGGGCTTGGCGAGGGCACCCAGGTTCTCAAGCGCAACGGCTGGTACTACCTCGTCAACATCTGCTGGCCGAAGGGCCATTGCCGCCTCGTCGCCGTGCACCGGTCGCGCAATCTGCGCGGTCCGTACGCGGAAGGGCGCGTCGTCCTCGAGCATGAGGGCATTGCGCAGGGTTCGTTCATCGACGACGAAGCGGGCAACTGGTATGGCGTGTTCTTCGGCGATCGCGGCGCGGTGGGGCGGTGTCCGTACGTGCTGCCGGTGACGTGGCAGGACGACTGGCCCGTCGTCGAAAAGCGCAACCTCCGTTCGACCGCGGCGGATCCGAAGCCGGGCATCGTCGCGTCGGACGATTTCGATGCCGACAAGCTCAACCTTGTCTGGCAGTGGAACCACAATCCCGCGAACGGGCTGTGGTCGCTCGCCGCGCGTCCCGGGTGGATGCGTCTGACGACGGACCGCATCGACGCCGATCTGCTCGCCGCCCGCAACACGCTGACGCAACGCTGCTGGGGTCCGGTCTGCCGCGGCGTCACCAAGCTCGACGTGTCGGGATTGAAGCCCGGCGACTGGGCGGGGCTCGCCTTCTTCCAGAAGGACTACGCCTGCATCGCGGCGCACAAGACGCGCGACGGACAGACGTTCGTCGAGGTGCGCGGGCCCGGCATTCAGTCCGGGCAGGGCGGTCGCGTCGAGCTGAAGCCGACGACGAAGGAGGTCTACCTCAAGGCGGTCGGCGACTTCGCGCGCACGGCGGACGAGAACTTCACGGGCAATCCCGAAGGCGACGACCTCGGCCGCTTCTTTTACAGTGAGGATGGGATTGCCTGGTTCCCGCTCGGCCGTTCCTTCCGCATGTTCTACACGATTCCGCATTTCACGGGCCACCGTTTCGCGCTCTTCCACTATGCGACGGAAGAGACGGGCGGCCACGCCGATTTCGACTATCTCAAGCTGGACTAGCCAATGATGGATTCCTCTCACGTGCGCCGTAAGCTGGCCGTCGGACATTTCTTCAATGCCGACTACCAGGCCGCCTGCGCCGCCTACCTGCCCCGCATCAAGGAGACGTTCTTCGCGTGGCCGGGCGTGCTCTCGTGCCGTCCGGCGCCCGACTTCACGCCCGAGGTGCGGGCGCGGCTGCTGGACGATCTCCGCTGGGCGCGCGCGCAGGGCATCGAGCTCGACACGCTCTTCAATTGCAACTGCTACGGCGACCATGCGATTTCGCCCGAGTTGGAAGACCTTGTCACGCGCACGCTCGACGAGATGGATCGCGAAGGGCTTTTCCCCGAAATCGTGACGACCACGTCGCCGTTCGTGATGACGGTGCTGCGCAGGCGCTATCCGTCGGTGAAGATCCGTCTCAGCGTGAACATGCGCGTGCACGGCACGTTGGGCTACGAGTCGATCCTCGAACTCTTCGACATGTTCTACATCACGCGTGAACGCGCGCGCGATCTGGTGTACGTGAAGGAGTCGTCCGGATGGGCGCAGGCGCATGGAAAGAGCATGGGCATGCAGGTCAATTCCGGCTGCCTGCGGCAGTGCCCGTTCCAGACGTTCCACGACAACCTGCACGGACACAACCGCCGCGCGCAGTCCGAAGTCGGCAGGAAGTACGGCTTCTCGGTCTTCCGCTGCGCGACGAACTACGCCCGCGGCAACTACGAAGAGTTCCTGCGCTCGACATGGATCCGTCCGGAAGACCTGTCGCGCTACGAGCCCTACGTCGACTATGTGAAGATCGCCACGCGCCGCCACCCCGACCCGGTGGCGATTCTCAAGGCCTATGCGACGTATTCGCACGAGGGCGACCTCGCGCAGCTGATGGACCCCGTGCCGAAGCTGCCGAAGATCTTCGACAACAAGGCCTTCGACCGCGCGCCGCTCTGGCCCGAGGTGAGGGACTGTCCCCATGCGGCCGACTGCCGCCATTGCGGCAAATGCACGGCGTTGATGGCCGACGTGTTCCGATGAAACGTGCTGCTGGGACTCAGGGCTGCGGTGCCGCGATGGTCTTGAGCCCTAAGTCGTGAGTCCCAGTAACAGTCCTGAGTCTTGAGTCCCCGTCCGAAGTCCTGAGTATCCTAATATCTATCTATGAAACATCCGAAAATCTGCCCATAACGGCGTTGAGACCGTGATTGAAATGGCTGCGGACGAGAACCGCGGGTCGATGGCGTGGCGGTGCTGGCAGATCGGCGGCTATCGCTGCGGCAACATCACGCGCCAGGCGTTCGACGCGGTGCGCGGCGAAGGGCACTTCCTCGATTCATTCTGGGGCGGGTTCCCCGGGACGGCGCGGTTTATGAGGACGGTTTTAATTGCTCACCTATTCCACTATATGCATGTCAAGAAGCGGAATGCTTGCGAAGTGGGCGTCTGACGAGATCAGCGTGGCCCCAACATCCACGGCACAGGCGGCAATCCACATGTCGTTCTGCGGGACCGGAGTACCGTTCGCTTTCAGAACCCTGAAAATCCGCGCATAGACGGATGCAATATCCTCTGTGACGGGGATAATGCCAACTGACGGCGAATCGAGAAAGGATTCCAACACTTCAAGCTGTCTTCGCCCACATGTCTTCGTAGGATCGGCCCCCGCCTTGAATTCCCCAAGAACGACACTTGGAACGACTATTCTCTCGTACGCCGATATTATGTCGGCAATCTTGCTGTCGCTGCGGAAGAGTCTAATCAGCACGTTTGTGTCGAGCAGAAGTGGCTTCATTTCCACATCTCCTCGTCTATTTCCGAAAAGGCCGCCTGCGTTGCCTCAAGTTCGCTGCAATCCACATCCTTTAGCGCACCGCAAAATGAAGCAAGATTGTTTCGCGGCATATTTGAACGGCGGCGTGCAAAACCGATAGCCGGTGCTATGATTTCCTTCAGCGCCGCATTGACGCTTAGCCCAGCCTTCTTCGAATACGATCGAATAGCATCGATGAAATCACTCTCTGCCCTAAATGTCAACGCCGTAGTCATTTTCAAGAATCTCCTTTCTGCATCGTTTTGGTGATGCATATTATCGCATATTCGCGCATCGCAGTCAATGGGGTGGATGAAAGGTATCCAGCGACTGCCGGAGGCGTCTGGCACGCAGGTCAAAACGCATTTCGCGGAACGGCATTTTCTGCCGCGCCGCATAACCATAGAGGAAGCCGAGCGGTTGAAGAACCGCAAACAGGCGTTCAACTTTTTGATTTCCCCTCGCAATTTCGTTCCTGTGTTGCGCGTCGCGCCGTCGTTTGGTATAATGCGGCTGTCGATGCGGAATGTCGATGCGGAAAATAAGCAGAAGGGGAAAATAGATATGTCCATATTTGGCAGAAAATCGCAGAGGCGGGGTGATCTTCCAGGTTGTGCCCTCGCCGTTTTTGCGCTGCTCGCGGGGACGGCGGCGGCGCTGCCGACGGCGGTCGAGAGCAAGGAGGCGCAGTCGCCCATCGCGGAGCGTCGCATCGCCGCGACGGATTCGGCACGCTACCTCGTCGTCAACCTCTCCGCCGGGGCGAAGAAGTATCCCGTCTCCTATCTGAATGACGTGCCGCGCGGCGGCTGGACGGGCGAGTACAAGACCACCAAGCTGGTGCTGCGCCGCATCGAGGCGGGATCGTTCATCATGGGCGAGAACCAGATGAACGAATTGCACCGCGTCACGCTCACGAAACCGTTCTACTGCGGCGTCTTCGAGGTGACGCAAAAACAGTACGAACTGGTGACGGGATCGAATCCGTCCAAATTCAACGGCGACGCGCGGCCGGTGGAGAGCGTGTCGTACGACATGATCCGGGGGAAGGGCGAGGGGGCGAAGTGGCCGGCGTCCTCCGCAGTGGACCCGGATTCGTTCATGGGGAAACTCCGGGCGCGAACCGGAATCGACGGGTTCGATCTGCCGACCGAGGCGCAGTGGGAGTACGCCTGCCGGGCGGGAACGACGAGCGCGTATAACAACGGTGGCGACAAGGAGGAGGACCTCCTGAAGCTGGGGCGGTTCACGCTCAACCAGGAAGTGCGCGGCTGGAAGGAGGACGATGCGACCTTCGCGCGACACATGCCGGACGGCAGAGGCGGTCAATTGAGTCACCATACGGCCGTCGGAGCATACGAGCCGAACGCCTGGGGTCTCTACGACATGCACGGGAACGTGTGGGAATGGTGCCTCGATTGGAACAGCGAGCTGGCGTACGGCAAAGACCCCGTGGGTTCTTCCTCGTACAACGGCCGTGTGCTGCGCGGCGGCAACTGGTACCTCGACGCGCGGTGCTGCCGCTCCGCGCACCGCGGCTGGGACTACCCCGGCCACCGCCTTAGCAACAACGGCTTCCGCCTTTGCTGTTCCGCAGGACCGCGCGAATGAGGAACGGAGCGGCAGCCGGACAGTCCGGCAGCGGGAAATGACGATCGTGAAGTCAAGCCGGCGACTTGAGCAATCTCCAAACACAAAGGAAGCAGACCATGAAGACGATACCCTACAAGACCTACCTCGACGAAAACGAATTGCCCGAGTGCTGGTACAACGTGCGCGCCGACATGCAGAAGAAGCCGGCGCCGCTGCTGAATCCCGCGACGGGAAAGCCGTGCACCGCGGCCGATCTCGAGCCGGTCTTCTGCAAGGAGCTGATCCGCCAGGAACTGGACGACAACACGCCGCTGTTCAAAATCCCGAAGGCCATCCGCGATTTCTACCGGATGTTCCGTCCGTCGCCGCTCATCCGCGCCTACTTCCTCGAAGAGGCGCTCGGCACGCCGGCGAAGATCTACTACAAGTTCGAAGGCAACAACACCTCGGGTTCGCACAAGCTCAATTCCGCCGTCGCGCAGGCCTACTACGCGAAGGCGCAGGGGCTGAAGGGCGTGACGACCGAGACGGGCGCGGGCCAGTGGGGTACGGCCCTGTCGATGGCGAGCGCCTTCTTCGGCCTCGACTGCCGCGTCTACATGGTCAAGTGCTCGTACGAGCAGAAGCCGTTCCGCCGCGAGGTGATGCGCACCTACGGCGCCGAGGTCACGCCCTCGCCGTCGACGACGACGGAGGTCGGCCGCCTCATCAACAAGGAGCATCCGG